>CAYQNV010000039.1:0-25130 GCA_964418975.1 uncultured bacterium | reverse complement strand
GCCAGCGACTCGAGGAATGCCGCGCCGTAGCGCTCGAGCTTCACCGGTCCCACTCCCGGGACCTCCAGCAGCTCCGCCGCGGAGCGTGGCCGGCGCTCGGCCATCCCGCGGAGCGCGGCGTCGCTGAACACGATGTAGGCCGGCACGCCCTCCGCGTCGGCCAGCCGTTTGCGCACCGCGCGCAGGCGCTCGAATCGTTCGAGCGCGTCGTCCGACAGCGTTGCGGCGGCTGCGCCCGCGCCGCGCACACGGCCGGAGGCCGTGATCATTCCGGACGCCACGACGAGCGAGTCAATACCCTGCCCCGAGCAGGTGTCGCACACCGTGCCGCATGGCTCGAGCTTCTCGTCGAAGTGCGCGCACGCCGCCTGGTGGCGGCAGCCGCTGCCGTCGAGCAGGCGGAACAGGTCCACGGTCTTCCGCCGCGTCTCCTCGCGCAGCGCGGGGTCCTCCACACCGTCCAGGAACGTGTCGTATGCGATGACGTCGGCCCACGAGAAGTACACGATGCACTCGCTCGGCAGGCCGTCCCGTCCGGCGCGGCCGATCTCCTGCACCCACGCCTCGATGCTCCGGGGCATGTCGCGATGCACGACCAGCCGCACGTTGCTCTTGTCGATGCCCATGCCGAACGCCACGGTGGCCACGATCACGTCCACGTCATCGCGTGCGAACGCGTCCTGGTGCCGGGCGCGCACTTCGTCCGCGAGACCGGCGTGGTAGGGGGCCGCCTTGATGCCGTTGGCGACGAGGAACTCGGCGGTGGATTCCACGCTGCGCCGGCTCATGCAATAGACGATGGCGCTCTCGCCCCGACGTGTGCGTAGCAGCGCCAGCAAGTCCTTGCGCACGTTGCGCGCGGCTCGCACCCGGCCGTGGGACTCCTTGCCCGCGCCCTTTTTCACCGCGGTGATGCGCAGGTTGGAACGGAAGAACGAGCCCTTGAATCCGTCCGGCTTGCGCATGCCGAGCTGGCGGATGATGTCGCCGGCCACGCGCCGCGTCGCGGTGGCGGTGAGCGCCAGCACCGGGATCTCGCCCAGCTCCTGCTTCAAGCCGGCGAGCTTTCGGTAGGCTGGGCGGAAGTCGTGGCCCCAGTGGCTGATGCAATGCGCTTCATCCACCACGACCAGGCTTACCGGGCAGTCGGAGATGAAGTTGCGCAGCGAGCCCTCGAGCGCCTCGGGAGCGAGGTAGAGCAGCTCGATCTCGCCGCGCCGGAAGGCCGCCAAACGCTCGCGGCGCTCCGCGGACTCGAGCGTGGAGTTCACGGTGGTGGCGCGAAAGCCGAGGCGCACGAGCGCGTCCACCTGATCCTTCATGAGCGAGATGAGCGGCGAGATCACCAGCACCGCGCCCGGCAGGATGCGCGCGGGGATCTGGAACGTGAGCGACTTGCCAGCGCCTGTGGGCATGACGCCGATGCAGTCGCGGCCGGCGAGCACCGCGTCGATCACGTGGCGCTGTCCGGGCCGGAACTCGAGGTAGCCGAAGATCGCCTCGAGCACCTTCTGCGGATCGGTGTAGCGCTGGCTGTGGAACAGCGGGGCGGTGGAGTCGAGCACGTGGTCTTCCCTGGCCGGGGCCGTGAGTGGCGAGACGCGGCTACGATTCCGGTCTCACCGTGGGCAGCCCGCGCTCGTTCCAGCCGCGCCAGCCACCGTCGAGCGAGGTGACGTTGGTGTAACCCATCTTCGCCAGGTTGTCCGCCGACAGCGCGCTGCGGAACCCGCCGCCACAGTAAAGCACGAGCGGGGCGTCCTTTTCGGGCACGGCCTGTTCGATGTCGCGCTCCAGGACGCCCCGGCCGAGGTGGTGTGCGCCGGGCAGATGGCCCTGCGCCCACTCCGAGTCCTCGCGCACGTCCAGCAGGACGTAGCGCTCGCCCGCCTGGAGCCGTGACAGGAACTCGTCGATCGTGAACGCCTTGACGCGGCGCTTGGCGTCCTCGACGAGCTTGAGGAATGCGGGCGAATGCGTATGGGCCATGCGCGCCCCTAGGCGCTCGCGGCCGCCGGCGAGGCCGCGGCGGCGGGCGTGGCGGCAGCAGGCTGGGCCTGGCGTGCGTATTCGCGGATGACCCGATAGAGCGCGTCGCGCTGCACCGGGATCTTCCCGGCCTCACGGATCATCTGCACCATGCCGGACTCGGCCATGCCCACCGGGCTCTTCGCCAGAGCCGCGTGCGCGATCTTTTCCTGGCCGATGGTTCCGTCCAGGTCGCTGGCGCCGAAGTGCAGCGCGGCCGCGGCAGTGTCCTGCCCCAGCATGATCCAGTAGCCCTTCACGTGCGGCACGTTGTCGAACACGAGCCGCGAGACCGCGATGGTCTTCAAGTCCTCGATCGCCGACGCCTGGCGCCGCACGAGCCCGGTCACGCCGGGCTGGAACGCCAACGGGATGAACGCGAAGAACCCCGGGGCACGGCGTTCGAGGTCGCGCAGGTCGATCATGTGTTGCACGCGCTCGGCGTGGGTCTCGATGTGGCCGTAGAGCAGTGTGGAGTTGCTGGGGATGCCCAGGCGATGCGCCACCTCGTGGATCTCCAGCCAGCGCCGGGCGCCGATCTTCTGGTGGAACAGCTCGCGTCGCACGCGTTCGCTGAACACCTCGGCGCCGCCACCCGGAAGTGCGTCCAGTCCCGCGGCCTTGAGTTCGCCGAGCACCCACTCGGCCGGTTTTTTCGTGAGGCGGCAGAAGAAGTCGATCTCGACCGCTGTGTAGGCCTTGACCGAGAGGTCCGGCTTCTTCTCCTTCACCCAGCGGATGATGTTGAGGTAGTCGTCGAACCGCCACTTGTGGTGGAGCCCGCCCACGATGTGGATCTCGGTGATCTCCGGATCCACGTGCGACAGGATCTGCTCCTTCGTCATCGTGTAGGCGCCGGGTGCGTCGGGCTTCTTGGCGTAATCGCAGAACTTGCAGGCGAGCACGCACACGTTCGTGGGGTTCAACTGACGATTCACGGTGAAGTACACGCGGTCGCCGTGCCGGTCGCGCGCGGTCGCGTGCGCCAGCCGTCCGAGCTCCATGATCGGCGCGTCGAACAGCCGGACGCCGTCTTCCTGCGACAAGCTCTCGCCGGACAGCAGCTTGCTACGCGCAGCCTCGACGCCGGCATCGCGGAGGCGAAGTTCGGAAACGTGGCTCACGGCAGCTCTCATCCTCAGGGTTGGGCTTCGACGAACTTCGGGAGTATAGCGGCGGCGATGCGCATCGTCACACGGTCTGGAGCATCTGGAAGGGACCGCGCTACTCGCCGAACCACGCCCGAGCGCGTGCTAAGGTTCCGGTTCGCCCTCTTCCCCGGAGTCCCGCATGTCCGCAGCCGCCCCACCTCGAGTCGCCGTTGCCCCGAGCAAGCCTCCCGTGAACCTGCGCGCCATCTGGCCGGACGTGTGGGCACTGGTGCGCCCGCGGCGCTGGATGCTGGGCTTGGGCCTGCTGCTCATGGCGATCAATCGCGTGAGTGGGCTGGTGCTACCGTGGTCCGCCAAGTCGCTCATCGACGACGTGATCGGCAAGCGCCAGGCTGAGCTGTTGCTGCCGCTGGTCAGCGGCGTCGTGGTCGCCACGGTCATCCAGGGCGCCACGTCGTTCACGCTGACCCAGCTGCTCTCCAAGGAGGCGCAGCGGCTCATCGCCGAGATGCGCGCCCGGGTGCAGGCGCATATCTCGCGACTTCCCGTCTCGTACTACGACTCCAACAAGACCGGGTCGCTCGTGTCGCGCATCATGAGCGACGTGGAGGGCGTACGAAACCTGATCGGCACGGGTCTCGTGGAGTTCGTGGGCGGCCTGCTCACCGCGGTGCTGTCGCTGGCCGTGCTGCTGCGCATCAACGCCATGATGACCCTCATCACGGCGGCCGTCTTGCTGGGATTCACGTTCATACTGAACCGCGCGTTCACCACCATGCGCCCCATCTTCCGCGAGCGCGGCAAGATCAGCGCCGAGGTGCAGGGTCGGCTCACCGAGTCCCTGGGCGCGGTGCGCACGGTCAAGGGCTATCACGCGGAGGAGCGCGAGCAGGGTGTTTTCGCCGCGGGGGTGAAGCGCCTGCTCGACAACGTGCTCGCCACGCTCACGGCGCAGTCCGTGATGCAGCTGTCGAGCTCGCTGCTGCTGGGGCTCGTGGGTGCCATCATCATGTTCGTGGGCACGCGGCACATCCTCGACGGCCAGCTCACGCTGGGTGGTTACTTCACGTACACCATGTTCCTCGGCTTCCTGATCGCCCCCATCTTCCAGATCGTCTCGATCGGAACGCAGCTCACCGAGTCGCTGGCCGGGCTCGAGCGCACGCGCGAGGTGATGGCCGAGTCGCGCGAGGACGCCGACCCCCGTCGCACGGTCGCGCTGGGCACCGTGCGGGGCGACGTCAGGTTCGAGCACGTGGACTTCGCCTACGAGGTCGACAAACCAGTGCTGAAGGACGTCTCGTTTACCTCCCCCGCCGGGAGCGTCACGGCGTTGGTGGGTTCTTCGGGCTCGGGCAAGAGCACGATCATCGGGCTCATCACGGCGTTTCATACCCCGGGGGCCGGGCATCTCACGGTGGACGGCGTGGATTTGGCGACGGTGCGGCTGGACCACTACCGCACGCAGTTGGGCGTGGTGCTTCAGGACACGTTCCTGTTCGCGGGCACCATTCGCGAGAATGTGGCGTTCTCGAGGCCGCTGGCCTCGGAGGCCGAGGTGCGGGAGGCCTGTCGCATCGCCCGCGTGGACGAGTTCGCCGACCGCTTCCCCGAAGGGCTCGACACGGTGGTCGGCGAGCGCGGCGTGAAGCTCTCGGGCGGCCAGCGACAACGCGTCAGCATCGCGCGCGCGATCCTCGCCGATCCCCGCATCCTGATCCTCGACGAGGCAACGTCGAGTCTCGATTCCGAGAGCGAGGCGCTCATCCAGGCCGGCCTCCAGCACCTCATGCAGAGCCGCACCACGTTCGTGATCGCGCACCGTCTCTCGACGATCCGCCGGGCCGACCAGATCCTCGTGGTGGAGGACGGTCGTATCGTGGAGCGCGGGAACCACGACGCGCTCTACGCGCACGCCGGACGCTACCGCGACCTCTACGACCGCCAGCACGGCCTCGAGCAGAACCTGTTCCTCGCTCCCGGCGAAGGCGACTCGGCGCCCGAGTCCGAAGCCGCTACGCGTCAGGGCGGCGCCGAGCCCGGCATGCTCGACGTCATGCGCGGCGGGCGATAGTTGCGCCCGGGGGGGTAGCCCTCTTTCGAGTGGCAAACGTCGAGAGGCCTGCGGGAGCCATGGAAGGCGGAGCAGGCCGAACGCCGAGCGAGGAGGCCGCAGGAAGCGGCCGACGAGCGTTTTGCCAGTCGAAAGAGGGCTTCCCCCCGACGTGACGCCAGTTGCCGAACGACCTAGATATCGAAGTGGTGCGCCACCTTCACCAGGAACACATTGTTCGCCGGGGCGTGCGACATCACTTTGTAGGAGTGGCTCACGTCGAATTCGTCCACGCGGTCCTCGTCGGCGCGCTCCTGCGTCCACACGAAATACGCGCTCGATCCCGGCAGGTACTCCCAACGCACGACGGCGTTGCCGCGAAGCGAACCCTGGGTGCCGCTTCGGTTCTGGAGGTAGTTCGCCGGCGGCGCCACCGGCACGAACTCGTACGAGCGCGAGCGGGCCAGTTCCCGCATGTCGTGGTAGCGCAGCGTGGACACCAGCGGCTGCACGAACAACTGGAAGCTCACGTTTGGCGTGATCGCATAGTCGGCGCGCAGGTTCACGGACCACTGGGTTTGCTCGAGCTGGGCGAACTGCGAGCCCGTTGCCACACTGCCGCTCACGTTCCTCAGGAACTGCGTGTCGGTGTGGCCACGGTAGAACTCGGGGCCCCACTCGAGACCGAGGTTCGACCTGGGTCGCCATTGCACACGCGGATTCACCGACTGCGACCACGAGCCGTCCGCCGAGAAGAACGGGCTTGTGCCGATGGACCAGAACAGCGGCTTCCGTCCATTCGTGTCGAAGTAAAGATCCACATTGGCGTTCGGCTTGGAGAGCATGAGCGGCCCGCCGCGCGTCTTGCGTGGGCTGAAGGCGGTGCCCTGCATGAACGTGCTGCCGTTCCAGCTCCAGTTGTTGCGCTGTTCGATATTGAAGCCGAGCCATCCGCCCTTGAGCGTGCTGTTGCCGCCAAAGTCCCATGACGACACCACCGCGCCCAGGACGTTGGCGTATTGCCGCCAGCCCTTCGGCACATCCCACTGATAGCCGGTGAACACGTGCGCGTTCACGACGTCGCCACCGAACAGGAAGCCGAGGTCGTTGTTGTCGAAGCCGGGTGAGATCGCGCCGACCGCGGCATTGAGCAGCACCTTGCCCTGCTGCTTGTTGAGCCACAACCGCGAGCCCCAGCCGGTAAGCGAAGTGGCCGTGGGGTCCACGCCCAGGTCGGGCCGGTCCGGGCGCTGGTAGTAGTGCGGGAAGCCCCGCTGGATCGTGGTCAGGCGCGCCGGGGTGCCCTGCAACGCGGATCCCGTCGCGTAACCCGAGATCACCCAAGTGCGCTTGGCGTCGAGGAACGTCCAGCCATCCATCGCCGCGACCACGGAGCTGCGGTTCACTTGATCGCGCAGCGGGTCGCTGGCGCCGTCGAAGAACCGGGTCGTGGTCATGGTCATGACCCCGATGCCCTGGCGCCGGTCATTCATCTCGTGCATGCCGCGGAACACGCCGTAATAGCTCAAGGGTTCCACGCCGTACTTCGATTCGATCCCGCCATTCCGCAGCGTCGCCTCCTCGCGCTGCGTCACGGCCTGCACCGTGCCCACGTTCCAGCCCGGCGCCAACTGCCCGGTGACCTTTGCCGCGCCCAGGATGTGCGTGGCGGACGGCACGTCGCTGTACTGCGCCGAGGGCGTGCCACCCTGCGGGCCGCGGCCGATCCGGCGCGAGTAGAAGAAGATGGGCTCGGGCCAGTTGAAGTTCGTGTAGTCGTTCGCGCCGTTGTTCCCACACCGGAATACGCCCACACCCTCGGTGAAGAACGGCCGCTTCTCCTCGAAGAAGCTTTCCACGTCGGAGAGGTTCACGACCGCGGGGTCGATCTCGACCTGTCCGAAGTCGGGGTTCACCGAGGCGTTGAGCGTGAGTTTCGAGCCGAGGCTCATGCGCACGTCGCCGCCAGCCGACGGCTTGGCCTTCCAGCCACCGTGGAAAGGATCTCCCGAGTCGTACTGCGACAGGTCGCCGCCGTCGAAGCGCAGGTGTTCGGACTTGTTCGTAACGTAGGGCGTGACTTCGATGTGCTGGCTGGTCTTGAGTCCGTCGAGCCCGTGCAGTTCGGGGAAGCGTGAGACATACCCGGACTGGCCGCGCGGCGTGTACACGAGCGCGTCCTGCTCGCTGTGCCGCGACAGGAAGCGCTTGAAGTTCACGCCCCAGATCATCTGTTGGCCGGCGCGGAATCGCACTTGCGAGAACGGGATGCGCATCTCGCACGCCCAGCCCTGGGCGTCACGCTGGGTACGCGCCTGCCACACGCCGTCCCACGAGCTGTCATCCCAGCCGTCATTCATTAGGACACCGTCGAGCAGCACGCCGGCGGCGGTGACCATGAAGTAGTAGCCGGTGCGCTTGTCGCGGTAGGGGTCGAGCAACACGGCGAACGCATCGGAAGCCGCATCGTTGTCGCGACGTGCGAGTCGGGCCACCACCGAGTCCGGCGCCGAATCGAACAAGCGCGCGGCGACGTATAGCGCGTCGTCGTCGTAGGCGAGCCGCACTTCGGTGCGCTGGCGCGGCGGCAGGCCCTCATCGGGATCGCTCTGGGTGAACGACGAAGTCGCCTGGTCGTTCTTCCACACGTTCTCGTCGAGCAGGCCGTCCACGATCACCGGGCGATCGGTGCGCACGGCACGCACCGGCGGATGGTCCGCACGGGCCGGCAGGGCGAACGCGGCGAGCAGCACGAAACAGAGCAGGGATCGCATGGAGGGCTCCGGGGGGAGGTCGATGGGCTGTCGACCTCGGCCTTGGGTCGCACCGGGTCACGGCCGGCGCACTCGCGGCGCGCCGCGGCCGGCGCGCGATGCTCGCTGTACGGCCCCGCGTCCCCGCGGGTTGCCGTCCACTCGAGCGAAACTGACCCGGATCCGCAGAAACATCCATCACGCGGGGACGAGCGCCGGTTTCCACGGGACCAACCGGGGTGGAGTGTGTCGTTCGGGAGCCGCTCGAATCGGTCTGCGCCCCGGGGAATCGCGTTCAGCGCTGGCTGAGCGCTGCGGCCAGCTCGCCCGCGACCCGGGCATTGTCCAGGAGGAGCGCGAGGTTCGAGTCGGTCGCCGCTCCGCCGGTGGCCCGTTGCATGGACTGGAGGATGCGGGGTGTGACGTCGCGTCCGCGCACGCCATGCGCGGCCGCCTCGTCCAGCGCGGACTGGAGCGCTCGCTCGTAGAGTTGCTCGTCGAGCTCGTCGGCCTCGGGGACAGGGTTCGCCACCACGATGCCCGTGCCGGTGCCGAGCGCGTGGTGCGCGCGCACCGTTTCGGCGAGACGCGCCATGTCGTCGAAGCGCTGGTCCACGCGCAGCCCACTCGAGCGCCGCCAGAAGGCCGGAAAGTGCTCGCAGCGCCAGCCGTAGACGGGCACGCCGAGGGTCTCCAGGCGTTCGATCGTGCGCGGCAGGTCGAGCACGGACTTGGCACCGGCGCATACGACTGTCACCGGGAAGTGCGCGAGCGCGGTGAGGTCGGCGCTGACGTCGTCCGTCTCGGAGGCGCCGCGGTGAACGCCGCCGATGCCGCCGGTGGCGAACACGCCGATGCCCGCGCGGTGCGCCACCAGCAGGGTGGCGGCCACCGTGGTCGAGCCCGAACCGCCCGCCACGAGCGCCGCGGCGAAGTTGCTGAGGTTCACCTTGGGAACGCCGGGAGTCCCCGCCAGCCGGTCGAGCTCCTCGGCCGAAAGCCCCACGCGAACCTGGCCCTCGAGCAGACCGATCGTGGCCGGCACGGCGCCGGCCGCGGTGACCCGGGTCTCCATCTCGCGCGCCACGCGCACGCCCTCGGGGCTCGGGAGGCCGTGCGTGACGACCGTGGTCTCGAGTGCCACCACGCCCTGGTGCGCGGCGAGTGCCCGCGCCACCCGGGCCGCGATCCGCATTCGCTCCAGCGTCACGAGTTCACCTCCGTTCGTTCCCATGCCGCCAGCGCGGCGTCGGCCTCGGCGCGCGAGGCCTCGAGCAATCCGTCGGGACCCAGCGCTCCGACCGCGAGTCCCGCGGTGACCACAGCGCGGCGGAGGCAGCTCTCCACCGCCTGGCCCTCGAGATGCCCGGTCACGAAGCCCGCCATGAACGCGTCGCCCGCGCCGGTAGGGTCCACCACGCGCGGCGCGCGCGGCGCCCACACGTGCAACTGGCGTTCGCGCGCATCGTACAGTGCCCCGCCCAATCCGCCGCGTTTCCAGGCGACGAATCGCAGGCGGCCCTCGGCGAGTGTGGCGAGTACTTCCGTCGGGTGCTCGGCCGCTCCGGGCCAGAACAGTTCGTCGTCGCTCGGGAAGAACGCATCCACCTGCGACAGGAGCTCGCGCCACTCGCCGAGCGTCTCGGGCGTGACCTGTATGTGCGGATCGAGCGAGATGAGCGCCGGCTGCCGCGGGGACTCCCATGCGCGGATCGCCTCGGCGAGCGAGCGCTGCCTCGCGAGCGGCATGGGCGCCAGGTGGAACGCCCGCGCGCGCCGCCACGCCTCGGGCACATGCTGTGGCTCGGGCGAGACGGCCTCGTGCGACGGGCAGCCGAGTCGGTGGACGACGCGTCTCATGCGATCTTCGTAGAGGAGCCACGTGCGCACACCGTTCGAATCCAGATTCCGCACGCCGTCGAGCAGCACGCCGCGCGCGCGCAGCGCCGAGATCGCATGGGCGGGGTAGTCGTCGCCGCGCAGGCTCACGCAGCCCACGCGGGCGCCCCACAGGGCCGCGGCCAGCGAGGCGTAGAGCATGGCGCCGCCCGGTTGCGCCATGCGCGTGCGGCCGTCCGCGAACACCACGTCGTCCACGAGCAGGTTGCCGAGCAACACCAGGTCAGGGATCACAGCGCCACGCTCAGGTCCGCGGCAGCGCCGCGAATGCCGCGGCCATCGCCCGCACCCGATCGGGCTCGAGCGGGTTGGACCACACGCCACCCTGCTTGACCGACGAGCCCACGATGAAGCCGTCCGCACGCGCGAACCGCGCGAGGTTCTCGGGCGTCAAGCCCGAGCCCACCAGCACGGGCAGCCGCGTCGCGTCGCTCGCCGCAGCCACGTCGGCGGTATCGGCGGGCTCGCCCGTGGCCGCGCCCGTCACCACCAGCCCGTCGGCGAGGAAGAACTCCGCCGCGCGTGCCGTCTCGGCCAGCGACACGTCCGCGGTGAGCGCGTGTGACGAGTGCTTCTTCTTGATGTCGGCGAACACGCGTACGCGCTCGGCGCCGATCGAGCGTCGGTAACGCATCAGCTCGCCGGCGAACGATTGGACGATCCCCTCATCCGCCACGTGCGCGAACACGAACCCCTCCACGCGCACGAACTCGGCGCCGCAGGCGTGTGCCACGGCCACCGCCTCGCGGTTCGCCGCGGCCAGCACTTGCACGCCGAGCGGCAGGCCGGTCTCGCGCTTGATCTCGTGCGCGATCACCGCCATCGCGGCGGTCACCTCGGGTCCGACCACGCCCTTCAGGTACGGCCGGTCGTGCATGTTCTCCACCGCGAGCGCTGTGAAGCCGGCATCGCGGTAGACGCGGGCCTCGCCGACCGCGTGCTGAATGAGTCGGGCCACGGAGTGGTGCGCCGCTGGCGCACCCGGGAGCGCGCCCAGGTGGACCATGCCGATCAAGGCGCGGGGCGCGCCGAACAGCTCGCGAAAATCGGGGCGAGGGTCCATGGACCCGTCAGCGTAGGGAATGTCTCCGGGTGGCGTCCAACCGACGGGGCTCGGACACGCGGATGCAGGATCGGCTCAAGTCCTCTAGCGTTCCCGCTCGATTCGTCCATGGGAGGTGCTCCGCATGTCCAGATCGTCGAGTCGCCCCGTCGCCTCCATTGAGCGGTCGCTGCGGCGCGGCCTGCTGCTGCTCGTTCTGGCCACGTTGCCCGCGCGTGCCGGCGCTGCGCCGCAGCCCTACGTGCTCGTGCTCGGTATCGCCCAGGACGGCGGCTTGCCGCAGGCGGGTTGTCGCAAGCGCTGTTGCACGAACGGGCGGAGCGAGCACGTGTCGAGCCTGGCGCTCGTGGACCCGGGCTCGCGCCGCTGGTGGCTGTTCGACGCCACGCCCGATTTCCGGGCACAGCTCGCCCATGTCGCACGCGAGGCGCCCGCCTGTTCGCTTGCTGGCGTCTTCCTGACGCACGCGCACATCGGTCACTACGCCGGCCTCATGCACCTGGGCCGCGAAGCCATGGGGGCGCGCGCCGTGCCGGTCTGGGCGATGCCCCGCATGCGCGACTATCTCGCGACCAACGGCCCGTGGAGCCAGCTCGTGCGGCTCAAGAACATCGAGTTGGCACCGCTCGCGGCGGAATCCACCGTGACACTTGGCGACTCGCTGCGCGTGACGCCGTTCCTGGTGCCGCATCGGGACGAGTACTCGGAGACGGTCGGGTTCCGCATCGAGGGCGCGAGTGCTGCAGTGCTGTTCATCCCGGACATCGACAAGTGGGAGCGGTGGGACCGGCGGATCGAGGACGCCATCGCGAACTCGGGAGACGTGCGCGCCGCGTATGTCGACGGCACGTTCTTCGATGCCTCGGAGCTGCCGGGGCGGGACATGAGCGAGATCCCGCACCCGTTCATCGTGGAATCGCTGTCACGACTCGCCGCGCTGCCCGCGGCCAAGCGTGCGCGCGTGCGGTTCATCCACCTGAACCACACCAATCGCGTCGTGGTGCCGGGCTCGGCGGAGCGCAAGCGCGTCGAAGCGGCGGGCATGCGCGTGGCGAGCGAGGGCGAGCGCGTGGGGTTGTGACGGGCTGCTGATCCAGGTCGCGCGAACCTCGCGAACGGCTGGGGAGGCTAGATGCTCATCGGTATTGTCACTGACATCCACGAGGATGTCGCCGGATTGCGGCGAGCACTCAGCTCGCTTCGCCGCGCGGGTGCCGAGCGCATCGTCTCGTTGGGCGACGTCTGCGAGGACGGTGAGCGGATCGTGGAGACCTGCCAGCTACTGGAAGAGGCTGCCGTGCTCGGCGTATGGGGAAACCACGACTTCGGTCTGTGCACGTCGCCACTCGAGCGCCTCGAGCCGCACTTCGACCACGGGGTGCTCAAGACCATGCGAGCCATGGTGCCCAGCTTGGTGATCGAGGAATGCCGGTTCGCGCACATCAAACCGGGCCTCGACCCCAATGACTTCGGCGATCTGTGGAACTCCTATGGGGCTCCCGTCGAGCCGGATCGGCTGACGCGGATCTGGAGTGCGGTTCCGCAACGGCGGATGTTCATGGGCCACCTGCATCGCTGGTTCGCCACCACGCCCGAGGGTGCCCACGACTGGGCGGGTGAACGAACGCTGACTCTGGCTGCCGGACGACAGCACCTCGTGGTGGTGGGTGCGGTGTGCGACGGATGCTGGGCGCTGTTCGACACCGCGAGCGGGCGACTGATCCCGAACGCGTGAGCGGGGCTCCGGCTCGACGGCGCCGCACTCACTCCCCGCGTGCGTACGACTCCAGGTAGCCACAGCTCGTGCAGCGGTACGTGCGGACCGGGTGCCGTTCACGCCCCTTGGTCTTCAGGCGATACCAGAAGCTGCGGTCTGGCTCGCCTTCCAGCCACTCCGGTTCTGAAGGGAGGTCGTAGTGCCCCCTGTCGAGGACGAACCCCGGTTCCATCGCCTGACGGCACTTCGGGCACTCCACTGTCTTGGATTCCACGTTATCCTCCTCCTCAGCGCCCCCACCACGAGTCCACACCCGCGATCACCTCGGGCAGGTTCTCGACGGGGGCGGGGTAGCCCGCCTTCCAGGTCGCGTCCACGCCGAGCGGGCCGCGGCACACCGTCCACGCGCCGCGCGTCTCGGTGTGGGCTGGCACCAAGTCGCGCGCGCAGTCGAAGCGCGTGAAGATGCCCCACAGCAACAGCTCGTCATCGTCCAACGGCACATCGTCGCTGACCGCGGCCAGCAGCTTGACGTCCGCGAACTCCGGCCGGCGCACGAGTGACTCCACCACCGCTCGGCCCTCGCCGCTCACCTGGCAGACGAGCGTGCCGCCCCAGGCCAGCCGCCACGCGCGCACGCGCGCGTCGAACGCGCGCGGGTCGGGCACGCTGTCGAGCAGCGGTGCGGCGGCGCGCGCCGCGGTGGCGGAACCACCCGACGAGCCGACGGGGCGTGCGTGCGATTGCGCGTCCAGCACCATCTTGCTCCCGAGGTTCATACGACCGCTGGTGAAGTCGAGCGTGTCGAGCGGTACGCCGGGTACCAACAGAAAGTCCTCGGAGACATCGAAGTGCCGGGCGAGCGCCTCGAACACCTGGCGCCGGTCGCGCGGGTTCACCTCGGCATCCACCAGAATGATCGCCTTGGTGAGCGAGAGCTGTCCGGTGCCCATCAGGCCCAGCGCCGTCTTCATGCCCTCCTTGGCGTAGCGGTTCTCGACCGCCACCACGAGCAGGTTATGGAAGCCCGCTTCGAAGTAGGCCCACAGGTCCACGATCTCGGGGTGGATCACTTTGAGCACACCCGTGAACATGTCCTGCACGGCCTCGCCCATGTATTTGTCCTCCTGAGGCGGTTTGCCCACCACGCTGGCCTGGAAGAGCGGCGAGCGGCGATGCGTGACGGTCCGCACGTGGAACACCGGGAACGGCGCGGCGTGCGAGTAGTGCCCGAAATGGTCACCGAACGGCCCCTCGGTGCGCCGCTCGCCCGGCGGCACGATGCCCTCGATGACGAACTCGACGTCAGCGGGCACGAGCATGTCGAGCGTGCGCGCCTTCGCGAGCCGCGTGGAGCTCCCACGCAGGAATCCAGCAAAGGCCAGCTCGTCGATGCCTTCGGGCAGCGGTGCCACGCCCGCGAGCAGCGTGGCGGGATCGGCGCCCACCGCGATCGCCACCTCGAGCGGAGCCCCGCGCTTCTCGGCCTTGTGATAGTGGAACCCGCCTCCCTTGCCGATCTGCCAGTGCATGCCGGTCGTGTTCGCGTCATAGACGTGGATGCGATAGAGACCGAGGTTGCGCTTGTGCGTCTCGGGGTCGTGCGTGAACACGAGCGGAAACGTGATGAAGCGGCCGCCGTCCTGCGGCCAGAGCTGGAGGATGGGGAGCGGCCCGAGGTCCGCGCCCAGCGACAACTCCTGCGCGGGTCCACTCCCGAGTCGCACCGGACGCGACGCGAGCACTCGCCCGGCGTGGCGCCGGAGGCGCCAGAGCTCCAGAAAGTCGCGGGGCGGGAGCGCGTGGAAGATCTCCTCGATCTCGGCCCCGACCGCGCGCGCGGTCCGGCCGATCGCCCATTCGATGCGCCTTGTCGCCGCAAGCACGTTTACCGCGAGCGGGAAGCGCGCGCCGCGCACGTTCTCGAACACCAGCAGCGGGCCCTGCGATCGCGCCTCGCGGCAGGCGATCTCGGTGACCTCGTAACGCCAGTCCACTTCGCGCGAGATGCGTTTCACGTCGCCCTTGGCATCGCAGGCGGCCACGAACTCCTGGAGCGTGCGAAAGCTCACTCCAGCTCGCCTTCGCGCCAGCCCTGGCCCGCGGGCTCTCCGAGCAGGTGCAGCACCTTGTCCGTGAAGCCCGACACCAACTGCTGGAGGTCGGTCGGGTTCCGGTACCAGGGCGGCGACACCGGCATGATCACGGCACCCTCGCGCGACAGGCGCAACATGTTCTCGAGCGCGATGCCCGAGAGCGGCGTCTCACGCACGCAAACGATTAGCCGCATGCGCTCTTTCAACGCCACGGCGGCCGCGCGCGTCACCAGCGTGTCGGCGATGCCGGCGGCGAGCTTGGCCAGCGTGCTCACGCTGCACGGCAGGATGATCATGGCGTCGTGACGATTGCTGCCCGAGCTAAAAGGCGCGGCCAGGTCGTCGTCGCGGAACACCTTCCTCACGTGTTGTTCCAGGTCGGCAGGCTTCATGCCCAACTCGCTCGCGAGCACGTGGCGCGCCCAGTCGGAGAGGATCAGGAACTTGTCCCCGGGACAGCGCCGCACGAGGTCCACGCCGTAGGCAGCACCCGAGGCGCCTGTCATGGCAATGAGGTAGCGCGCCACGCTCAGAACCCGCCGCCGGCCATGCGCGCGGCGAGCACGGCGACCAGCACGAGAAAGCCCACGGCCACGTTGGTCTTGAAGAACGCGACGTTCACGTTCTCGGCCCAGCGCTGTTCGAGCCACAGCAGCACGATCGTGCCGCCCAAGCTCAAAGCCGTCGCGGCGAGCCACAGCGGTCGTGGCGCTCCACCCGCGAACGCCACCCGCGCCAAGGCCCACGTCAGTGCCGCCATGGCGACCAGGTGCAGCGCCCACGACACGCGCAGCGCGCGCGCGCGCCCGAGCCACACCACCATGCTGTGCACTCCGGCGTCGCGATCGAACGCCTCATCGAGCGTGGCATAGATGATGTCGAAACCGGTCACCCAGCAGAGCGCGAACGCGGCCAGCGCGAACGCCGCGGAGCCGTCGCGCAAGTCGGGATGCGCCGCGGCGAAGCCCGCGAGCGGCGCGAGGGCGAGGGCCAAGCCCACGCCGGCGTGGCAGAGCGAGGTGAAGCGCTTCAAGTACGGATAGAGCGCGAACACGGCGAAGGGAATCACCGCCACACTCAGGTACCAGCGTCCCAGCGCGGCGCACGCGGCCACGTACACGGCCGTGCTCACGGCGAGCAGCGCGAGGGCCTCGGCGAGCTTCATGCGGCCCGCGGGCAACTCGCGCACGAGCGTGCGCGGGTTCTTGGCGTCGAGGTGCCGGTCGATCACGCGATTGAGCGTCATGGCGGCTGTGCGAGCACCCACCGCGGCCAGTGCCACCAGCGCCCAGCGCCCCACGGAGAGCGCCTGCCCACGGGTGGAGAACACGCCCGCCAGGATGAGCGGCAGCGAGAACAGCGTGTGCTCGAAGCGCACGAACGATGCGTACGTGCGCAGGCGGCCGGGCGCGGGAATGGCGGAGGTGGCGGTGGTCATTTGGGCTTGCGCGGGCCGTGCCGGCGCGGCCGGCCAGTCTAGCGGCGTTCGGGACTCCGGACCAATCCTCTGTCGCCCTTGCCAACCCAGCGCGTCGCGCCAGCGCTGCTCGGTCCAAGCCGCCGCGCTTTTGGCAGGCGCGGCTTGCTGTGGTCGAATCGGGGCAGCTTGACCATGTCCCGGCGGTCCGCCGCCTTCCCCGACCTCTCCGTGCCGCGCTCCCGGGAGTCCCCGAGATGATCCCACCCTTCCTGCTGGCGTTGCTGCTCGCGACCGGCCCGGCCGACACGCTGGTGGTTCCCATGTCCCAGATCGTGGTGAGCGGTTCGCGGGTGCGCCAATCGCTCCTGCGCACGCCCGCGGCCGTGAGCGTGGTGGACCGCGCGCAGTTCGCGAATGGTCGCGGCATCGGCCTGGACGAGCTGCTCACGGGTGTGCCGGGCGTGCTCGTCCAGAGCCGCGGCGGCTCGCAGGACGTACGCATCACCATCCGCGGTTACGGCGCGCGCGGCAACGGCGAACGCTCGAACGCCGGCAGCATGCGCGGCATCCGCGTGCTGTCCGACGGCATCCCGGTCTCGGAACCCGATGGGCGCACCAGCCTCGATCTGGTGGACGTGGGTGCTACGGACCGCGTGGAGACCTCGCGCAGCAACGTCTCGGCGCTCTATGGCAACGCCTCGGGCGGTGTGGTCCATCTGCGCACGAACATGGATTTCGACGAGCCGTACCAGCGCGTGGACGAGCGCGGCGGGTCGTTCGGCCTGCGCCGCGACCAGGTTGCGTTCGGGTTCGTGGCCGGCCGCGGACGCGGCGTGGTGAGCGGCTCCAACACCACCTACGACGGGTGGCGCCAGCACAGCGACAGCAGGTCGGCGCAGGCCCACGTGCGCTTCAGCGCGCCGCTCGGCGAGCGGGAAGACGACCGACTGCTGCTGATCGGCGACTTCGCGAACAACCTGATCCGGTTCCCAGGACCGCTCACCGAGCCGGAGTTCGCCGCCGCCGCCACGCTGGCCGCTCCGGCCTACGTGAACCGCGACGAGCGGCGCTTCAACCGGATCGGGCGCCTGGCGGGCACGTTGGACCACTCGTTCTCGGAGCGGCAATCGCTGTCGCTGAGCCTGTTTGCCGAGCCCAAGACGCTGCAGCGCTCGGAGCGTGCGCGCTACCGCGACTTCACGCGTTTCCACGTGGGGGGCCAGGCGGTGTGGAGCCTGGAGTGGACGGTCCGCGACGAGCTCGTGGCGGGCACGTCCGCCGGAGCAGACAACGCGCTCCAGGACGGCAGCATCCTGTTCTGGAGCCTGAACCTGGACGGCACGCGCGGCACCACGATCCGCGCCAACAAGCGCGAGGCGGCGAACAGTGCCGGTGGGTTCGTGCAGCAATCGCTCACTTGGAACGACCGCTGGTCGCTGCAGGGAGCACTGCGATACGACGACCTGGGCTACGTGTCCGAGGACTTCCTCACGCCGGCTCTCACTGCCCATCGACACTTCACTCGCCTGACTCCCAAACTCACAGCCAGCTGGCATGGTCCGGACCACGCGGTGTTCGCCGCACTGGGGGGCGGCGTGGAGGCTCCCGCCTTCAACGAGATCGACCCACCGCCGCCGTTCGACGCCAGCACCTCCTTCAATCCGTTCCTGGAGGCGATGCACTCCACCACGTACGAGGGGGGGGCACGTGGCGCATTCGCGAACCGCCTCGGTCGCTGGCGCTATGACACCGGCGTGTTCTGGATCGTGACCGACAACGACATCGTGCCGTGGGCCGGTGGCGCGTACTTCTTCACGGCGGGCCGGTCGCGCCGTCAGGGCGTGGAGGCCGCGCTCGACTGGCACCCGACGACACGACTGACTCTGCGCGGCGCGGGCACGTTCTCGAGGAACAAGTATGTGGAATACGTGAACGACCTGGGCGACTACTCCGGCAACGAGCTGCCGGGCCTGCCCTCCGCGTCCTGGTCGGCCTCGGCGCGCGTGAAACTACCGCGCGGACTCGCCCTGGGCGTCTCGGGCGACGGCCTCGGCGGCTACTTCGCGGATGATGCCAACACCGTCCGCACGCATCGCTTGGCGCTCCTGCACTTGTCGCTCGACTACTCGCTCCAGACGCGGCAACTCGGGCTGCGAGCGTTCCTCTCGGGCCGGAACCTGCTCGACGAGAAGCACGTCGCCTCGGTGTTCAGCAATCCCTTGCGCGACACGCCAAGCGATCCACTCCGCTGGATCGAGCCAGGGCTGCCGCGACAGTGGATCGCAGGCCTTTCTCTGACACACTGACCGACCGGCCCAGCCGCGCGTCGCCGGCAAAGCACGACTGCGGCGGCGGGCGGCCCTGATCGGGTCGCGAATAGAGTTGTACCCGTGGGGCAGGCGGCCAGCGCGCGCGGCGCATCGGGCGATCGGCCCCCGATGAACGATCCCCTCCGCTGCCCGCGGCCGCCGCCTGCTCCCACGGCTTGCCTTCACGGAGTCGGCGGCTGACGCGTCGAGCAGTCCGGGCTGCTCAGGGCCGTGCCGGCTCCGATGGTTAGTTGATGTCGTTTCCGCCGCCCCGCGTGGCCGGGACCCCGGTCCCTCGGGTCGGCCCCCGATTGCGACCTCCGGGCTCCGAATACCTGGCCAGCGCTCGGCGGCGGAGGGAGCCTTTCAGCCCCCTCAGGAGGACAAAGCAACCGGCGGGCCAGCCACTGTCCTACAGCGAACGCATGACGCAGCAAGGGCCTGCACCCTTACTCCAGAGCGATCCACGTCGAGTCCGCGACGGACGCGTGCCGACGCCGACGCCGGATGCATGGCCCGTCGCGATGAGTCATCGGGTCCGGAGTGGCCCCCCCTCATTAACGTACTTGACGTCCTGCACGTCTGTGCAGTAAGCTTGTCCTCGTGCCAGGTCCGTGACGCGGACCAACTCGAGAAGGACCTCAAGATGCTCAACGAACGCGCCCGAGAGATCTACTCGTTCATCCAGCGCTATCGCCGCGAGAAGGGATCCGCGCCCACGATCCGGGAGATCGGGCGGCAGTTCGAGATCTCCTCCACGAACGGCGTGCGTTATTACCTGAATCTGCTCGAGAAGGCGGGCTACATCCGCCGGACGGGCGGCATCTCGCGTGGCATCGGCCCGTCCAGCGATCCCATCCGCTCGGGCATCCCGATACTCGGCCGCGTGGCGGCAGGCCAGCCGATCCTCGCCGAAGAGAACTGGAGCGGCTCCCTCGAGCTGGGGGACATGTTCGGCCAGACCGAGCGGCTGTTCGCGCTGCAGGTGCGCGGCGACAGCATGATCGACGCCGGCATCCTGCCCGGGGATCACGTCATCGTGCAGAAGCAGGAAACCGCGCGCGCCGGAGAGATCGTAGTGGCGTTGCTCAGCGATGAGGCCACGGTCAAGTACTACCAGCCGCGCAAGGACCGCGTGGAGCTGGTCGCCGCCAACGAGAAATACGCTCCGATCGTCGTCAGCGAGGACTCGGACTTCCGTATCCTCGGCACCGTGCGTGGTGTCGTTCGGACAGTCGGTCGAAACTAGTCGTCCCCGACGGGAGCGCTCAGCACTCCCGTCGACTTTTTTTGTAGCGCAGGTGCACATCTGTTCATCGAGTCCCCGCAGGAGGTCTCACCGTGGAAACGAATCTGGCGGTCCCCGTGCAGCAGGCTCTCATGCAACGCTGGGAGCCCCTCTATCGCAGTCAGCTCCACTACCTGGTCACGTGGAGTACGCGGGGGCGACGTCCGGTGCTCAAGGACCGGCACATCGAGGCCATTCAGACGCTGGTACGAAGCGCCTGCGAGGACCGCGACTTCGGCTTGGTCGAGGTGGTGGCGGGGCACGATCACGTGCACGTGTTGTTCGGGCTCAAGCCCGCGCAGAGCGTGGCGAGCGCCGTGCGCGAGCTGAAGGGTCGTACCACGATGTCGCTCCTGCGCGACTTCCCCGAACTGCGCGTTTGGCTCCGCGGCAATCTCGTCTGGGACGAGCGCTATGCCGTGGAGACCGTGAGTCCGCTGCGGGTGGATCGCATGCGGGAGCGGCTCTCGCACACGCATCGCTCGCTCAACGAGCACACGCTCCCCGAGGACTGGGCCGCCGCGAGCTGATCCATCTCCGAATCGCCCGCCGGCTGCGACGCACATCTTGCAATCCATCTGGACGTCGTGGTCGGCGGGGCGTTCACCTGGAACCTCGTCAAGCTGTCGCTATCCTGCCTCGGCTTTAGAATCGCGGCGCGTCAGCTGCGCTCGACGCTCGCCTCGATGGCTTCGGGGTGCCCGCTGGATGCGAGCAGCGCCGCGGCGATCACCATGCCAGCCCCGAGCATCTGGATCGGGCGCAGGGTCTCACCGAGGAATACGGCCGCGGCCATGATGGCCACGACCGGCTCGCTGGTGGCGATGACGCCGGCCTCGATGGCTGGCAGGCGCCGGAGGCCCGCGTAGAAGCAGCGAAACGGCACCAGCGTGGAGAACACACCCAGCACCAGGAAGCGCCACCAGAGTTCGGCGGGATACGCGGCCGCCAGGATCCGCCACGGAGGTGTCACGCAGGCCCAGAACATCGCCGCAACGGCGAACGTGTAGAACAGCACTGTCTCCGGCGAGTAGCGCGCAAGGCCCCGCTTCGAATACAACACGTAAAATGCGAAGATCACCGACGACGAGATGCCGATCGCCCAGTCGAGCGGGCTCGCGTCGATGCTCCGCGGATCGACGCCGTTCACGAGCAGCGCGGTACCCCCGAGTGCCAGCACCACGGAGAGCGCCGTGGCGGGAGAGGGGCGGCGACCGCGCGCCAGATCCCACAGCACGATGAGCGATGGCGCGACGTACTGGAGCAGGATCGCCAGCCCCACGCCGAGGCGCGCGATCGAGAAGTAGTAGGTGCCCTGCACCGCCGCGACACCGAATAGGCCGAGAACCAGGAAGTAGCCGATGTCTCGCGCGTCGATGCGGAGCGCGGCGCGGTTCCGCATGCCGAGCCAGGCAAGCAGGAGCACGGTGGCGATCACCAGCCGCAGCTCGACTACCGTGAGCGCGGGTACGCCGTGGTCCCGGAACACGTAGCGCGCAAGCGTGGCCGTGGTGCCCCAGAAAAGCGTAGCCAGGAACACCAGCCAGCGGCCGAGAACCCGCTCGTCCCGGGCGGCGACGGGGGCGGAACTCAATTCCGCCCACAACAAGGCTGAATAGAATACACTAACACTTGGCGTAGCATGCAGTTAGTGTAAAATGGCTAGCGCTGACGGATGCCTCCGCCAAGCTCGATGGCCTCACTCCCGGCCTCGAGCATGGTGCAGCGCCCGGTGAACCTGACGCCCTGTTCCATCGACACCGTGAGTGCGGCCACGTCACCTTCAACACGCGCACCGGCCTTGAGCTCGATCGAGCCCAGCGCTCGGATGTTTCCATGCACTCGGCCCAGGACGACCGCCTCTTTCACTTCGACATCCGCCCGCATGATCCCGTGCTCGCCGACTTCGAGCCGTTCGCAGTTCAGGATGTCGCCCTCGAACTCGCCGTCGATCCGGAGCGTGCCGGCCACCATGAGTGTCCCGCGGAAGCTGGAGTTGACGCCGATCACGGTGTTGGCTGTCGGCGGCTCCTCCTGCGGCTGATGCTGTCGGAACTTGAGCACACCCACCTCCCTGCAAGTGCGCGCTGGGCGCGACTAGAGGACTCCCCAGGCCTCGAGGAGCCGCTCGAGGTCTTCCTGGCTGTAGTACTCGAATTCCACCTTGCCGCCCTTGCGACCGGTGGTGATCAAGACCTGCGTGGAGAATCGCTGCTGGAGCTTGGTCTGCCACTCACCCAGCCCACTGAGCCGCGAGGGCCTGGGCCGGGCCGTCGCCGAACGCTGCCTGCGACGGACGAATGACTCGGTGCGGCGGACCGAGAAACCCTTGGACGCAACATAGCGCGCCGCGGCCAGCTGGTCGCCACGATTCTCAAGCCCGAGCAGAGCCCGGGCATGGCCGGCGGAGAGTGTTCCACGTGAGACCATGTCCATGACCTCTGGAGGCAATGCCAAGAGCCGCAGCGAGTTCGTGATTGTCGTGCGCTGTTTCCCGACCCGCTCCGAAAGCTGGTCGTGCGTGAGGCCGACTTTCTCGATGAGCGCCTGATAGGCCTTCGCTTCCTCGATCGGGTTCAAATCCTCGCGCTGGACGTTCTCGATGAGCGCCACCTCCATCATGGCGCGGTCGTCGAACGCCTTCACGATCGCGGGCACCCGAACCAGCCCGGCAAGCTGCGAGGCGCGCAGGCGCCGCTCACCCGCCACCAGTTGGTACTCGCCGCGCCCCACGCGGCGTACGAGCAACGGTTGCAGCACACCGGTGGCCCGGATCGAGTCCGCCAGCTCCTTGAGCGAACCCTCGTCGAACCGCGTCCGCGGCTGGAACGGGTTCGGGGCGATGCTCTCCACGGCCAGTTCGGCCACGCCTCCCTGGTGCGGCTGCAGGCCATCGGTCGCGACCGTCGCCGTGCCGCTCGAGATCAAAGCCTCGAGCCCACGCCCTAGCACTTTCCTACTCATGGCCGAGCACCTCCTTTGCCAGCTCTCGATAGCTCTCCGCGCCAGAGCTGTGTGGATCGTAGAGCACGATGGGTTTGCCGAATGAAGGGGCCTCGCTGAGGCGTACGTTCCTGGGGATGACAGTCTTGTAGACCCTATCCGAGAAGAACTTGCGCGCTTCCTCAGCGACCTGCCGAGACAGGCTCAGGCGGGCGTCGAACATGGTGAGCAGGACGCCCTCGATCCTCAGCCCTGGGTTCAGGTGGTCCTGGATCAACCGAATCGCCGTGATAAGCTGAGTGAGCCCTTCGAGGGCCAGGTACTCGCACTGCAGCGGAATGATCACCGAGTCCGATGCCGTGAGCGAGTTCACGGTGAGCAGGCCCAGCGAGGGCGGGCTGTCGACAAGGACGAAATCGTAGTCGTCCCGCACCTTGGCGAGACAGGTCTTGAGGCGCGTCTCGCGCGCCATCATGCCGACCAGTTCGACCTCGGCTCCCGAGAGGCGCTGCCCCGTGGGAAGCACATCGAGCGATGCGAGGGCCGTAGGCAGGATGGCATCTTTGGCCTCGGCGTGCCCGATCAGGACCTCGTACGTGCCAATGCGTTGGTCATTCCCATTGATCCCGACGCCGCTGGTCGCGTTCCCCTGCGGATCGATGTCCACGAGCAGGACACGACGACTCTCCTGCGCGAGGCAGGCGCCGAGATTGATGGCCGTAGTGGTCTTGCCGACGCCACCTTTTTGGCTGGCGATCGAGATGACGCGTCCCATTCCCTTGGTTCGTTCGGTCCCATGGCGGGACCGCTCCATGATGTCGACAGTGGCGCGCCGACGGATCCGTTCGGGGGTGGCGGTGAGCAGGTGGGCAGCGCCGACCGCGATGACCGGGCCCGGAAACTAGCAAGTCCGGGGGATGGGGACAAGCCGATTGTTCCACGTGGAACACGCCCGTCCGAAAAGCTGTATTTCTATTGTTTTCTTTGAAATACCAGAATCGAATTGGGCCCACCACCGATTGGGTGCACGGCTGGAGGATCCCAGCTGTCTTGCCAATCGCTGCTCTCGGCAGCCAGCTCGTCCTGGACCCCGCTGCCCTTCCACAAGATCGCATACCCGCCTGGGACAACGATCTCGGAGGCCATCACCAGCGTCGGACCTAGTTTCATGGTGGCGCGAGACGTGAATCCGTCGCAGCGCAGCGCCTCCGGATCCTCCTTGATCAAGACCTCGAGCCGGCCCGTGACCACGACGACGCGTTTGATCGACATCTCCTGAATGGCTCGGCGCAGGAACAGCGTCTTGTTCCGGCGCGACTCGACGAGGGTCCAGTGCGCGCCCACACCTGCCAGCGCGAGCGGGAGTGCTGGGAAGCCGCCTCCGGAACCTAAATCAATCAACTTCTTGCAGCCCAGCGCGTTGATTGTGGCGGCCCCAGCGAGCGATTCGGCGATGTGGCGATCGAGGAGCCGGGGTTCGTCGTCGTGCGAGATGAGATTGGAGACACCCTGATTCCACTTGAGCAGTTCGAGCGCGAATGCCTTGAGCCGGCCGAGTACCAAGTCGCGCTCGGCATCGTCGCCGCTCAGGAGCGGTCGCAACGAACTCCACGCCATCCGGTCCACGAGTCGCGTCGGATCGCGACGCGGCCCGCCCGCGCGCGCGTCGGTCTTGCGCTGTGTGGCCGGGAGTCGCGGCGCCGCGGCGCGCCTGGAACCGGTTGCGCGCTGCGGGCCCGCGCCGCGCCGGTCCTCGGCGGGCCGAGCACCCGGACGTGGGCGCGCCGAGCCGGAACGCGGTGGCCCGGAGCGGGGTGGGCCAGAACGTGGTGGGCCCGAGCGGGTCGAGCCGGAGCGCGGTGGCCCAGAGCGCGACGGCCCCGAGCGCGATGGGCCCGAGCGCGGTGGCCCGGAGCGCGATGGGCCCGCGCGGGTCGAGCCGCTGCGAGCAGGTCCGGAGCGGGTCGAACCGGTGCGCGAGCGACCGGTGCGCGAGGAGGACTGCCTTCTACTGCCTGGGTTGACCATGGGCCGCGCACCATACCCGACTTCCCAAGCGGAGGCACTGCGACCTGAGTCCGCCAGCTCATTGACAGTCCGGGCCCGCGTTATCTCTTGTCTGCTAGCTCCAGGTGCCGTTGGCGCGGAGATTCGACTGCGCAATATAGGGGACAATCGCTCAACGGGCAGGCCATCGACCCCAGAAGCCGAATCGCGACACGCTTTCCCCTGTCGGTGGCTTCCACTGCTCCCCTATGATGGAGTCACAGCCCCCTCGCGCGAGGCGCTGTATTAGCGCCGCAGCGGTTCCCGGCATGCCCGCTCGCCGGGGTTCGGGAGCTTCTTTGGTGCACGTCTGATCCGCGAGGAGGCCGCCATGCGAGCGCGTGCATGTCATCGTCGTTCGTCCACGCCATGGACCGGCGCGAAGAGGTTGCTCGCCACGGTC
>CAYQNV010000038.1:0-2515 GCA_964418975.1 uncultured bacterium | reverse complement strand
AGGATCCGCGTCCGATGCGTGAAGACGGTGCCGTCGGAACGCCGAAGTGCTATCCCCAGCTCGAGGCTCCCGCGGCTCGCCCGCACGGCGGCGGCATACGCGCGGTTCCAGAGCACCGCGGGCAGGAATTCGGGGTCGACCCCTGGTCTGTGGCGAACCGGAACGTCGAGGCGCATAGCCATCGGGCTTCCTCGAATCACAGGGCTCGAATCAGAACGGTCTCGCGTGTAGCGCCCGCTACGCTAAGGGACGCGCTCCGCAGGTGTCAAGGGAGCCCATAGTCCACGCCGCTCCCGCGAGGTCCGCCACGGGCCAGGTGAAAGCGGAGATCCGAAGTTGCTGGCGCTCATGTAGCGTTGAGCGCCTCCTCCGCTCGGGCAAGTTGGCCCAGCAGATCGTCAAACGGCGGTGGTTCTCCGAGGAACATGGGCCGCATGTCGTCGTAGTCGCGCACCAACTCCGCGTGACGCGCGTCCGGAGGCACGATTCGCAACGTGCCGGGCTTGGCAGTGGCGTAGCTCGCCCAGGCCGAAGCGAAGAAGCGGCTCTTGTGGCGGGCCACATCCTCCAGGATATCGAGCCGGGCCAACGACTGCTCTCGGCTGGCATGGCGCCACAGCGCGGCGAAGTCGGAGTAGTGGCGCGAGAAGCGGTCGCGGATCGGCTTCTGCGCCGGGCGGTGGAATTCGGCGTGCAGGATAGTGGCCTTCTCCCAGAACGTTCGGGCCAGTTCCAGTGCCACGACGCGTGAGGGGAAGTCGTCGAAGGCCGTCTCCAGGACGTCGCCCAGCATCGGCGCAATCGAGTACTGGCCGGTCGGTTGCTGGCGCGTCAGCGCTCCGATCTCGAGCTTGACGCGCTTGGCCACGTAGCCACCCGGCTGCGGCAACACGGAGGGGTACTCGAACCAGAGGTTGGGAGTGGCTGCCGTGGGGTCGATGGCGTATGAGAGCCACTGGGCCCCGCCCGGGGCTGGCCCCAGCACCGCCGCGATCGCGCCTTCGAGGGCGGGTTGGAACTGGTCGCGCACGCACGCCTTGCACCGCTCGTTGAGCTTCTCCATGCGCTTGGTGCGCTGCGACGTAGAGGGCGCTTCGTCCAGGTCCTCCTCGGCAAATCCCAGGGATCTGGGTGCCACCGACAGGTCGACGTCCTCGGAGAAGCGGGTGATGACCCGGAACACCTTGAACAACGAGGTCCCGCCTTTGAAAATGACGTGCGACCCCACGGCGGCCGTGGCGAAGATGCGCCCGAGGATCCAGCAGACCCAGAAATCCTTCTCGACGATCACCGGCAGCACGCCCAGGCGCGCCGCCACCTGGTCCAGGAACAGGCGGCGCTCCGCTGGGGCCAGGGTCGCGAAGGCGCTCATGCCGCCTCACCAGCGATGAAGCGGAGATGTGGGTGCATCCAAGCGGGGGCCAGGGGCAAGTCCCGGAGCAACCGCCGCCGATCCGCAGCCGACAACGTCTTGCGCAGGTGGGCCACCCGTGCGCGTGACACGTTCGTTTTGCCCAGGCTGCGCAGTGCCGCGAACACGAGGCTGCTCATGGGCGACCGGCCACGAACCTGGCGTGGTGGCCGGTTGGCGAGGTGAATCGTCAGCGCACCGACCTTGACCGTGCGGCTGGGCCCGTCTGTCTGGTACACCGCGCGCGCCGGCACCTGCTCGGAAAGGCTCAGCAGATTCGCGGCCATGGCGCCGGCTGGCTGCACGGTGGCGCCGTCCCGCCGCGCCAGCGCCTGGGCGATGTCGTCGGCTGTCGGCAACAGCTCGCCCAGCGCCGGGTGTGTGCGAGGCACGTCGTACAGGCCGCGAGAGAGTCGCCGCACCTTCCCGCTGCGCATCATGCGCGTGAGCACCATGCCTACGCTGTGGGGCGAGCCGAGGTCCAGGAAGTCGAAGGGCGTGAACACCCAGCCTGGCATGGACCGCGTTTTCTGGGCAATACGTCTGGCCACGTTGCTACTGACGCCCTTGGCACGCGTGGGGGCAAGCGGTGAGCCGGAGGCAGCCTTTCGCCGCGTGTTGGACCGACCCCTCAGCACGCAACAGCATGCCCCACGCCTGTTAATAAATCAATACCATATTTTTAACAAACGCTTGAACCTCCTCGTCCGAAGCAGCTCGGTGTGGCGCTCGCGCGCGATCCGCGGGTGTCAAGAAGCCTATAATCCACGCCGCCCCGCGCGAGGTGCGCCGATGAGCCAGGTGGAGACGGAAATCCGCGAGCAGCCCGAGGTGCTCGGGCGGCTGCTGCGCGACGGACGCGCGCAGGCCGAAGCGATTGCCGCGCGGATCCGCGAGCGCGCTGCGCGCTACGTCGTGATCGCCGCGCGCGGCAGCTCGGACAACGCCGCGCGTTACGCGCAGTACCTGTTCGGCGCCCACAACCGGCTGCCGGTGTGCCTCGCGACGCCGTCGCTCTACACCGCCTACGGCGCGGGGCCCTCGCTCGCGGGCGCGCTCGTCATCGGTGTCAGCCAGTCCGGCCGCTCGCCCGACATCGTGGCC
>CAYQNV010000037.1:0-7568 GCA_964418975.1 uncultured bacterium | reverse complement strand
GCAGGTGCGCCACCCCCAGCAGTGGGAACGCGATGGACTCCGCATTCATTCGGGCCGCCGGGGTCCCGGCTCGTCCAGCGCGCGCAGGTACTCGACAAGGAAATCGCGCACCAGCTCACGGCATCCCAGGCCAAAAGCCAGCGCCAGGCCGAGGCCGGCACTCGCAACGGCCACCACACCGAGCGCCATGACGAATTGCGCCGCGAAGCCCAGCTGGTCCAACGCCAACAGGCCCGAGAAGCCCGTGAGCGTGATGGTCAGGAACTGCCCCTGGACACGCGCGGCGCGCACGCCGGCGCTCTCCAGCACCCGTCGCATGGCCGCACCCAGCATGAGCGCCAGCAGCGAGCCCACCGCCAGCAACACGGCCGACGTGAGGATGCGCGGCACCACCTCCCCGAGCCGAGCCCCGACCGACGCGACGATCCCGATGCCGAGCAGGTCGAGCGCGAACAGCGCCGCGAGGAAAAGCGTCAGCCACATCACGGCCTTGGCGACCATTCGCGACGGCTCGAGCCCCACGGGAGCGAGCCCGCCGAGCATCCGCCCGCCGGTGTCGTCAAAACGGATCATGCGCAGGAAGCCGCGCGTCAGGCTCTGGAGGATGACGGCGAGCGCCCAGCCCAATAGCAAGACTACGCCCGCCGCGAGCGCGCGCAGGCCCCAGCTCTGGGATTCGTTCAACAGGTCGTGGAGCAGCACGGCGGAACGGGACCAGGGAACCGCCTGCATCAGATGGAGGATCCGCATGGTTCACCTCTCGGGGTCGTGAGCCGGGTTCGGGTTCGGGGGATCGGAGTCGGGAGTCGAAGCGGCCGGATTCGCGACCGGTTCGGGCGTCTGGAGGCCCAGCCCGACGATCGTGTCGAGCACCTCGAGCGTCCAGTCGAAGATGTTGCGGCGCAGCACGGTCTCGCGCAGCAGCCGCATGCGTTCGTGGCGATCCTCCGCCGGAGCGATGAGCGCGGCGTGGATGGTGTCGGCGAGTGCTTCGCGATCGTAGGGCGACACGATCCACGCCCGCTCCAGTTCACGCGCCGCGCCCGTGAACGGCGACAGCACCAGCGCACCGTCCAGGTCGGGCGAGGCCGCGACGTATTCCTTGGCGACCAGGTTCATGCCGTCGTGCAGCGACGTGACCGTGCACAGGTCGGCCAGGCGGTAGTAGGGCACCAGCTCGCGGAAGTCGAGGTGACCCTCGAGGAGTTCCACCGTCGGACCGCCCTCGCGCGGGAACCGTTCGTTCAGCCGTCGCGTCCATTCCCGCACGCTCTCGCCCACGGCGCGATACTCCGGCAGCTCGATGCGCGACGGCACGCCGAGCTGCAGGAACGCAAGCCGTCCCTGCCATTCGGGGTACTTCTCCAGCAATCGCTCGATCGCGGCAAATCGCTCGGGCAGGCCCTTGGTGTAGTCGAGCCGGTCCACGCCCAGGATGACCTTGCAGCCCTCGAGCCCGAGCCTGCGTCGGATCCCCTCGGCGGCACGCACCGTCTCCGGCGCTTCCGCGAGCGCGCCCAGCTCCTCGGCGTCCACGCTGATGGCGAACGGGCGCACCCACGTGCGGCGCAGCCCGCGGTCCACCGCCATGCGCTCCAGGTCGACGCGTGCCTCGAGCGTCTCCGACACGGTGTCCAAGAAGTTGAGCGCGTGCCTGCGGATGTGAAAGCCGAGCACGTCGTTCGCGAGCATGCCCTCGAGCAGCTCCGGGCCCCACGGCAGCACGCGGAAGGCCTCGGGGTTCGGCCACGGGATGTGCCAAAACAGCGCGACCTGCATGTCGGGGCGCGCCTCCTTGATGTAGCGGGCGGCGAGCGCCAGGTGATAGTCCTGGATGAATACCAGCGTGGGCTTGTCCCCCGCCTCGGCGATCGCGGCCTCCGCGAAGCGGCGGTTGACGGCTTTGTAGTGCTCCCAGTCCGACAGCTCGAAGCGCGGTCGCACGTAGACCACGTGGCACAGCGGCCACAGCGCGCTGTTGGCGAAGCCGGAGTAGTAGCCGGCCTGTTCCTCCGGCTCGAGCCAGATGCGCCGCAGGTTGTAGCGGGGCTTGCCGGGCGGGCAGGCGACGCGGTCGTGCGCGTCCACGGCCTCGCGGTCGGCCTCGCCGCTGCCATGCGCCACCCACACGCCGCCCAGCGCCTGCATGACCGCGTCCAGCGCCACCGTGAGCCCGCCGGCATTGCGCACCGCGCGCAGCGTTTCGCCGTCGTGGAAGTGCGAGTAGGGCTCGCGATTGGAGATCACGATCAACCGCCGGTCCGGCATGTGCGCGCGCGCCCACTGCGCCACGGTGTCGCGCGTGGTGCGTGGCGGGCCGTCGCTGCGTTGCCGCGCGCGGATCGCGGCTCGCGACAGCGCTGTCCGGGCGCGGTTCACGGCATGCATGCGGCACCTCCGCGGTTGAAGCGCACAGGGCGAGAGCGCGAGTCCATGCTCCCGGGTAGGCCTGCATGTGACGGTTGACAGCCCCGGGAGGCTATTGAAGAGTGGCCCACTCGGTCTACCTCAATATGGAGAAGGTCATGGACCTGATAGGTCCGGCGGTACCCTTGCACCCGCTCGAGGGGATCCCGCTCCGGCTGTGGCGAGCCGTCTCGCTCGCTCCGCACCGGTTGCTGATGCTGGATCACGACGGCACGCTCGCGCTGCTCCAGGCGGTGCGTGAGGACGCGGTACCGCCGCGGCGCACGCTCGAACTCGTGGAGCGCATCGCCGCCTCGGCAGGGACGGCCGTGGCGATCGTTTCGGGCCGGCCGGTGCAAGAACTGAGCGCGCTGCTGGGCCCATTGCCCGTGACGCTCGTGGGTGAGCACGGCTGGGAGTCGTGCGAGATGAGCGGGCGCGTGTTGCGCTTCGCGCTGCCGGAGGGGGCGGCGCTACAACTGGAGCACGCCGAGGAGCTGGCGCGACAGGCTGGGCTCGAGCCCTATCTCGAGCGCAAGCGTTCGAGCCTCGCGGTGCACACGCGATCACTCGCGCGAAGCGTCGCCGACCAGGTGGAAGCCGCCGTCGCGCGTGTGTGGGACCCCGGACACGTGGGGCGTAAGTTGCGGCTCGTACGCTTCGATGGCGGACTCGAATTGCGGTTGCTGGGGCACGACAAGGGCAGCGCGGTGGCGCAGCTCCTGGAGCGCGAGGGCCCCGGAACGCTGGCGGTCTATCTGGGTGACGACCTGACCGACGAGGACGCGTTCGAGGCGGTGCGCGACCGCGGGTTCGGCGTGCGCGTCGGCGCCCCGGATCGGCCCACGCTCGCCACGGGCTGGCTCGCGGGCCCGGGGGAGGTGGCCGACTTCCTCGAGGAGTGGCTGCGGATCTCGGCGGAGGCCCCGTCGCGCCAGGCTTAAGTCCGCGCAGGTGCTATTCCTCGGCGCGCATCCCGAGCTGGCGGAGTTTCTTATAGAGGTGGCTCCGCTCGAGCCCCAGTCGCGCGGCGGCGCGCGTCATGTTGCCGCCTTCGAGCGCGAGTGCGGTCTCGATGTGCCGGCGCTCGAACTCGCGCACGGCCTCGGCGAGTGCGGCGGGGGAGTCCGCGCCGGGCAACGGAGCGCCGGCCGTACTCGCCGGCAGCACGGCCGCTACCTGCTCGGCCCCGATCCGGGCCCCGGGATTCATGATGACCAGCCGCTCCACCAGGTTCCGCAGCTCGCGGACGTTGCCGGGGAACGTGTGGCGCCCGAGCGATTCCAGCGCGCCGGAGCTGAACGTGGGTGCGCGTCGCCCGGTCTCGCCCGCGTGGGCGGCGAGAAAGTGCTCCACCAGCGGCGCGATGTCCGAGGTGCGCTCGCGCAGCGCAGGCACATGGATGGGGATCACGGCGAGCCGGAAATACAGGTCCTCGCGAAACGCGTTCGCCGCCACGCTGGCCTGGATATCGCGATTGGTGGCCGCCACGACGCGCACGTCCACCCGGATGCTGCGGCTTCCCCCGACGCGCGTGAGCTCGGACTCTTGCAGTACGCGCAGCAGTTTGGTCTGCGCGCGCGCGCTCAGGTCGGCCACTTCGTCCAGCAACAGCGTGCCGCCGTGCGCCTCCTCGAAGCGGCCGCGGCGGGACTGAGTGGCGCCGGTGAACGAGCCCTTCTCATGCCCGAACAGTTCCGATTCGAACAGCTCTTCCGGGATGGCCGAGCAATTCACGGCCACGAACGGCATGGCGCGGCGCGCGCTGGCCTGGTGCAACGCGCGCGCCACCAGCTCCTTGCCGGTGCCGTTCTCGCCCGAGAGCAGCACGCGCGCGGGCGACGGCCCGGCCAGCGCGATCTCTCCGAGCAGCCGCCGCATCGCGGGGGAGTCGCCCACCAGCGCGGTGGCCCAGGGCGCTCGCAGGCGCTGGTTCTCGGAGGCGAGCGCCTGCGACGCCGTGGCGTTTCGCAGCATCACGAGCAGTCGCTCCAGCGACAGCGGCTTTTCGAGGAAGTCGTAGGCGCCGAGCCGGGTCGCCTGCACCGCGGTCTCCACGTCCGCGTTGCCGCTCATCATGATCACCGTGGTGTCCGGCGCGTCCGCACGGATCGAGGCCAATAGATCGAGCCCGCTCTCGCCCGGGAACCACACGTCGAGCAGCACCAGGTCGTACGCCTCGCGCAGCAGCGTGCGCGCGGCGGCCACGCTGGCGGCGTCGTCCACTTGGTAGCCCTCGCGCGCGAGCACGCTCTTGAGCGTGGCGCGGATGTTGGTCTCGTCGTCCACGATGAGGATGCTGGGCATGGTCAGGCGTCCTCGCGGAGGGGGAGTCGGATCACGAACGTGGTGCCCTGGCCCGGCGCGCTGTCCACCTCGAGCGTGCCGCCGTGGTCCGACACGATGCGTTCGACGAGTGTGAGTCCCAGCCCGCTGCCGTGCGACTTGGTCGTGAAGCCGGGCACGAACAACTGGGCGCGCTGCTCCTCGGTGAGGCCGGGGCCGTCGTCGCTCACCGTCAGCCGCAGCACCTCACCATCGGCCGCGGCCTGCATGCGAACGTGGCCAGCTGCGGCGGCCGTGGCATCGAGCGCGTTCTGCAGCAGGTTCAAGAGCGCGCGGCGCAGCTGGTCGCGATCGGCCACCACGCGCAACGTGCCGGGCGGCGCACTCCACGACAGTCGAGCCGCCCCGACGTCATGCGCGTGCAACTCGCCCAGGTCGCGCAACAGCTCGCCCGCGTCGAACGCCGTCGGCCGCGGCGCGGGGAAGCGCCCCAGCTCGCCGAACTCGTGCAGCAGCAGCTTCAAGCGCTGCAGCTCCTCACCCACAGTGCGCACCGCCGCGTCGAGCGTGGGGCCGAAATCCGCGTGGCCCTGCTCGTAGGAGCGCTTGAGGCCGGCCACCGACAGCGCGATCGGCGTGAGCGGGTTCTTGATCTCGTGTGCCACCCGGCGCGCCATCTGTCCGTAGGCTGCCTGCCGCTCGCTGGCGCGCAGGTTCTCGCGGTAGCGCCCGAGGTCCAGACGCATGCGTTCGAGCGCGTCGACCAGCGTCTGCAACTCGCGCATGCTCTCCATGGCCAGCGGCTCGTCCCACTCGCCGCGCGAGATGCGCTCGGAAAAACCCGCCAGGCGCACGACGGGCCGCGCCACCTGGTGCGACCACACGATGCCGAGCACCACGGCGAGCAGCACGCCGAGCCCGCCCAAGGCGAGCGCGGTGGAGCGCAGCACGGCGATGGCGTCGTCGGCCGCGGTGGTGGGAGCGAGCGCCGTGAGCCGCGCCGCGGGCTCGCCCGGGGTCGCGCCCGGGTTCGCGTCCATGCTCGCGTCCACGCTCAGCGCGGACTCGCGCGTGAAGTACGAGCGGCCCTCGAGCCGCACACGGCCCACGCTCGAGTCCGCGGGGCGCGACTGCGGCGCGAGCGCGCCGTCGAGCGTGGTGGCGAGCACGCGCCCGCGGCCGTCGCGCAGCACCAGCTCCAACCCGCTCGTGCGCTGGAGCCGCGACAGGAACAGCGAGTCGAGTCGCACGCCGCCGCGCACGAGGCCGGCCGACTGCTCGGCGTAGGGGATCACCGCGCGCGCATCGAGCGCGAGCACGGAGTGGTCCGCGAGCGGCACCACCGCGAGACCGCTGTCGATCGCGACGGGGAGTACACTCGCCTCGACCGGCGCGCCGCCCGCGAACGGCGCCAGGCTCGCGTCGGCGACCACGCGACCCGCGGTATCGGTCACGGCCAGGTAGTCGAGTCCGAGCAGGAAGCGCTGGTCCTCGAGGTAGCGACGCAACTCCAGCACGCCGTCGGGTTCCACGAGGTAGAGCCGCTTCAACTGCGGATCACGCGCCAGCAGCCGCAGCCGCGCCGCGAGTCGCGTGCCGTCGGCGGCCAGCTCGCCCTGCACCACGCCGATCGCCGACTCGAGCCGCGCGGCGGCCTGCGTGCGCATGGTGTGCTGGATGCGCTGCTCCAGCAGCAGCATGGCCAGCGCGAGCGGCAGCACCGCTACCAGCGAGAAGCCAGCGATCAACCGGGCGCGCAGCGAGTTCACGGCGCGCTCACTTCGCAACGCAGCAGGTTGGCGAACGCGTCCGCGCCACCCATGCGTGCCACGGCCGCGCGCAGCTCGGGTGCGACCAGCACCGGGCAGCGCAGCGCGAACACCGGCTGCACCTGACGCGTGCGCCACGCGGCCTGCACCGCATCCCCGGCGGCGAGCGGCACGTCGAGGTAGACCAGACGCACCGTGCGGGCCGCCGCGCCGCCGCTCGCACGCGCGAGCATGCGTTCGAGCACGCGCGCACCCGGGAGCGCGGGGTCGGGTTGGAAGCGCGCGAAGCGCCCGGCCTCGGCCGGCACGGTCGCGGGCTCCAGTTCGCTCCACGCCAGCAGGTCGCCCGCGAACGCCTCGCGGTTCAATGCCACAAGCGCATGGTCGCTCGCCCGCGCGGTGTCCGGCGGGGTGGTGACGCACGCCACGACGCCGCGCGCGAGCAGGCCGCGAGCGGCGTCGCGCCAGCGCGCGTCTCCGCGCAGGCGTGTCGAGCCTTCGCCGGGCCAGAACACCGCCACGTCCAGCTCGCCGCGCTCGAGCGCGATCTCCTGATCGGCGACGTCAGCGAAGAAACGCACGTGGAATGTGTCGGGCGCGGCGGTGACCGTGCCTTCGGCGGGCACGCGGCGCAGTCGCAACGCGCCGCCAGCCAGCGAATCCGCGTGGTAGCCGGCGCCGGCGAAGCGCGTGTTTACCGCTGTGCGCGCGCAGGTGAACAGCAGGTTCACGCGCTCGCGTCCCGGCAGGCCCAATCGCAGTGAGCTCACGCGACGTGCCACTGGGTCCATGCCGCGCACGTGCAATCGATTCAGGCGCTTCTCGCGAGCGAGTGAGCCCGAGTCCAGGCGGGCCAGCGCCAGCCGCGGCTCGAGCAGCCGCACGATCGTCGCGCTCGCGCGCTCGCGCTTGCCACGCACGAACATCAGCCGCATGTCCGGCGACAGCACGCCCGAGTCGGGCGAGGCCACGTACGCGAACTCGGCCCGTGTCCACACGACACGCGCTGGCAGGGCACGCCACTCGGCGCGCGCGGGCTCGGCACCGCCAAGCAGCGCCAGCGCCACCACAACGAGGGCCGTGTGGCGAGCGCGATCCGGTGTGTGC
>CAYQNV010000036.1:0-3052 GCA_964418975.1 uncultured bacterium | reverse complement strand
CGTCGCCCTCAGTCGAGCGCGAACAGAAGGATGACGAACCTCGCGGAAAGAACCGGGTGATGACCCACAATGAATATGAATGTGGAGACCAGATGATCTAATCCCACTCGGAGCTTGACATCGGGGGCCGCTTCACAGAAGGAATTTCCTTTCGCGCACCCCGCGAGCGTAGGCCCCTCCCGGCCACCCGGCAACGGCTTTCTCGCCTGCTCGCACCCGCCGCATCACCGCTGGCACCTCCGCAACACCCGCCCACGCGCCCGAGCAACCCCCCGAATCCCCCGCCTGCCGCCACCGACGCCATCACACGACAGCCCCCCGGCCTCGCCGCGCACACCTCCCCCACGGCCGGCTCGCACGCCTGCCTGCTCCCCGATCATTCGCACCCCGCGCCGGCCCGCGCCTATCCCGCCGCCGCCCCCGCCCACGGTCCCGCGCGCGCGTCGATCCCGCGCTGCTCGAGGTGACCGAGGATGCGCGTGACCACCGCATGCTCCGTCACGAACGCGAGGATCCGCATCTCGCCGCCGCATCTCGGACACACTTCGACGTCGACCGCGTACACCAGCCGCAGGAGCTCCGCCCAGCGTCGCCTCCGCGCCTTGAGCGCCGGCCACGGAGCCATCTCGCGCTCCGCATCGTCGTACGCCTGCTCCTGCCCCGCGCCCGCCAGCACCACGCCGCGACGTCGCCACCAGCCGCGTCGCCGGCTCGCGTACGCTCCGTAGTAGCGCACACGCACCTCGCCCTTGCCCGGGATGGGAAGCCTATCGTTACGCCTCGCCGCCGCACGGCGGCATCGGGATCGGGCTGGACCGCATCATCATGCTGTTGGGCGTCGAACCCGATCCCGTCCACCGCTTCACGAATCACGAGCCCGCGCAGGTGTTTCACCATGTTCGCAGTCACGTCCGGCTGCCGGTGCTTGCTCACCGAGACCTGCCCGCCAGCGACCTGGTTGCGCGTCGGCGACACAAACGTCGAGGCCACGTTGACGACGGCAATCCCGGCGGCAATCGCATCTTGCCGGCCCTTGTGGACGATCCCGTGCGACGAGCTGATTCGACATGGACAGCTACCGCGTCGAGAAGAAGACGGCGATGGAGATTGCGCTGGCGGACACGGACGCCGAGATCGAGCCGGTGCCGACGGATGCGCACGGCCACAAGCCCGAACCCGAGATGGACCGTTTGAGCAACATCCTGAAGTCGTTCAACGAGCAATTCGGCACGCTGTTCACCGACAGCGACCGGGTCGCGCAGCGCATCCGCGACGACATCGCCCCCAAGGTCGCCGCCGCCGCGGCCTACCAGAACGCGAAGGAGAACACGCCGCACACCGCGCGCATGGCGCACGACCAGGCGCTGGCGAAGGTGATGCAGCACCTCCTGAAGGACGACACGCAGGTCTATAAGCAGTTCGTCGAGAACGAGTCGTTCAAGCGGTTCGTGGGCGACATGGTGTACGCGATCACGAATCCGTGAGGAGGAGTCCGTCCGTGCCGAGATGCGCGTGATCGTCAAGCGCATCCTGCGGAAGTACGGTTACCCACCGGACATGCAGGAGAAGGCGACCGCTATGGTCATCGAGCAGGCCCAAGTGCTATGCCAGGATTGGGCAGCGTGAACGGTGGCGGCGAGTGAGGCGAGTACGATGACGCAGGAGAAGGAGGGCTCGATGAGTCCAGAGGTCTTCGTCGAGCTTCGTTGCTCGGCAGGAGGCTGTCATGTCTCTGCACAGATCGAGGGAGCGCGCGACCAACTACCGCGCACCTTCGTCGGCGTTCTCGCTTCGCGGGATGAAGCCATCTCCGAGGCTACGGGCTGGGCGCTCGGCTTGCTTCGCAGGCTCCGTGAGGTTCGTGCCCGTGCTCGCTGAGATTGCGAACTGGCAACCGTCTTCGCCGCCGGTGGTGGCTTCGCGGGCAAACCCATGCTTCCCCTCACCGTGCGCGTGGAGTACGAGGACGGGCTCGGCCACAAGGACGCCATGTCCATCGAGCTTCGGGAGGGCCACACCTTCAAGGTGCTCGGATATGACTCGGACAGGCGAGAGTCCCAGTGAAGTGGGGTAGAGCGAGAGTTGAAGGGGCATCATGAGGGGCTTTGTCTTCGCGGTGGTCATCGCCATCGTCGTTAGCGTGACGGCCAGCTTCTTTGGCAAGATGAGCCCGTTCGACATCATCGTCGCCGTCGTCGCTCTCGCAAACGCGCTCTACACCGCCTACATCTCCTTCTTCCAGCACGCGAAGGTTAGCCTCTACCTCGGAGATCACATCAGCATCGTCCTCAACCCTGACGACGTTGGCCGGAAGCTCCACCTGCGGTGCAACTTCGTGAACTCGGCCGTGAAGATGGGGGCTGTCCAGCACCTCGAAGCCGTCGTCCGTGGGCCGCAGGACTTCGCAGCGCGATTCCGCTGGCACGAGTTCTACAAGTACGTGGAAGGTGGCAGCGCGGTGCAGAAGATCGCCGACGTGTACCCGCTGGCCGTCGCAGGCCGCGACTCGCACTTGGAGTTCATCCAGTTCAACGTGGTCGGTCTGCCAGCAGGACAACGTCCGAACTGGGTCGCGGGCCGCTACACGGTCACCGTCGAGGGATGGGTGAACAAGCAGAGGCGTGGAGAGCCGTCGAATCTGCGGACCGTGTGCCACTTCACCCTCCCGCACGACCGGGCACGCGATCTACGCGAGGCGACGGTACAGCAGAGCCAGTACTTCGCGTTCCCCGTTGAGGAGTGGGCTACGCCCGAGTGACCAACCACCTTGGCCGGGAGAGACAAAGTCGTGGGCTACGCACCCATTATCATCGTACTCGTCTGTGGGGCTATTGGCTTCTGGCTTGGCGGCGTACTCGGCTGCCTTGCTGGTCTCCTCGCCGGTTACTTGGGACTAATAGCGGTGGGTCAGTGGAGTTGACCCGGTTTCGTGGACACCTGACCATTTGGGTCGGAGGTCACCACGATGCCGAAGAAGTCCGCACCCCCAGCGCCATACCCGCCTGAGTTTCGCCGTCGTTTGGTCGAGCTGGTCCGCGCTGGCCAGACGCCC
>CAYQNV010000035.1:0-4814 GCA_964418975.1 uncultured bacterium | reverse complement strand
CGTCCACGAGCAGGATGCGCAGTTTGCCGCGCCGCGCCTCGGCGAGCGAGTGGCGGGTGACGAGCGGTCGCTCCTCCCGCGGTGAGGCGGCGTGACCCGGGTGCAGGAGCTCGCCCAGCGCCTCGTAGAGCTGGCCCGGCTCCAGCGGCTTCATGAGATAGGCGGCGAAGCCGGCGGCCCTGACGCGGCCACCGTCCCCGGGCCGGCCCACATTCGTGATCATCACCAGTCGGGTGGCGGCGAGCGACTCGTCGGCGCGGATCGCCTGGCCGAGCTCCTCGCCGTTCAAGCCCTCGAGGTGACGGTCGAGCAGCGCCACGTTGTACTCCCGCCCGCGAGCCGCCGCGTCACGCACCATGCGCAGCGCCTCGGGACCGTTCTCGGCGCGTTCCACGTCGCAACCCCAGGCCACCAGCACGTCGGCCAGCGGGTCGCGGTCGCCCGGGCTGCCGTCGGCCACCAGCACGCGCACGCCGCGCAGCAGCACTTCGCCCGTGGGGGCCGAGCTGCTGCCGATCGTGACCGGCTGCTTGTCGAGGCGCAGGCGGAACCAGAACGTGCTGCCCTCGCCGGGACGGTTGTCCACGCCCATCTCGCCGCCCATGGCCTCGACCAGGCGACGCGAGATCGCCAGCCCGAGCCCCGAGCCGCCGTAGCGACGGGCGACACTGGCGTCGGACTGGGAATACGGTTCGAACAGCCGCGGCAGGGCTTCGGGGTCGATGCCCGGGCCGGTGTCGCTCACCTGGAACAGCAACGTGACCTGATGGTCGTCTTCGGCCTCGCGCTCCACGCGCACGCTCACCGTACCGCGCTCGGTGAACTTGACGGCGTTCGAGCCGAGGTTCAGGAGCACCTGGCGCACGCGCCCGGGATCACCCTGCAATCTCGACGGCACTACATTGCTGATACGCGTCTCGAAGCGTAGCGCCTTGTCGTCGGCCAGCGGGTGCAGCACGCCCGCGATCTGGTCCACGGTCACGCGCAGGTCAAAGTCCAGCTTTTCGACCGGCATGCGCCCCGCCTCGAGGCGCGAGTAGTCGAGCGTGTCGTTGATGAGCGCGAGCAACGTCTCGGTGCTCCCGCGGATCAGTTCCACGAGCTGGCGGGACTCGGGCACGAGCTCGCCCTGGAGCAGCAGGTTCGTCATCCCGATCACGCCGCTCATGGGCGTGCGGATCTCGTGGCTCATGGTGGCGAGGAAGTCGCCCTTCACCTGCGCGACCGCGCGCGCCTCGGCAAGGTGCTTCTCCAGCTCGAGCAGGCGGCTCGGCGATTCGGGAGCCACAGCGGGAGGTGGCTCCTGGCGATCGAGCCGGTGTTCGCGCGCCACGCCCACGAGGTAGTGGTCGCCATCCGGGCTCTCGATGAAGCGCCAGCGTACGTCCACCGTGAGCGTCGTTCCGTCGGGCCGAGACACGCTGAGCGTGCGATCGATCGGACCGGCCATGCGCGTGCGACCCTTGAGGAACGCGCGGACCACGCCGGTTGCTTCGGCAGGCTGCAGCAGCTCGGAACAGGGTCGTCCGATGCAGTCCTTGATTCGGCGCCCTGTGAACGTCTCGAATGCGGACGACGCCCACACGAGACGCCCCCACGGATCGGTGCTGAACATGAGATCGGGGGACGCATCGAGCACTTCGCGCAGACCGATGGCGGGCGCGAAGGCAGGCAGGCCGGGACGCGAATGGCGCGGACGCTCGTTCATGATGCCTCTTGGGCTCGTGGTGTCCCCGCGGCGGACGTACCTGTTCGCCGCTCCAATGCACCGGGAGACCTCGCCCGGGCTATCGGCTCGCATTCGCGCGAGCTTGAGGGCGGAATCGCTTTCTCAGTCAGTAGCCGCGCCTGTTCAGCTTGCGGCGGCCAGCGGAGCTGGGGCTTCGTCCGCGTCTCCCACCCGCCGGGCGGGTCCGCCCCCCTCGCCGCTCGCCCCGGGGTCCAACGGCAGGCCCTGTTCCGCGAGGTAGCGGAGTAGTGCAACGAGGAAGCAGGCCACGCCCACTAACTCCAGCACTTCCTCCACGGTGGCGATGAGCGAGTGCGTCATGTTGTTCATGCCCATGGTCTCGGCACGCCAACCGCCCAGGGCCTCCAACACGAGCGCGCCCGCGAGGAACGTGGCGCCCGCCACCACGAACCGCCGTCGCGTCGGCGAGGGCAGGTGTGCCACGAAGCGCGCGAACACGACGCCCAGCGCCAGCACCGCCAGCGCTCCAGGAATCACCCACGAGAAGTAGAAGAGCCCGTGCGTCTGCCACACCCTCTGGAGTCGTCCCAGGTGCTCGTGCAGATGGGCGATCTCATCCACCGAGAGCAGCACGAAGATGACACTCAACGCGCGCCAGTGGCCGGCGAACGGCGCCGCGCGGCGGCGCGTGTGGGCGGCGATCACCGCCAGCAGGGCCGCGCACGCCAGCAGCGCCATGGACGAGAACCACGTCGGGATGTTCGACTCGGCGTCCAGGTCCACCGCGATCAGGAAATCCTCGAGGTCGGTCCGTCCAAGGATGTGGATGACGTACTGCTCGGCGACGCTCAACACCGTGAGCAACGCGATGGCGCCGGCGAGCCAGCGGGCCACGCGGCGCGGAAGCGCGCCCGACGCGGGGCTTGGCTTGGGGCGGGTGGCGCCTGCGCGCGCGACCTCGATCGTCATTCTGGCCTCCTTGACCGGCGTGGGGCGCCGTGTCGGTGGTATCGGCCGCGAGCGTGCGAGGGGTGAGCGTCGCCGGCGCGACGGAGCACGGCGCCATCGCTGGTGCTCCCGCTCGCCAGTCGCTAGGTTGCCTCCTCCCATGACCGCCCCCGCTCCCCCCTCCGCCGCCCCGCCGGCGGCGACGACGCCCGCCCCGCTGGGACTGCGCGAGGTCGTCACCACCTGGTTGCCGCTGGCGGGCAGCTGGCTGCTCATGGGACTCGAGCTGCCCGCAGTGAGCGCGGTCATGGCGCGACTGCCACACGCCACCGTGAGTCTCGCCGCCTATGGCGGCGTGGTGTTCCCGCTGTCGCTGCTGGTCGAGTCGCCGATCCTCATGCTGCTCACCGCCTCGACCGCGCTGTCTCGTGATGCGAACTCCTACCGGGTGGTGCGCCGGTTCATGTTCCTCGCGGGCGGGGTACTCACCGTGCTGCATGCGCTGCTCGCGTTTACGCCGCTCTATGACGTGGTGGCGGGCGGGTTGATCGGCGTACCCGAGCCCGTGCGCGAGCCGGCCCGCATGGGCCTGCGCATCATGCTGCCCTGGACGATGGCGATCGCCTACCGGCGCACGCAGCAGGGCGTGCTCATCCGCTTCGGCCAGAGTCGCGCGGTCACCTGGGGCACACTCGTGCGGCTGCTCACGCTGGCCACGGTGCTGGGGCTGGGCGCCTGGCTCGGCACGTTCCCGGGCATCGTGGTGGGCACGAGTGCCGTGGCCTCAGGCGTGGTGGCCGAGGCGCTGTTCGCGCGTTACGCCGTGCGTCCCGTGCGCCGCGGAGCGCTCGCCCAAGCCGCGCCCGTGTCACCGCCCCTCACCATGGCCTCGTTCGTAAGGTTCTACACGCCGCTCTCGCTCACCCCGCTCCTGAACTTCATCGCCCTGCCACTCGCGGCCGCGGCGATGAGCCGCATGCCCAATGCGCTCGAGTCGCTCGCCACCTGGCCGGTGCTCTCGGGCAGCACGTTCACGGTGCGGAGCTTGGGATTTGCCTATAACGAGGTGATGGTGTCGCTTCTCGACCGGGCGCGTGCCCTGGGAGCGCTTCGCCGGTTCGCGGGAGCGCTCGGCGTGGTCGTCACCGTGCTGCTGCTGGTGGGGGCGGCGACGCCAATTGGCCGAGCGTGGTTCGAGCAGGGCTCCGCGCTGCCCGCGGGCCTCGCCACGCTCGCCAGCGACGCGCTCTGGTGGCTGGTGCCGATGGGCGCCGTGAGCGTGTGGCAGAGCTATCACCAGGGCGTGTTGGTGCACGCGCGCCAGACGCGAGCGATCACCGAGTCCATGGCGATACTCCTGCTCGCCACGTGCGCGGTGCTCGGCATCGGCGTGGCGTGGCGCGCGGCCCCCGGCCTCCACTTCGCGGCGCTGGCGCTCACGGCGGGCGGCCTGGCGCAAGTGGCGTGGCTGGCGCATCGCTCCCGCGCGGCCCGAGCGGAGCTGGCGTCCCACGCGCCCTCGGCGCCCCAGGGCCACTAGCGCGTTCTGGCCGGGCCGGATCGACTCTGGCCGGGCCCGGGAAGCGGTCCCATCGCTACCCAGAGCCACATGGGGGCGTTGCCCCAACGACTTGACGTTCTCGGATGTCAAGGCACGGCCGATGCTCATACCCCTCTCCGGCTGCATTCCATCGCGGGGGCGGAAGGAGTCGCGCCCTCGCTGGGGACCCTCACGGAGGAGGTCCGCGATGACGCTCGTGAGCCTGTCGTTGATGACGACGTGGATGGCGCTGGTGTTGTTCGGCGTGACGTTCGCAGGATTCGTGCATGCGCTGGTCGGGGCCGCGGTGACGATCGTGCTGATGAGCGGCAACCGCGGCACGAGGCGCGCGCGGGCTGCTGCCGCGGCGGCGGCCGCGGTCTCGGCCACGACGATGTCCATGCGCTGAGTGTCGGGCGGCGAGCGGAGCCTCGCTCTCTTGAGCTGCTCCCCCGTTCGTGGCTCGACGCCCGATCGGTTCAAGCGCCGCCCGCAATCGGGATAGGGGGTAGCGGGTTCGTCCCGCTACTCCCCTCCCACACCACCGGACATGCGGGTCCGCATCCGGCGGTTCGATGGTTCAGCGACCTGCAAGGCGGGGTACGCCGAGTCGGTCGAAGTACGAAGTGGGCAGCG
>CAYQNV010000034.1:0-32497 GCA_964418975.1 uncultured bacterium | reverse complement strand
ATCCGCATTGAGGTCCGCGATCGCCACCGACAGCGGAGAGTCCTCAGTGGCGAAGTCGGTCTTGGGGCCGAACTTGCCGTCGCCGTCCCCAAGTAGCACGGAGACCGTATTCGAGCCGGAGTTCGCGATCGCCAAGTCCGGCCGCAAGTCCGCGTTCAGGTCCGCAATCGCCACCGAGACGGGAGCGCCCCCGGTGCTGAAGTAGGTCCTGGCCCCGAAGGTGCCGTCCCCATTCCCTAGCAGCACCGAGACCGTGTTCGCGAACTCGTTCGCCACCGTCAGGTCCGGCCGCCCGTCCGAGTTGAGATCCGAGATCGCCACCGACAGTGGAAAGTGCCCGCATTCGAACTCGGCCCTGGGCGCAAACTTGCCAGCCCTGTTCCCGAGCAGCACCGAGACCGTGCTCGAAAAGTAGTCCGCTCCCGCCAGGTCCGGCCGGCCGTCCGCGTTGAGGTCCGTGATCGCCACCGAGTAGAGATCGAACCCCGCGAAGAACGCGGTATTGGTCGGGAACGTGCCGTCCGCCTTCCCGAGCAGCACCGAGACCGCACTCGCGATCCTGCTCGCCACGACCAGGTCCGGCTGGTCGTCCGCGTTTAGGTCCGAGATCGCTACCGACGAGGGACCGCTCCCGGTGGCGAAGTCGGTCCTGGGCTCGAATGTGCCGTCCCCAGTTCCGAGCAGTACCGAGACCGTGTGCGAGCTGAAGTTCGCCACCGCCATGTCCGGCTGGCCGTCCGCGTTTAGGTCCGAGATCGCCGCCCGGGAGGAATGCAGCCTGGTGGCGAAGTCGGACCTGGGCTCGAATGTTCCGTCCCCCCTCCCGAGCAGCACCGAGACCTTGGACGATTGGAAGTTCACCACCGCTAGGTCAGGCTGTCCGTCTGCGTTGAGATCCGCGATCGTCACCGAGGAGGGACCGCCCCCGCTCCCGGTGTCGAAGTCGGTCCTGGCCGCAAACCTGCCGTCCCCAATCCCAAGCAGAACCGAGACAGTGTTTGAGAGGTAATTCGCCACCACCAAGTCCGGCCGGCCGTCCGCGTTGAGATCCGCGATAGCCACCGAGGAGGGACCGAGCGCGGTACCGAAGTCGGTCCGGAAGCCGAAAGTGCCGTCACCCCTTCCGAGCAGCACCGAGACCGTGTGCAGGTTGCTATTCGTCACCGCCAAGTCCAGCCGTCCGTCACGGTTGACGTCCCCGATCGCCACAGCGTTGGGACCGGCCCCGGTGCCGAAGTCGATTTTGACCCGGAAGGTGCCGTCCCCGTTTCCCAGCAATACCGAGACAGAGTTCGAGTAGAAGTTCGGCGCAACCAGATCCGGCCGCCCGTCCGAGTTGAGGTCTGCGATCTCCACAGACATGGGAAAGTTCCCGGTGTCGAAGTCCGTCTTGGCCCCAAACGTTCCGTTACCGTTTCCGAGCAGTACTGAAACCGCATCCGACGTGGAGCTCGCCGCAGCCAGATCTGGCTGCCCGTCCGCATTGAAATCCGCGATCGCAACCGAGACGGGGTCGATACCCGTATCAAATGACAGGAACGGTGCAGCGAACAGCGGATCGGCTCGCCCTGCTGACGTCAGGGCCACGAGAAGCACCGGCGTTATGAGCAGGGCTCGCAAGCGCATTGCGGACGCGGAAGCGCTCGAGCGGAGTGGAATACGAATCGGCATGCTGCTGCCTCCGGCGTGGTCGACGCAATCGCGCGACATCAAGCGTAGCGGGTCGCCGAGGGCCGAGCTACAGCCGATTTCAGCCCTCAGCCCCGCTTCACCTCGGCCTCGCGCTCGGCGCCCACCGACACCGATGCGATCCGCACGCCCACCTCGCGCTCGATCCACTCGAGGTAGTCGCGGGCGGCCGCCGGCAGCGCGGCCCAGCTCCGTACGCCGGTCGTGGGCGACTTCCAGCCCGGGAACGCGCGCCACACGGGTGTGCAGCGCTCGAGTTCGCGCGCCGACGCGGGGAACCCGCGCACCGGTTGGCCGTCGCGCTCGTAGCCCACGGCCACGCGCACCTCGGCGAACTCGTCCAGCACGTCGAGCTTGGTCACGACAAGTTGCGTGAGCCCGTTGACGCGCGCGGCGTAGCGCAGCGCGGGCAGGTCGAGCCAGCCGCAGCGGCGCGGACGGCCCGTCGTGGCGCCGTACTCCTCGCCCGCCTCGCGCAGGTGTGCGGCCTCTGCGTCCGGCATCTCGCTCGGGAAAGGGCCGTGGCCCACGCGCGTGGCATACGCCTTGGTCACGCCGATCACATCGTTCACCACGCCCGGGCCCAAGCCCACGCCCAGCGGCGCGCCCGCGGCACTCGCCGGCGAGCTCGTCACGTATGGATATGTGCCGTGATCCAGGTCGAGCAACGTGCCCTGCGCGCCTTCGAGCAATACGCGGCGACCGGCCGTGAGTGCCGCGTGCAGCTCGTCGCCCACGTCAGTCACGAGCGGCTTGAGCCACGCGATGATCTCTGCCAATTCGTCATGCAGCCTCGCGCCACTCATCACCGAGAGTTCTGCCGCCGACTCGGGGTACTCGAGCCGCAGCCGCGCGAGATTGCGGTCGGCCTGCGACACGAAGTGCTCGCGGTCGAACAGGTCGCTTACGCGCAGCCCGGTGCGCGCGGCTTTGTCGCGGTAGGCGAACCCGATGCCGCGCCCGGTGGTGCCGATGGCGCCAGGTCCACGTTCGAACGTGGCTTCAACCGCGCGATGATAGGGCAGGATCACGTGCGCCGCGCCGCTCACGCCCAGCTGCCTCGATGCCGGCACGCCACGCGACTCGAGCTTCGTGACCTCGTCGCGCAATCGCACGGGATCGATCACGACACCGTTGCCGATCAGGCAGCGCCGGCCCGCGTGCAGGATGCCGGAGGGCACCAGGTGCAGCACGAGCGTCTCGCCCTGGTGGATTACGCTGTGGCCGGCGTTGGGCCCGCCCTGGTAGCGGGCCACCACGTCGGCCGCCTCGGAGAGCGCGTCCACGATCTTGCCCTTGCCTTCATCGCCCCACTGAGCACCCACCACCACCGTGCACGGCATCGCTGCGGCCTCCCACTTCAAAAAGGACGCGGCACCTTACGTGACGGGGCTCGGGAGTGTCCACCGGCCCAAACGGCACCCGCCTGCGTGCCTCAGCGCGTGGGCAGCGCCGACAACACCTCGATCAACGCCATGGCGGCGTCGGTGCCGGCGCGGCGCTGGGCCTCGGCGGTGGAGGCGCCTAGATGCGGCAGCGGCAGTACGTTCGCGACCCCCAGCAGCGGGTGGTCGGCGGGCGCCGGCTCCTTTTCGAACACGTCCACGGCCGCGCCACGCAGCTTTCCGGTGGTGAGCGCCGTGTAGAGCGCCGCCTCGTCCACCACTCCTCCGCGCGAGGCGTTCACCAGCACGGCGTCGGGTTTCATCAACGCGAACTCGCGCGTCGAGATCGAGTGACGCGTGTGCTGGGTGAGCGGCAGGTGCAGCGTCAGCACGTCGGCCGTGGCGAGCAGCGCGTCGCGCTCGAGGTGATGCACCCACTCGAAGCCGGCGGGGATGCCGTGCACGCGCTCGTCGAACACCAGCACCGTCATGCTGAACGCGCGCGCGCGCAGCGCCACTTCGCGGCCGATGCGGCCGAAGCCGATCACACCGAGCGTGCGTCCCGCCAGCTCACGACCCTGGTAGCGCGTCTTCTCCCAGCGGCCCTTGCGTAGGTCGGCCGCGGCGGAGGCCACGTGACGCTCGAGCGCGAGCAGCAATGCAAACGTCATCTCCGCCACCGATACCGTGTTGGCATCCGGTGTATTGCGCACCACCACGCCACGCTTCTCGGCGGCGACGCGGTCGACATTGTCGAGCCCGGTCCCGGCGCGCACCACCACGCGCAGGTCGGGGGCACCCGCCAGCACCTCGGCGGTCACCTTGGTGGCGCTCCGCACCATGAGCCCGTGCACACCCTTCAATGCGGTCAATAGATCCGGCGCGGCGAGGCCCTTGGCCTCGACCACGTCGTGCCCCGCGTCGCGGACGAGCTTCACCGCGGCTGGGTCGATGCCGTCACATGCAAGAACCTTCACGCGGCCTCCCACGCGCGGCGTGCGGCCTCGATCGAACCGCTCCCCGCACGACCCAGTGTCTGCGTGCACTCTTCCAGCGCTCCCAGCACCACGTACACATCCGAGAGATCGTACGAGCCCATGTGGCCGATGCGCAGCATCTTGCCCTTCATGTGGTCCTGTCCGCCGGCCACGGTGATGCCGTGCGTGACGCGCAGGCGCTTGACCACGGCCGCGGCGTCAACACCCGCGGGCGGTTCCAGCGCCGTGACCGAGTTGGCCGGACTCCTGGAGAACAGCGTCCAGCCGATCGCCTGCGCTCCCGCGCGCACGGCGGCGCCCAGGCGGCGGTGACGCGCGTGCACTTCCGCGAGTCCCTCCTCGCGAATCATGGTCAGTGCTTCGCCCACCGCGAAGATCAGGCTCACGGCGGGCGTGAACGCGCTCTCGCCCGCGGGCAGGTTCTTGCGGGCCTTGCGCAGGTCCCAGTAGAAGCGCGGCAGGCGTTCGCCCTCGATGGCGTCCAGCGCCCAGGGTGCCAAGCTCACGCTGGCGATGCCAGGCGGCGACATCAAGCCCTTCTGCGAGCCCGTCACCACCACGTCCACGCCCCACTCGTCCTGCGGCAGCGGATGCACGCCCAGGCTGGTGATGGCGTCTAGCGCCAGCCGCCGCCCGCGCGCCCGCGTGGCTTTCGCCAATCCCTGAGCATCATGCAGCGTGGCGGTGCTGGTCTCGGAGTGCGTGCCGAACACCGTGCTGATCGCGGCGTCGGCGTCCAGGCGCTTCTCCACCTCGGCCACGGGGATCGCGTGTCCCCACGGCACATCGATCAACTCGTAGGGCACGCCGTACGCCTTGCAGATGTTGCCCCAGCGCTCGCCGAACTTGCCGCCCACCAGGCAGAGCGCTTTCTTCCCGGGCTCCATCAGGTTCACCACGGTGGCTTCCATGGCACCGGTGCCCGAGGCCGCGAACATGAGCACTTCACCCTGCGTCTGGTGCACCCAGCGCAGGTCCTCGCTCACGCGCTTATACGTCTCGCGGAACACGTCTGTGCGATGGTGCGGCGGCACCTGCGACAGCGCGCGCAGGATACGCACCGGGATCTCCACCGGCCCCGGCGTGAACAGGCGCGGGCGCGTGAACGTGGCGGTGCCGGTCACGGGCGGCGTGACGGTCATGGCGCGGCGTCTCCTCTCCTAGTGGGCGTAGGTCCCCGGCGGCTCGGCGGGCGGTGTCGCGGGGGGCTGCTCCGGGGTGCGGTCGAGCGCGTGCTCGAGCACCTGGTCCATGGTCTCGACTGTGATGAACGAGAGGTCGGCGCGCACCTCCTCGGGCACCTCGGCGAGGTCCTTCTCGTTCGCACGCGGCAGCAACACGGTCCGCACGCCGGCGCGGCGTGCGGCCACCAGCTTCTCGGTGAGCCCGCCGATCGGCAGCACGGTGCCGCGCAGCGTGATCTCGCCGGTCATGGCCACGTCGGAACGCGTGGGCACGCCAGTCAGGGCCGAGATGAGCGCGGTCGCCATGGTGATGCCGGCGGACGGGCCGTCCTTGGGCATGGCGCCCTCGGGCACGTGCACGTGCACGTCGATGTCACGGTGGAACCAGCGGTCGAGCCCGAGGTGCGTGGCGCGGGCGCGCGCGTACGACAGCGCCGCCTGGCCCGATTCGCGCATCACGTCGCCCAGCTTGCCGGTCAGGAGTAGCTCGCCCTTGCCGGGCAGCACGCTCACCTCGATGGTCAAGAGGTCGCCGCCGGTCTCGGTCCACGCCAGGCCGTTCGCCACACCGATGCGCGAGCGACGCTCGAGTTGCGACTCCATGAAGCGGCGCGCCCCGAGCATCTCGAACAACTGCGGCACGTCGATGAACACCGGGGCCTCGAGCTTGCCCTCGGCCTTCCGGCGCGCCACCTTGCGGCAGAGCCCGGCCACCTCGCGCTCGAGGTTGCGTACGCCGGCCTCGCGCGTCCAGCCCTGCACCAGGTCGCGCAGCGCGGCATCGGTCATCTCGACGTCGCCGGGCTTCAACCCCGCAGCCGCGCGCTGCTTGGGCACCAGGAAGCGCTTGGCGATCTCCACCTTCTCGGTCTCCAGGTAACCGGGCAGGCGGATGACCTCCATGCGGTCGGCCAGCGCGGGCGGGATCGAGCCGATGGAGTTCGCCGTGCAGATGAACATGACCTGCGACAGGTCGAAGTCCACCTCGAGGTAATGGTCGTTGAACGTGTGATTCTGCTCGGGGTCCAGCACCTCGAGCAGCGCGCTCGAGGGGTCGCCGCGCCAGTCGGCGCCCAGCTTGTCGATCTCGTCCAGCAGGAACACCGGGTTCCTGGCACCCGCGCGCCGCAGGCTCTGGAGGATGCGCCCGGGCATGGAGCCGATGTACGTGCGGCGATGGCCGCGGATCTCGGCCTCGTCGCGCACGCCGCCCAGCGCAACGCGTACGAAGCGTCGGCCGAGCGCACGCGCGATGGACTTGCCGAGCGAGGTCTTGCCCACGCCGGGCGGGCCCACGAAGCACAGGATGGGCGCCTTGTTCTTGCCGGTGAGCTTCAACACCGACAGGTACTCGACCAATCGTTCTTTGACCTTCTTCAGGCCAAAGTGGTCCTCGTCCAGCACCTGCTGCACATTGGCGATGTCCAAGTTGTCGCGCGTCACCGTGCGCCACGGCAGTGCGGCCAGCCAGTCGATGTAGCTGCGCACCACGGTGGCCTCGGGCGACATGAAGCTCATGCGCGTCAGCCGCTCCAGTTCCTTCATGGCCTTGGCGCGCACCTCGCGCGGCATTTTGGCCTTGCGGATCGACTCTTGCAGGTCTTCCAGCTCGTTCGCGAACTCGTTCTGGTGGCCGAGCTCCTTGCGGATCGCCTTCAACTGCTCGTTGAGATAGAACTCCTTCTGGTTCTTGTGCACTTGCGAGCGCACCTGGCCCTCGATCTTGCGCTCGAGGCGCACGATCTCGAGCTCGCCCGACAGCACCTCGGCCAGCTGGCGCAGCCGCGCCGCGGCGTCGGGGGCTTCGAGCAGGCGCTGTTTCGCGGGCACCTTCACCAGCAGGTTCGCGGCGATGGTGTGCGACAGCTGCACCGGATCGGTGAGCGCGGACGTGGAGGCCAGCACCTCGTCGGGGATACGGCGGTTCAAGTGCACGTAGTCCTGGAACAGCTGCAGCGCGTGGCGCGTGAGTGCTTCGTGCTCGGGGCTCGCCACGTCGGGGTCGGGCAGTGCTGCCACCTGTACGGCGTAGTAGTCGTTGGACCACTGGAAGCGCTTGGCCTCGGCGCGTAGCAGCCCTTCCACCAGCACGCGTAGCGTGCCGTCGGGCAGCCGGAATAGCTGCAGCACGCGCACGATGGTGCCGGTGCGGAACAGCTCGTCGTGCTGCGGGTCGGCCACTTCGCTTCGCTTCTGTGCGGTCACGAACAGGATGCGATCGCGCGCCATGGCCTTCTCGATGGCGTTGACCGACGGCAGCCGGCCCACCAGCAGCGAGATGGACATGGACGGGAACACCACCACGTCGCGCAGCGGCAGCAGCGGCAGGCGCTCGGAGAAGCGCAACGTCTCGTCGCCGTGGCGGACTTCCAGTTTCGCGGCCGGCGACTCGGGCGCGGGTACCACGCGAGCGGGGCGGGTCTTGCGCGTGGTCGCGCGACCCTTGGCGGCGGCTCGCTTCGGGCGGGCCGCCCGGCGGGGCTTCGGGGACACGGGTCACCAACTCCTTCGAAGGGATGCGAAACGGGCGGCGCCGGAGCGCCGCCCGTTCGGACCGAACCCCCGAGGGGCCGTCAGCCGTGCCGGATCAGGCTTCCTTCCGCCGCTTCTCGCGCTCGCCGCGAAACGTCAGGAGCGGCGGCGCGCTGTTCTGAATGCTCTCCTTCGAGATCGTGCAACCGATGACGTCGGACCGCGAAGGGATGTCGTACATCACCTCCAGCATGGCCTCTTCGATCACCGCGCGCAAGCCGCGTGCGCCCGTGCCACGGGTGATCGCCAGCTGCGCGATGGCGCGCAGTGCGTCCTCGGTGAAGTCGAGCTTGACGCCCTCCATCTCCATGAAGCGGCCGTACTGCTTGGTGATCGCGTTCTTGGGCTCGGTGAGGATGCTGATGAGCGAATCCTCGTCGAGCGAGTCGAGCGTGCCCACCACCGGCAATCGGCCGACCAACTCGGGGATCAAGCCGTAGCGCAACAGGTCGTCCGGCTCCACCAGTGCCATCAGCTGGCCGGTGTTCCGCTCCTTCTTGGTCTTCACGTCGGCGCCGAAGCCCAGCACCTTTTGGCCCACGCGCCGCTCGACGATCTTGTCCAGGCCCTCGAACGCGCCACCGCAGATGAACAGGATGTCTTTCGTGTTCACCTCGATGTACTTCTGCTGCGGGTGCTTGCGGCCGCCCTGCGGCGGCACGTTCGCCACCGTGCCCTCGAGGATCTTCAAGAGTGCCTGCTGCACGCCCTCGCCCGACACGTCGCGCGTGATGCTGGGGTTCTCGCTCTTGCGCGAGATCTTGTCGATCTCGTCGATATACACGATGCCGTGCTCGGCGTTGACCAGGTTGAAGTCCGCCGACTGCAGCAGCCGCACGAGGATGTTCTCCACGTCCTCGCCCACGTAGCCGGCCTCGGTCAGGCTGGTGGCGTCCACGATGGCGAATGGCACTTTGAGGAACTTGGCGAGCGTGCGCGCGAGCAGCGTCTTGCCCGTACCCGTCGGCCCGATGAGCAGGATGTTCGACTTCTCCAGCTCGATCTCGCCTGCCGTGGCCGGTGAGTAGATGCGCTTGTAGTGGTTGTACACCGACACCGCCAGCGTCTTCTTGGCGCGGTGCTGGCCCACCACGTAGTCGTCGAGGATGCGCTTGATCTCGGACGGCTTGGGCAGCGAACCGCTCGCCGCCGGCGTCTCGCGCTCGGACTCGCCCTCGAGGATGTCATTGCACAGCTTCACGCACTCGCTGCAGATATACACCGACGGTCCGGAGACGAGCCGGGCGACTTCATCCTGGCCACGACCACAGAACGAGCAGCGGATCGGATGCGGCGTCGCGATGCGCTTCTTCATGGAGTCTCGGTCCTCGAGTACGGGGGTCTGCTTCGCGGCCCGCCACGGGCCGCGCCGCTCAGCGTCGCTTCTCGATGATCTCGTCCACCAGACCGTAGTTCTTGGCTTCCGCTGCCGTCATCCAGTGGTTGCGGTCCGTGTCCTTGACGATCTGGTCGATCGGCCTGCCAGTGTGCTTGGCCAGGATCTCGTTCAGCTGCTCGCGCGTCTTGAGCATCTCGCGCGTCGCGATCTCGATGTCGCTGGCCTGGCCGGAGGCGCCGCCCAGCGGCTGGTGGATCATGACCTTGGCGTTCGGCAGGCAGTAGCGCTTGCCGGTCGCGCCGGCGGTGAGCAACAGCGCGCCCATGCTGGCCGCCAGCCCCAGGCAAAGCGTGCTCACCGGGCACTTCACGAACTGCATGGTGTCGTAGATGGCCAGGCCGGCCGAGACCACGCCGCCCGGGCTCTGGATGTACAGGTTGATGTCGCGGTCCGGATCCTCGCCCTCGAGGAAGATCATCTGGGCGACGACCAGGTTCGCGATGTAATCGTCGATCGGGGTACCGATGAAGATGATGCGGTCCTTGAGCAAGCGCGAATAGATGTCGTATGCGCGTTCACCCCGGCCCGTCTGCTCCACCACGAACGGAATGGAAGCCATCCCTAGGTCCCTTTCTGTTTCAGTCGCGAACGTCATCGGCACGTTCGTGCCACAGGTCATCGGCACGACCCGGCCTCAGCTTGTGCTTGGATTCAGTTTTCCGCCGGGAGTTCCGCCGGTTCCTGCAGCGTCTCGTCTCTCATCTGCGCCGCCCCGATCACCAGGTCCAGCGCCTTTTTCTCGAGCATGGACTCCGCCAGCGCCTTGCGGCGCTCGGCCGAAGCGTAATGCTGGCGCACGCGGGCGGCGTTTCGCGGATCCGATTCGGCGAGTCGCAGGATCTGCTGACCCACTTCCTCGGGCGAGACGTCGAGCGATTCCTGCTTCGCCAGCGCGATCAACAGGATCTCCCGCTTGAGCGAGCGTTCCACTCCCGGACGGTAGTGCTCTTCGAGCTGCTTGTGCAGGTCCTCCGAGACCTCGCGGCCCCCGGCCTGCTCGTGGACGACCTGCTCCAGCATGTAAGCCACGAGCCGCGGTGACAAGTCCAGCGCGTGGCGCCGCACGAGCTCGTCGATGGCCTGGGCCTCGAGCTCTCGGCGCACGCGCTGGGCGTCCTCGGCCTCGAGGTTCCGGCGCACGCGGTCGCGCAGGCTGGCCAAGGAGTCCAGCCCGAACACGTCCTTGGCGAAGTTATCGTCCAATGGCCGAAGTTTCTTCTCCTGGATTTTCTTGATATTGACCACGTATCGGATGGTCTGGCCGGCCAATTCCGCCTGCCGGAACCCCTCCGGGTAGCTGACCGAGATCGTGCGTTCCTGGCCCGCTTCCGCGCCGGTCAGGCCCGCCGCGAGGTCGGGGAGCAGCTCCGGGGCCCCGAGCAGGATGCGCGCGCCCTTGCTGCGGGTGCCCGACAGGCGACGGCCGTTGGCGTCCAAGCGCTGCGAGTCGATGAGCAGGATGTCGCCCTGGCCGGCCGGACGCGCGACATCGGAGAACACGGCCGACTCCTCGCGCATCTGGTTCATCATCGCGTCCACGGCGGACTCGTCCACCGGCCGCACGCGGCGGACGAGCAAGTAGCCCAACCAGTCCTTCACCTCGGACTGGGGCGCCACGTCCACGACGGCCTCGAACGAGAGCGGCTGTCCCGGCGTGAACTTGAGATTCTGCACCGAGGGCGGCACCACGGCCTTCAACTGCGCTTGGTCCAGCGCCTGGTGGGCCACCTCGGGGATGTAGCGCTCGAGGAACTCGCGCTCGATCTCGGCGGCGTAGTCCTGCCGCACGCGCTCGAGCGGCACCTTGCCCTTGCGAAAACCGGGGATCGAGACCTGCTGCTGGAAGCGGCGCGACACCGCCAACAGCCGATTCTCGACGTCTTCGGCCGGCACCTCGACGGTGAGCGTGTGCTGCCACTGGCCGGATTCGCGAACGGTGTGCTTCATCGGGTCAGGGGTCCTTGCGGGTTGGTCGTCTACTACATGCATTCGGAGAGAGGAGAGAAATGCAGCCCGGACCGTCTGGTGCGAGAGGGGGGATTCGAACCCCCACGAGTTGCCCCACCGGAACCTAAATCCGGCGCGTCTGCCAGTTCCGCCACTCTCGCACGCGAGCCGGACGGCGCAGGTCGCGAGGCCGTGCCCGCGGCGCGGCAGCGGCTGGTCACGGGCGGGCCGATCGGTCCGCCGTGGGCTCCACGGTGCTGCGAAAGCGGGCGCGAGTATAGCACATGGCCCCGAGCGCTCCGGGGCGCGCGGGGCCATGTGCGGGGCCATGTGAAACGCCGGCCTCCGCCGCTAGAACCCGATGCGCACCGAGCCCACCACCCGGTCGTCGGCCGAGTGCGGGAAGCCCTCGCGCGACAGGTTCCGGTGCAGAAGCCCCACGTCCAGTACGAGGTCGCCCGAGACCCAAGTGAAGCCCACCGAGAGCAGTCCCGCCTTGTCCTCGATCCCACCCGGGTTGGTCTCCTGCCCCACGCCGAAGCGAGCACCCCACGGCAGCTCGTCGTCTTTCCAGTCGATCCCCGCGCTCCAGCTGGCGCCGCTCGTCGTGCCGAAGCCGAGGCCCTGCCAGTCCGCCCCACTGCGATAGCCGACACCTGCCACGAATCGCGTGGCGGGTGCGATGGTCACGCGACCCGAGGCGCCGCCCGACCATTCGGTCTCGCGCGTGGCCTCGACCGCGAACGTGGTGTCGCCCAGCGCCGAGCCCGCCGCCGTGGCATCGTGCACCGTGCCCGTGATGCCAAGTTCCGAACCGTAGCGCACCGCGGCGCCGAACCAACTGCCCCACGGGCGATCGGGGTCCTTCTCCCAAGTCACGCCGACCGACGCTCCATAGCCGTCGCCCGAGAACTCCAACAGTCGGTCGCCCGCCGAGGGTCCCCCCGATTGTTGGTGCGTCTCGTACGAGTCCTCGCGGTGAACCCACTCGCCCGCGACTCCCAGGCGCACGCCGCCCACGGCGTGCGAGATCGCCAGGCCGCCGCGGATCTCGCGCTGGAGCGCCTGCTGCTGCACCGCGGCCGGCGTGAGCAGCGCCCCGGCCGAGTAGGACTGCTGCTCCATGCGCAGCACGGGGTGCCAGGCATAGAGCAGGAATCCCCAATTGCGCGCGGGCAGCGACACCGACGCTCCCGCCAGATCGGGGTAGCCGCGCGTCTGGACGAAGTCGCGATTCTGCGATGCCAGGTCCTGGCGGCTCACGCGCTGGAAAAGCGGCGAGACTTCGAGCCGCGCGGGCAGCGATGCCGCCGGATTCTCGTAGCCCGAGGTGCCCAGCCAGCGATCGGCGAGCGCCAGGCCGGCCGAGGTGGCGTTGGCGGGCCCTGCGAAATCGCCGGGCAGCGGGAAGCCGTAGTTGGGATTGCTGAGCGGAGCAGGGGCGGCGGCCCGCGCGACCGGGCAGGCGAGCGCCAGCGCGGCCAGGGTGCATGCGGCCACGTGGGTCAGGATGAGGCGTCTTGCGAGCATTCAGGCTCCGTACTTGTCGAGACGCCCGGCGTTGGCAAGCAATACCGCGATGAGGTCCTTGCTGGCAAGGTCCCCAAGCGAACCTGCTCGGCAGGCCTTCTCGTGGAATCGGGAAGATCCGTCGGCGAAGCACACGGCGGAACGCACCAACGCGGGCACCGGATGCCAGGAATGGCCCTTCATGGGGACTGGCGTCGAGTGGTCCCCGGTGATGCACAACACGTCCGGGCGGAGCGCCAGGAGCCGCGGCAGTGCGGAGTCCACGGACTCGATCACCGCCACCTTGGCGGTGAAGTCGCCGTCCTCCCCCGCCATGTCCGTGCCCTTCACGTGCAGGAAGAAGTAGTCGTGCGCGGCCCACTCGCGCTCCGCCACGGCGAACGCGTCGGTCGCCGCTTCGCCGGCCGGGACGTGAAGGCTCATGCCGGCGAGGCTCGCCACGCCACGGTACATGGGATAGGCCGCGACGGCAGCGGCGCGCAGCTTGAACCGCTCGCGGTAGCCGGCGAAGCGCGGTCGCTCGGAGAGCCCACGCAGGAGCAGGCCATTGGCGGGTGATTCGTCTTTCAAGAGCGCGGTGGCGCGCGCGACGAACGCGTTGACGAGGCGCGCGGTTTTCTCATGAGCCGCGTCCTCTTCAAGCGGACGCGATGCCGGAACGGGCTTACCCTCCTTGTGAGGGTCCGCGTCGCTCACCGCGCCACCGAGACCCGGGCCGCGCAGCACAACCACGAAGCGGTGCCCCTTGCCTGCTTGGAGCCTTAACGTCACGTCCTCGAGCACTCCGAGCTCGCGCTGGAGCCGCTCCACCAGGCGCGCGCACGTCTCGGTCGGGATGCGCCCGGCCCGTCTGTCGACGACGACGCCGGAGGCGTCGATCGTGCAGAAATTGGCGCGCGCCGCCACGTCGCCGGGCTCGAGGTCGAAGCCCGCGCCGAGTGCTTCGAGCACGCCGCGTCCGACCGGGTGCGTGAGCGGGTCGTAGCCGAACAGCCCCAGGTGAGCTGGCCCGCTGCCCGGCGTGACGCCGGGAGCCACGGGCGTGAGTCGACCCAGCGCACTCTCCGCGGCGAGCGCGTCGAGATTCGGCGTGCGTGCGGCCTCGAGCGGCGTGCGGCCGCCGTGCGCGGGGTTCGGCAGGTCGCCCAAACCGTCCAGCACGAGCAACACGATCTTCGAGGTGTGGTCCAGCGCGAGCGATTCGATCACGTCCATCGAACCCATCCTTATGCTGGTGCGGGCACGCTTCCCGGGGTCCGGGGCGCGAGCGACGAAGCGAGTCGGTGTCAGTGGCCGGGCACGGTGCCCCACGCCGTCCACCAGCGCAGGATGCGGGGAGCGAATCTCCCGGCCTTCACAGCGGGGTCGGCCGCGACCGCGCGCGCCACCTCGGCGCTGTCGCCTTGCATGACGAGCACGCCGCGCAGGTCGCCCGTGCCCTCGATGGCCCCGGAGTAGACGAGCCGGCCCGACGCGCGTAACTCCTCGGTGTGGGCGCGATGCTTCTCGAGTAACCGGGTCACCGCGGGCGACGGGCTCGAGTCGTAGCGCGGCCCTCGCTGCAGCAGCACCCAGCCAAACGTCACCATCGAGTCGGGCGCGCCCTCGCCGCGTTTGCCGGCGGCCTCGGCCCGCTGCTTGTACTCCTCGCCCATCCCGGGAGGCGCGATCCAGGGGAACAGCCTGCACTCGAGCCGGCCCGACGCGATGGCGGGGTCGCTCGCGAGCAACGAGTCGAGCCCGATGGCGTCCGGCGCGAACACGAACACGCCGCGCATCTCGCCGCCATTCTCGAACGGCCCCGCTGCGATCAGCGCGCCGAGTTGCGCCATTCGGCCGATGTTGGCCATGTGGCCGGCCTGGATGCTGTCGGTACGCGCACTGCGTTCCGGCGTCCAGCCGGCGCCGCGCACGAGCAGCCCGAGCTGGTAGCGGAGTGGAGCCGGCGTCGGCTCCGCCGGCCCTGCGCGCGCGCTGCCGCCCAACGCCAGTGCCAGCGCGAGGCAGCTCACCAAGAGTTCGGTCCCGCGTGGACGCATGGTTCTGCTCTCCTGATGGCACAGCGGGTGATGGGCTTGGCGACGGCCACGATGACTTCACGATCCACCTTACTGCGCGCGGCTCCCGAACGGCCAATCGAGGGGTCCGGGCTGCCCGGCCCCTCGCGGATCGACTTCCGCGATCGAGCGGGCCCGCGGCGCTCACTCCAGCGTGAGTTCGACGCCATTCATGAGCTTCGGCTGGAAGCGCGCCAGCGATTCGCGGACACGAGTCTCGTCCTCGGGTTGGACCGAATAGAGCGACACAGTCTCGCCAGCGACCACCACCGTTCCGCGATGCCGATGGGCGAATCGCACCAGAGTCGCCAGCGCGCCCGAACCGGGCACATCCGGTGTGGCGTCGAGGCGAAGGGCGCCGACACGCTTCCAGGTTGCCGGGGGGGCAGGGAACCACGGAGCATAGATCATCACGACGCGGACGCCGTGTCGGCGGCAGAGCGTGTCAGCCCAGGCCATGTCTCGGCTTCGCTGCCTCGCCGCAAGCGCCGTCGGCGAGCCCAGCCCCCACAGGTCCACTACGAAATGGGTGTTCCGGAAGGCGACAAGCCCGAGATCGTTGACTGCGACCGGAGCCTGCAGTGCTTCGCGTGCGATGCGTCCCATGGCGTACTGCTGGCGATAGAGTTCGTGTGTGGCGAGCGGCGTGACGGCAGCGATGTAGAACGACTTGCCCGAGGCGAGCGCCAACAGCAGGCAGGCGATCGCGCCCGCCCACCTCGGGCCGGCGCGGATCCAGCCGCGAATCCACTCCCGATGCATGAGGCCGGCTGCCGCCACGGCCGCGGCGACCACATAGATCTCGTAGCGGTGGAACCACCCGAATTTTCCCAATGCGCTGTGCCCGAGGATGGCGAGCAGGATCACGGCCGCGAATCCACGCAGCCCGCGCTCGCCACTCGACCGCGCCGCGGCGATCAGCGCCGCGGCCAGCAGCAGAAGCCACGGCCCGCTCCAGCTGCGCAACAAATTGTGCACCAGTACTTCCGCGACCGCGCCGAGCGCGCCACCTCCGGCGGCCGTGCCCAGTTTTGCCAGCACGCTGCTCGGCAACGGCGGCAGTCCCAGACCGACCAGGAACATCGAGAATCCCCCCATCAGTCCGGCGAGGCATATCAGCGTGACCATCGCCGTGCGGCGATGTCCCATGTACCACAGGAAGCCCAGCGCCGGCAGCGTCAGTGAAAGGTTCTCGTAGCGCAGGAGCGGTCCCAGCACGAGCACCGGCCCGAGCCATGCGCCTGGCCGTTCCCCTCTGGCCACGTCGAAGAGCCGCAGTACGGCCAGCAACGTGAGCAGCACCTGAAGCGAGTGCTCCAATCCCACGAAGACCAGGCCGAGCGTATTGAACAGGAACAGAAGCCCCACACCGAGCATGCCGTGCATCAATGTGCTCGCGACGCCTGTGGCGGGACCCAGCACTCGCGCGAGCAGGCGCGGGATGACCACGGCCGTGCCGAGCGCCGCAAGCAGGTTGACGATCAGCGGCACCCACTCGAACCGCGTCCACCCGCCAAACGGCGCCAGCAGGACAGGCCACAGGATGCTCGACGAAGGCGAACTGGCCTCGCCGGCATTGATGCCGTAGTGCCCCGTGCGCAAGTGCGCCGCCAGTCCCAGATGGATGTAGGCGTCGTCGAGGGCGTAGAGCATTGCGCCGCGATTGAGCGCGAGGATGGCCCACAGTTCCAATCCGGCCAGCACGCACAGCGCGCCGACCACGATCCGAGTCGCCGCGTGACGAAGCGGCTCCGAGGCAGGATTGAGCGTGGTCACGGAGTTGCCTCACAGAAGGCATGTTCTGGGAATCGAGCTGGCGCGATCAGATTGCGCCTCGGAAGCGTATCACGCAGCGCAGCCAGTGACGGTTCGAACCCGGTGGTGGATCATGCTGCGTCGTTCGTTCTCCGCCACGCTTGTCTGCCTTTAAGGCTGCGCCTATCCTGCTTCGCGTTTCGTGACCCCGCGGAATTCCCCCAGCATCTCTCGGAGGCATCCACTCCATGGCGATCCAGAGAGTCGGCGTGATCGGCTGCGGCTTGATGGGCAGCGGCATCGCGCAGGTCAGTGCGCAGGCCGGGTTCCCCACGCTCGTCCGCGAGGTGAGCCCCAACGCGCTCGAGAAGGGTCTGGGCTCCATCTACAAGTTCCTCCAGGCAGGCGTGGACAAGGGCAAGGTGCCGCCCTATGAACTCGACAAGGTGAGGAAGAACCTGACCGGCACCGTGAAGCTCGAGGACCTTGCGGACTGCGATCTCATCGTCGAGGCCGCGCCCGAAAATCTGCCGCTCAAGAAAGAGCTGTTCGGCGCGCTCGAGGGCATCGTCAAGCCCGGCGCCATCTTCGCGTCCAACACCTCGAGCCTGTCCATCACCGAGATGAGCAACTTCTGCAAGCGCCCCGAGCGCTTCCTCGGGCTTCATTTCTTCAATCCCGTGCCGCTCATGAAACTGGTCGAGGTGGTGCGGACGGTGCGCAGCGACGCCGCGGCCATCGCCGACACCAACGCCTGGTGCATGGCGATCGGCAAGACGGTGGTGAACTGTGGCGATTCCACGGGCTTCGTGGTGAACCGCCTGCTCGTGCCCTACATGCTCGACGCCATCCGCGTGTACGAGCAGGGCCTCGCCAGCCGCGACGACATCGACAACGCCATGAAGCTGGGCTGCGGCTATCCGATGGGGCCGCTGTTCCTCACCGACTACGTGGGACTCGACACCACGTACTACATCAGCGAGATCATGTTCGACGAGTTCAAGGAGCCACGCTTCGCCGCTCCGCCGCTCCTGAAGCGCATGGTGCTCGCGGGCCTGCACGGCCGGAAGACGGGCAAGGGCTTCTACGACTGGAGCAAGAACCCGCCATCGTGACCGGTACCGCATTCTCACGAGCCGGCGCCCTTGCGGAGTTCTTCGAGGGCGTGTCGCCCGCGCTGCTCGAGGACCTGCGCGCCTCGGGCGCGCTCGCGGGCGCGGAACCCGTGGCCGCGGAACGCGAGTGGCAGGCGGTGGCTCTGCACGCGTGCATCCGCGGTGTGGTGGCCGACGGCGGCCACGGCGACGAGACGGCCGACCTGGTGGACGCGTTTCATGACGCGGTGCTCGCGCGTCTCGCCCCCGCTGCCGAGCAAGCCGAGCTGCGCGCCCGGCTGGCCGAGCGCTACGGCGAGTACGACGGCGTCACGCGCACGCTCGGCCAGAAGGGCGCGCCGTTGGTGCCCGCGGCGATCGCTCGCGCCTGCGCCCGGCACGTGGGCGCCAGCGACGCACGCGCGCTGGCCGACACGCTGACGCCGCTGCTCGAAGCACTCGCCGAGGGTGCCGCGGCGGCGCTGGCGGCGGCCTCCGCGGTCACGCTGCCACCACTCGAGGGGCTGCGCCGGATCACCGCACGACTCGATGCCGCCGGCATCGCCTGGGCGGTGGGTGCCAGCGGGCTGCTCGCCTCGCTTGGGCTGGTGAACGAGGTGAACGACTGGGACGTTCAGGTCGAGGAGGACCCCACGCGCGTGCGTGCGCTGCTCGCCGACCTGCCGCACTCGTTCCACGGGCACGGCGGCTGCCACGCCGACTGGAAGCTCGAGTTCGAGGCCGAACGCACCGAGTTGATCCCGCGCTTCGCGTTCTTCGTGCCCGGCGGCGTGGTGCACGTGGCGTTGCACGTCTCGAGCCGCTGGCTCGAGCTGCCCATGGCGAGCCCCGAAGGCTGGGCGTGTGCTTACTGGCTCATGGGGCGCGATGACGTGCCCGCGCTTCGGGTGCGGCGGGCGGAGCGGGCGGAACTGCTGTTCGCATGGCTCGCGGAGCATGGCGCGGACGCCGCGCGCGTGGCGGAGTTGTTGGAACAGCCGCTGCCGGCGGAACTGGCGAAGCGTCTCGCGGCCCTGCCGACGGCCGGCGGCTAGAGCCCGAGCAGTTTCCTCATCCCCGCCATGTCCAGTCCGTATTGGAGCATGCCGTCGTCGGAGCGTTGTGCGCCGTGTGCCTCGTAGAACTGGCGCGCCGGGTTCATTTCCAGCACGTGCCAGTCCACGCGGTGACAGCCGCGCTCGAGCGCGTCCGCCACGAACGACTTGAGCAGCGCCTCCCCCGCGCCCATGCCTCGGGCTTCTTTCTCCACGTAGAGGTCCTCAAGCCACATGCGGTGGTTCGTGCGGAACGACGAATAAGTGAAGTGATAAAGGGTGTAGCCCACCAGTCGGCCGTCGCCGGCCTCGGCCACGTGGCCGAACAGCACGGGACGTTCGTCGAACAACATCGCGTGCAGCTTGTCGCGCGTGCCGGTCAGGATATCGGTCATGTCCTCGAATGCGGCGAGCTCGTGCACCATCTCCCACACGCGCGCGATGTCGCCGTTTCGCACTCGACGAACGACCGATGGTTTCATTCGCCGATCACCTTGATGAGCACGCGCTTCTTCCGACGGCCATCGAACTCGCCGTAAAACACCTGCTCCCAGGGTCCGAAATCGAGCTTGCCGGCCGTCACCGCCACCACCACCTCGCGACCCATCACCTGGCGCTTCAGGTGCGCGTCGGCGTTGTCCTCGCCCGTGTCGTTGTGGCGGTACTGGCTCGTGGGCGCATGCGGTGCCAGCTTCTCCAGCCACACGTCGTAGTCGTGGTGCAGGCCGGACTCGTCGTCGTTGATGAACACGCTGGCCGAGATGTGCATGGCGTTGACCAGCACCAACCCCTCGCGCACGCCCGACTCCGCGACGGCGCGCGCCACGTCGCGGGTGATGTTTACGAACGCTCGCCGGGTCGGGATCTCGAGCGTGAGGTACGCCGTGTGACTCTTCATGGCGGGGCACGATATCACGCGCCCGCCAGCTTTCCCTGCCACCACGCGCTCGCGGCGGCGGTGGACCACGGCTCGTCGTCGAGGCAACGCGCCAGTCGTTCGTCCAGGTCGTCGGTGTCGCGCGGCCGATCCGCCGGATCCTTGGCGAGGCACGCCATGACCACTGCTTCGAGCGGCGCTGGGATGGCGTGCGGAGCGCGGCCGGCGAGCGGCGCCGGTGCGACGTGCACGTGCTGGCGCATGAGCTCGCCTGCGTCCTCGGACTCGAACGGCTTCACTCCCGCCAGCAGCCAGTACGCCACGCAGCCGAGTGCGTAGAGATCGGCGGCGGGGCCGCCGTCGCCCCCGAACACCTGCTCGGGCGCCATGTAGCCGGGTGTGCCGAGCCATGCACCTTCGCGCGTGAGCTTTGCGTCGGTTGCGGCCGGGCTCGGCCGCGCCAGGCCGAAGTCGAGCACCTTCAGGAAGTCGCGCTCACGACCGTACTTGCACACGAACAGGTTGGCGGGCTTGATGTCGCGGTGAGTCAGGTCGAGCGCGTGCGCCTCGCCCAGCGAGTGGCAGGCCTGCCGCAGCCAATGGACGGCGCGCCTAGGCTCGACCGCGCCGTAGCGATACACGAAGTGCTCCAGGTTGATGCCCTCGAGCAGCTCCATGGCGTAGTACATGACGCCATCGGCGCTCAAGCCGAAGTCGAACAGCTGCACGGTGTGCGGCGAGCGGAGCCCCGCCGTCACCTGTGCCTCGCGCCTGAAGCGTTGCACCATGGCCTCGCGCGCCTCGCTCGAGGCCTGGAGCCGTTCGGGCAGGATCAGCTTGACGGCGGCGGGCCGGGCGAGCAGCAGGTGGCGGGCACGCCACACCTCGCCCATGCCGCCGCTGCCGAGTGGCTCGAGCAGTTCGTAGCCGCCCATGCGGCTTGCCAGCGCGACCTGCTGCCCGGCGCCGTAGACCGTGCGTGCGGCCACCAACGCGATCGCCAGCCCCACCGCGGCCGCGCTGCCCGCAGCCCAGTAGTCCGACGCGCGCGCCGACACGATGCCCAACGCGTCGAGCACGCCGACACCACCCGGCATGGTCAGCGCGCACGCCGCCGAGACCATGGCCATGACGCGCGGCCGCGCCGGCACGAGCAGCGGGAACAGGATGATGATCGGCACGACCCAGGTGAGCGCGGGCAGGTGCTGGGTGCGAACCCACCCGGCCCACGGCACGGCGATCGAGATCAGGCTCGCGAGCAACAGCTCGGTTGCCAACGCCAGCCGGAGCACGGTCCTGTCGCTCAGGCTGGGAACCAGCGTCGCCGCGAGTAACAGCGCGCACAGCGTCGCGCCGAGCACGTCGTGCGCCACGTCGAGCGAGTGTTCGATCCGCGACGCGGGGATCACGCCGAACAGTTCCACGGCGAGAAACAGCAGGTACGCCCCGGTGCCGATGGCGGCGGCGACGCGGATGCGATGGCGGGAGTCCCGCGCTTGCTCGCTTGGAAGCTCGACCGGTGTCGCGGCCTGGGTGCGGAGTTCGGCAAGCCACCTGGCCGGCAGGACCCTGCGCAATCGCCCTCCACGTCGGGGCCACATGCTGGCTCGCGCGGCCCGCGGATCATGGCCGGCGACGCAGCGACTGACACGCCCCGACGGCGAGTATACTGTCCACTCGCTCGCGCAGGGTGCCCGGCGCGCCTCGCATCGGAACCAGCGGAGGTCTCGTGCCCGATTCCGGGTCAACGGATCCCGACCCCATCGCCGCCGGCTCGCCCGGCCGCGTGCTGTTGGGGCGATTTCGTGTCGAGAGCGTGCTGGGCCGCGGCGGCATGGGCGAGGTGCTGCTGGCGCACGACACGCTGCTCCAGCGCCGCGTCGCGCTCAAGCACCTGCGCACCGACGGTGCACAGGGCGCGGACCGTCGCGGTGCGCTGCTCAAGGAAGCACGACGCGCGAGCCAGGTGAGCGACCGGCGCATCGCGGCCATCCACGACGTGCTGGACCTGGGTGACGACTTGCTGCTGGTGATGGAGTACGTGGACGGCCAGACGCTGCGCGAACGGCTGCGCGAACCGTTCCCGCTGGACACGTTCTGGGAGCTCTCGAGCCAGTGCGTCGGAGCGCTCGGCGCGGCGCACGCGAGGGGCGTGATCCATCGCGACATCAAGCCCGAAAACCTGATGCTCACGCGCGAGCACGAGATCAAGATCCTCGACTTCGGTATCGCGCTCCGCAGTGATCGCTCCGCGGGCGCGGTGACCTCGGACGGCACCACACACACGATCGAGGGGAGTCGCGCGCCAGCGGGCACGCCGCAGTACATGGCGCCCGAGGCGCACTACGGCGGCCGGATCGACGAGCGCACGGACATCTTCTCGTTGGGTGCGGTGTTCTACGAGATGCTCACCGCGAATCACCCGTTCGCGGGTGGCGCCTACGAGAGCGTGCTCGACCAGATCATGAACGCGGTGCCGGCACCGGCGCACCAGATGAATCCGGTCGTGCCGCTCGCACTCTCGCGGGTGGTGGACAAGATGCTGGCGCGCGACCCGGCGAAACGCTACGCCTCGTGCGACGAAGTGGCCACGGCGCTCGCCGCCGCGCGCGAGGGGACCACCGCGGCGGCGACTCCGGGCGCCACCGAGGCGGCCCCCCGACGCGTGAGCGACACGCCGCGCAGGCAGGTCCTGTCGCGCAACGTGGTCAGCGTCCTGACCCTGGTGGCGATCGCCGTCGCGGCCGCACTCGCCTGGCGCACGTTTTCCGCGCGGCGCCTGCCCAGCGAGCGAAATGCGCGCTGCTCCTGCCCGTCACCCCCGGCGCCAGCCGTGACTTCGGCGCGTTCGCCATGGGCTCGGTCGAACTGCTCGCGGCAAGGCTCCAGCGCCACCAGGACGTGGCGGGCTTCCAGATGGCGACGTTCCAGGAGAGCTTCACCGAGAAGCTCACCGCCGTCGAGGACGCGCGCAAGCCCTTGGGCGCCAACCTCGCGCTGGTGCCCACGCTCGAGCAGACGCCCGATGCACTCCGCGCTCGGCTGGAACTTCACGAGTCCGCGCGCGGCCGCCTGATCGGCGCGCGCACGTTCGTGGTGCCGCTCGCCCAGCCACAGGCGTTCGCCGACAGTCTCTATCGCCAGTCCATCGCGCTGCTCGGCCTGGCGGGACGCGGCGCGGGCGAGAGCTACTCGCTGGGCGTGCGCGGCGCCGGCACGCTGCGATTCCTCGCCCAGGGCATCGGCCGCGCGCGCACGGCCGAGACCGACGACGACCTGGGTCGCGCACGCGACGACCTCGAAACCGCGTGCCGTGCGGAACCCGATGCGGCCGCGCCCCGGGCATGGCTGGCCGCCGCAGAGTTGAAGTCCGAACGACGTACCAAGGACCCGGTGTGGCTCGAGCGCGCCGAGGCCTCGGCGCGCAAGGCGGTGGAACTGGATCCCGGGCGCGCCGAGACGCACCGCGTGCTGGGCGAGGTCCTGGGATATCGCAAGCTCTACGTGGAGTCCCTGGCCGAGTATCGGCGCGCGTGCGATCTGGATCCCACCGACGACGACGCCTGGTACCGCCATGGACGAACCCATCAGCGCCTGGGCGATGCTGCCGCCGAGCGTGCGGTATACGTGGCCGCGATCGAGCGCCGACCGCACGCCTATCGACCGCGTTGGTGGCTCGCGTGGTGGGAGTCCAAACAAGGCCACATCGAACCCGCGATGCGGGGCTTCGTCGAGATGATCCGCCGGGCCCCGGAGCTGTCGACCGGCTACGCCTCCCTGGGTGGCCTGCTCATCCTGCAGGGCGAGTACGGCCGGGCCATCGACACGCTGCGGCTCGCCGTGTCGCTGCGTCCCACCGACGTGGCATTCAGCAATCTGGGCACGGCCTACTTCAACACCGGCCGGCTCACCGAAGCGGTCGACAGCGACAACCAGGCGATCCAGTTCGGCTCCTCGGACTACGCGATGTGGCTGAACCTGGGGGACGCCTACTACTGGCTGCGCGGCCGACCCGACCAGGCGCGTGATGCCTACCTGCAGGGCATGCGTCTGGGGCGCGAGGAGATGGTGGCGCGCGCGGAGCGCGGCTCATCGTTCGATCCCATGATCGCCGCTTCACTGTCGAGCGCGTTCCCCAAGATCGACCAGCCCGACAGCGCGCGTGTCTACTTGAGCCTGGCCCTGGCCGCCGACAGTGCCAACTCCATGGTGCAGTATTCCGCGGCACTGACACTCTGGCAGCTGGACGACCACCCGCTCGCGCTCACCTGGCTCGAACGCGCGGTGTCCGGCGGATACCCGATCCCCTGGCTCCGCGATTCGCCGGTGCATCGCGACTGGCGAGCGGAGCCCCGATTCACCGCCCTGCTCGCTTCCGCGAGCCCGGCTTCGCGAACCACCCCAACCCCCGACTCGGGAGGACGAAGATGAGCACTCAGAAGCTGGTCACGCATCGCATCTCGGTGACGATCGACGGTCGCAGTATCCGGGTGTCGCCAGACCCGTTGATCATGAAGTCGGGCGATGAGATGCACTGGACGGGCATGGGGAGCCAGCGATTCTCGATCGAGTTCGAGGGCCCGGGCCCGTTCTCGGAGCGCGAGCTCCGCCACGACGCGGCGGCCACGATGCAGCACCCGAGTCGCAAGGGCCGCTTCAAGTACGCGGTGGTGCTGGAGTCCGATCCCAACGTGCGACTCGACCCGGTGATCATCGTGGAGGATCCGCCGAGCAAGCCGTAGCGTGCGCTAGGACGATCGAGGAGGGCGGCGGTGGCGTGGGGCGGCGAGCATCGCACGCCGCCCTCCCGTTCCGCGCGCGGCATCAGCGATAGAGCCGCTTGAGCGCTCCCCAGGTGGAGGATCGTGTCGCGGTCACGCCGGCGGGCACGATCGTCACCGCGCCGCGATTGCCGAGCGAGATCTGCCACGGACCTCCTTCGACCAGGCCGTAGGTGGGCGTGCGGCTGATGGTGTGGGCGACGCTCTTCCAGAGCTGGTCCGAAGCGTCCCAGTCGAACGACACGATGAGCGGCTGGATGAGCCATGGCGTGGCCACACCGGTGGCGGGCTCCACGCGATAGATGCCGCCGTACGCGACCGCCGAGGGTGCGTACGAGTCCGGTGCGTTCATCACATAGAGAGATCCATCGTTCCGGTAGTGCAGGCTCGCAAGCCCGTATACCGGGAACAGGGCCGTGCTGCAGCTCAGCACAAGGTCCGTCCTCGCGCCGCTGGTGGCGTTCACATTCACGATCCCGGCGATCGCGTTCGGGATCTGGTAGTGGCACACCCAGACATTCGCGCCGCCGTCGGTGGCGATGCCGGTGGCTTCTCCGGGGAATGGCCCTGAGCTCACGCTGAGTGGAGCCCCCGTGCCGCCCGCGAGCCGCATCACACCGAACGCGCCAGCGGCGAGGACATCGCCATTCGGCGCCAGCGTCATGGCGCTGGGCGCGCTGCCACCGAACGCGCCGAGGCCCGCGACCACCTGCCACGTGCCGTCACCCGGATCCACTCGCAGCACGCCCTCGACGAGATCGCAGACGAGCAGCGTGCCGTCGCGAAGCACGACCAGGTCCCGAGCCGAGGTGACGGGCGGCGTGATCCAGAGATGCTGCACCGTGCCGTCGGCGGGCGTGACCACGAACAGCTCGTCGTGCCCGGAATTGTAGAAGGACCGACAGCCGAGCACGACGACATCGCCACCACGGAGTGTGGCCGCGACCACCGGGGCCGGTGACGCGATCGTGAGCAACAGGAGTGTGGTGACCACGGCCTGCCCCCAGGAGGCGCGCGGCGCGAATTCGTTCGCGCGGATCGAGTGTGGTTTCGATCGCCCACCGTCTGCTCGCATGTCCTGACCTTCGCAGCCGGGCGGCCCGGGGCAGGGTCGCGCTACGCATCATGATGCTCGACGGGTCCCTGCGGGTTGCATCATGAAAGCGGTGGGCTGAAGCCCCCATCCGCGCTGCTTGTGGCGCCCTGCGACGGGTGCTAGCGTTCTGCATCTCAACACCACCTTCTCTCGCGGTGGCAGCCGCCCAGATGCGACCCCAGCGGCCCCTGCGCCCGTCTCACCCATGACTTTCGACACAAGGAGCAAACCCTTGTCCAGCAACGGACTCCCAGACATCGTGATTCTCTCGGGCGCACGCACGCCCATGGCGGAGTGGGTGGGCGGCAAGCGCGGCGACGGGCAGAACGGCGGCGCGCTCGCGAGCCAGTCGGCCATCGATCTGGGGGCCGCAGCTTCACGCGCCGCCCTCGACCGCGCCGACATCTCTCCCGGCCTCGTGGATCACGTGATCATGGGCAACGCGCTCCAGACGTCGGCCGACGCCATCTATGGCGCGCGCCACGTGGGCTTGAAGGCGGGTGTGTCGGACGAGTGCCCCGCGCTCACGGTGAATCGCCTGTGCGGCTCGGGGCTCCAGTCCGTGGCCAGCGCGGCGCAGCTGTTGCAGCTCGGCGAAGCGCAGTGGGTGCTGGCGGGCGGCATGGAGAACATGAGCCAGGCACCGCACGTGCTGCGCGGCGCGCGCGGCGGCATCCGGCTCGGCCCCGGACCGGCGCTCGAGGACTCGCTGTTCGCGGCGTTGAAGGACAGCTACTGCGGCTTCTTCATGGCACAGACCAGCGACAACCTGGCACGCAAGTACGGCATCACCCGACAGCAGCAGGACGAGTTCGCGCTGCGCTCGCACGAGCGCGCGAATGCCGCCAACAACAACGGACGTTTCGCGCAGGAAGTAACGCCTGTCGAGGTGAAGCAGGGCAAGAAGATCGTCCTGGTGGAGAAGGACGACCACCTCTTCCCCGGCACGAGCATCGATCGACTGGCGGCGCTGCCGCCGGCGTTCGGTCCCGAGTCCATGGTCACGGCGGGAAATGCGTCGGGCATCGTGGACGGCGCCGCGGCGGTGGTGATGAGCACGGCGGCGAACGCACAGAAGGAAGGCAAGAAGCCGCTCGCCTACGTGCGCGGCTGGTCGTACGTGGGCGTGGATCCGTCCATCATGGGCTTCGGCCCGGCCCCGGCCATCCGCAAGGTTCTCGCGCGCACCGGCATGAAGCTGGACCAGGTCGACCTGTTCGAGATCAACGAGGCGTTCGCGGGCCAGTACCTGGCCGTGGAGAAGGACTTGGACCTCGACCGCGACAAGGTGAACGTGAATGGCGGCGCGATCGGCCTGGGGCACCCGCTCGGCGCCACCGGCACGCGGCTCATCTACACGCTCGTCGTGGAGCTGGGCCTGCGCGGCAAGAAGTTCGGCGTGGCGTCGGCCTGCATCGGCGGCGGCCAGGGCATGGCTGTGCTGATCGAGCGGGCGTAAGCCCGGGGCGCCCTCAGGGCGCGTGGTAGAATCTCTCCTGTCAGCGGCCCGCATCCTCGATCCGGGCCGCGTCACGGGAGGGCCGCCGTCTGAATGATCTCCGGGCCCGTGTCGATGCCGCGCTGGCCGGGCGTTACCGGTTGAGTCGCGTGTTGGGCACGGGCGGCATGGCCAGCGTGTTCGCCGCTGAGGACCTCAAGCACCACCGCGAAGTGGCGATCAAGGTGCTGAGCCCCGAGCTGGCCGCGGCCATCGGTCCCGAGCGATTCGTGCGCGAGCTCGAGACAGTGGGGCGGCTCACGCACCCGCACATTCTGCCGATGTTCGATTCGGGCACGGCGGATGGGCTGCCCTACTTCGTCATGCCCGTGGTGGAGGGCGAGTCGCTGCGCGCGCACCTGCAACGCGAGCGCCAGCTCGGGGTGGACGAGGCGGTGCGGCTCGCGCGCGAGGTCGCCGACGCGCTCGCCTACGCGCACGCGCACCATGTGGTGCATCGCGACGTGAAGCCGGAGAACATCCTGCTCTCCGGCGGGCACGCCCTGCTGGCCGACTTCGGCGTGGCGCACGCGGTGGAGGGAGCGGGCCGGGAGCGCCTCACGGCCAGCGGCATGGTGCTGGGCACGCCGCTCTACATGAGCCCGGAGCAGGCCTCCGGTGGCGGCGCGTTCGATGGCCGGAGCGACCAGTATGCCCTGGCGTGCGTCGTATACGAGATGCTGGCTGGAGTGCCGCCGTTCACGGGCCCCACGGCGGAGAGTCTATTGCACCAGCATCTGGCGCTGGCGCCCCGCAGCGTGACGGACCTGCGGCCGAGCGTGCCGGCGCGACTCGCCTATGCCCTGGAGCGCGCTCTGGCCAAGGTTCCGGGCGACCGCTACGCGAGCTGCGCGGAGTTCGCGGCCGCGTTGAGGACCGAGGAGCCGGCCGTGATGCTAGCGACACCGGCGACGGGCCTTGCGTCCTCAGTTGCAACCCCGCTCTCCGCCGCCGCCACGGCCCCGGAGCCGACGATCGCGATGTCGCGCCATGGGCGGCGCCCGCTCGCTCGCAACCTGGCCCTGCTCGCGCTGGCGCTGGCTGCGGGCGTGCTCGGCATGCGCGCGCTGCTCGCTCAGCGCGCCGCGTCCGGCATCCACTCGCTCGCCGTGCTGCCACTCGAGAACCTCTCGGGCGACGAGAGCCAGCAGTACTTCGCCGACGGCATGACCGAGGAACTCACGGCGGAACTTTCGCGCATCCAGGCGCTTCGCGTGATCTCGCGCACGTCGGTGATGGGCTACCGCGGAACCAGCAAGCGACTGCCTCAGATCGCGCGCGAGCTGGGCGTGGACGCGGTGGTCGAGGGCTCGGTGCGCCGCGAGGGAGGCGAGGTGCTGGTCACGGCACAGCTCGTGAACGCGCGACAGGACCGACACCTCTGGGGCGATCGCAACGTGCGCCAGCTCTCCGACGTGCTGAGCCTGCAGGCCGAGTTGGCACGCGCGATCGCCAGAGAGGTGCGCGTGCGATTGACCCCGGCCGAGCGCGCCAGGCTTTCGCGCAGGCGCGTCGTGGCGCCGGAGGCGCACGAGGCCTATTTGCGCGGGCGCTACCTGTTCAGGCGCATGAGCGAGTCCAATTTCCGGCAGGCCCTCGCCCACTTCGAGACCGCCGTGCGGCTGGATTCGAGCTACGCCGAAGCCTGGTCGGGAATCGCTGACGCGTGGTACGGGTTCTCCAGTCTTTACGTGCCCGCGCACGAGGCGATGCCACGCGTAAAGCAGGCGGCCGAGCGCGCCATGGCGCTCGACCCCGACCTCGCCCAGGCGCACGCGTCACTTGGTGCGTACCTCGGCTTCTACGAGTGGCGCTGGAAGGCTGCCGAGGCTGAATTCCGTCGCGCGATCGAGCTCGATGCGAATGACGCGTGGGCCCGCGGTCTCCTGGCGAACCTGCTCGCGATACAGCGCCGCTTCCCCGAGTCACAGGCGCAGTTCGACCGCGCGGTGGAGCTCGACCCACGGTCGTTGTTCCACCGAGTCGCGGCGGCGAACATTTCGCTGTACGACGGCCACGTCAACGACGCCATCGCCGGATATCGCGGAGTGCTTGCCCGCGATTCCAATTACGCGCCAGCGCATTACATGCTCGGGCAGGCCTATCTGGATCGCGGGCGCACCCAGGAGGCGCTTGTCGCGTTTCGCAAGGCCGCGGCCGAGGGCGACACGCCAGCTCCTGTGAGTGCGTTGCTCGGTGTGGGACTGGCGCGCGCGGGTCGCGTGCGGGAGGCCGACGTAATCCTCAACGCTCTGCGAGTGCCAGAAGCCAGGAACGTGCAGACGTGGTGTCTGGCCGCGATCGAGGCCGCGCTCGGCCGCAAGGACGAGGCATTCGCGCACCTGGACGAGAGCCTCGAACAGCGCGACGAGGAGCTACCCTGGCTGGCCACCTCCCCTCTCTGGATCCCGCTTCGATCTGACCCGAGATTCGCCCGGCTGCTCGATCGATTGGGACTGCCGTACCCGCCCGGGACGCCCCGATCGAAGCGCACCTGACGCGAGTCAGACGTTCACTGGCAGCGCGCTTGCCACTCCTCGCGCGCTGCGGTTCACTGGGTACTCGCATCCACGCTCCGGAGAGCCCCATGGACGACCACGACTTGATCCACGACTGGAACGAAGCCGGCGAGCGCTGGGAGAAGCCGGCGTTCGAGATCCAGTTCGACGACGAGACGCTGCGCGACGGGCTGCAGTCGCCGTCCGTAAAGGCGAGATCGAGTGTGCGATTCCCGTGCTCCGGACGCGGATGCGGATATTGAAAGAGACCGGCTCGGGCGGGCTCGCTTACCCCTACGCACTCCAGGGCAAGCGCGAACTGGCGCTGGCCGAACTGGAGGATCTCAAGCGAAGCGGGGACAACTACTCGGTCGCGCTGGTCTACGTTGCCCTGGGCATGAAAGACGAGGCGTTCGAATGGCTGGGTAAAGAGCTCGACCTGCGCAGGGAGACCGTGGTCTATCTCAAGGTGGACCCGCAGATGGATCCCTTGCGCTCGGACCCGCGCTGCGCGGTTCTCCTGGCGCGGCTCGGGCTCGGGTCGTGAGTCGCCCCGCATGAACGATCTCCGGGCCCGTGTCGATGCCGCGCTGGCCGGGCGATACCGGCTGCGTCGGGAGTTGGGCACGGGCGGTATGGCCAGCGTGTTCGCCGCTGAGGACCTGAAGCACCATCGCGAGGTGGCGATCAAGGTGCTGAGTCCCGAGCTGGCCGCGGCCATCGGCCCCGAGCGGTTCGTGCGCGAACTCGAGACGGTGGGGCGGCTCACGCACCCGCACATCTTGCCGATGTTCGATTCGGGCACGGCAGACGGCCTGCCCTACTTCGTGATGCCGGTGGTGGCGGGCGAGTCGCTGCGCGCGCACCTCGAGCGCGAGCGCCAGCTCGGGGTGGACGAGGCGGTGCGGCTCGCGCGCGAGGTCGCCGACGCGCTCGCCTACGCGCACGCGCACCATGTGGTGCATCGCGACGTGAAGCCGGAGAACATCCTGCTCTCCGGCGGGCACGCGCTGCTGGCCGACTTCGGCGTGGCGCACGCCGTCGAGGGTGCCGGGGGCGAACGCCTCACGGCCACCGGCATGGTGCTGGGCACGCCGCTCTACATGAGCCCGGAGCAGGCGTCGGGTGGCCGTGCGATCGATGGCCGGAGTGACCAGTACGCGCTGGCGTGCGTGGTCTACGAGATGCTGGCGGGCTCGCCGCCGTTCACCGGACCGACGGCGGAGAGCCTGATCCACCAGCACTTGTCGCTGGCACCGCGGCGCGTGACGGACGTGCGGCCCGGCGTGCCGGCGCGTGTCGCCCAGGCGCTGGAGCGCGCGCTGGCCAAGGTGCCGGGCGACCGGTTCGCGAGCTGTGCCGAGTTCGCGGCCGCGCTGGCCGAGGACGGGCCGGACGTGACGGTTGCGACACCGCCGACGGGCCTCGCGACCTCCAGGCCACTTCCGCCGACCGCCACGGCCTCGGGCCCGACGATCGCGATGTCGCGCCGTAAGGGGCGCCCGACCGTTCGCAACCTGGCCCTGCTCGCGCTGGCGCTGGTTGCTGGCGTGCTCGGCATGCGCGCGCTGCTCTCCGAGCGCGCCGCGTCCGGCATCCACTCGCTCGCCGTGCTGCCACTCGAGAACCTCTCGGGCGACGAGAGTCAGCAGTACTTCGCCGACGGCATGACTGAGGAACTCACGGCGGAGCTGTCGGGAATCCAGGCGCTTCGTGTGATCTCGCGCACGTCGGCGATGGGTTACCGCGGCACACGCAAGCGGCTGCCGCAGATCGCGCGCGAGCTGGGTGTGGACGCGGTGGTCGAGGGTTCGGTGCGCCGCGAGGGGGGCGAGGTGCTGGTCACGGCACAGCTCGTGAACGCGCGCCAGGACCGGCACCTGTGGGGCGATCGCTACGTGCGCAAGCTCTCCGACGTACTGAGCCTGCAGGGCGAGTTGGCGCGAACGATCGCCCGAGAGGTGCGCGTGCGGTTGACCCCTGCCGAGCGCGCCCGGCTCTCGCGCAGGCGCGTAGTGGAGCCGGAGGCGCACGAGGCCTACTTGCGCGGACGCTACCTGTTGAGGGGCATGAGCGAGTCCAATTGTCGGCAAGCCCTTGGTTACTTCGAGACCGCCGTGCGCCTGGATTCGAGCTACGCCGAAGCCTGGTCGGGAATCGCCGACGTGTGGTACGGGTTCTCCAGTCTTTACGTGCCGGCGCGCGAGGCGATGCCACGCGTGAAACAGGCGGCCGAGCGCGCTCTGGCGCTCGATCCCGATCTGGCCCAGGCGCACGCGTCGCTTGGTGCATACCTTGGCTACTACGAGTGGCAGTGGCAGGCTGCCGAAGCCGAATTCCGCCGCGCGGTCGAGCTCGATGCGAATGACGCGTGGACCCGCTTTCTCCTGGCGCAACTGCTCGGCCTGCAGCGCCGATTCCCCGAGTCTCAGGCGCAGTGGGACCGCGCGGTGGATCTCGATCCACTGTCGTTGTACTTCCGAGTCGGGGCGGCGAACTCGTCGCTGTTCGACGGCCGCGTCAACGACGCCGTCGCCGGATACCGCGCAGTGACGGCCAGCGACTCCGGATACGCCATCGCGTTCACCATGCTCGGGCAAGCCCTCCTGGTCGGCGGGCGCACCCAGGAGGCGCTCGTCGCATTCCGCAAGGCCGTGGCCGAGGACGACTCGCCGTTTGTCAGGGCGATGCTTGGTACCGGGCTGGCACACGCGGGCCGTGTGCAGGAGGCCGAAGCCATCCTCACCGCGCTCCGAGCGTCAGCGGCGAGGAACGTGCAGTCGCTCCACCTGGCCATGATCGAGGCCGCACTCGGCCGGAAGAAAGTAGCATTCGACCATCTGGAAGCGAGCCTCGAACGGCGCGACGAGGAAATTCTCTGGCTGGCCGTCTCCCCTCTCTGGATCCCCCTTCGCTCCGACCCGCGATTCGCTCGGCTGCTCGATCGACTGGGACTGCCGTACCCGCCGGGGACGACATCATCGCAATGAGGCTGACGCTAGCGTGACGCGAGCCGCCTCGCACTTGCCTCTCCTCGCTCACTGCGGTTCACTTCTCCTTCGCACGCACGCTCCGGAGACCCCCATGGACCCGCACGACCTCATCCACGACTGGAATCTCGC
>CAYQNV010000033.1:0-1661 GCA_964418975.1 uncultured bacterium | reverse complement strand
GACCAGCCGCCGCGTGCGATTGGTCTTCGATTTCCTCGCCGCGGAGCTCCCCCGGCTGAATTCCGCTGGCGCCTGAGCACGAACACCTCGGCGCGGCGCAGTCGTGCGAATTGGCGTGGTGGGCGGCGCGTGCCTAGGAGTCTGACCCGAGAGTGAGTGCCGGAGCGCACCGGATGGGGGTCTCCTCAGCGGTGCCCGGCACAGCCGACCGCATCGTCGACCCCCATCCGGCGCGCTCCTCGTTCCGCCTCGCGCCAATTTCTTCGGATTCGAATTTCATTCGCTTCGCTCTCGGGGCGCGCAGCAGTGGCGGATCCGCGCTCTCATGCCGCAGCGCGCCGCCACAGCGTCTGCAGATTGAACGCCGCACAGACCAGATTCCACTCGCCGCGAGCCTTCTCCTGCCCGCGCAGCATGAAGCGCTGGAAGCGCAGCCTCTGCTTGATCTCGGCGAACGGACGCTCCGCCTGCGTCTTGCGGTGTGCATACAGTGTTTGCGCCCACGGCAGCCGCAACACCCGATGCATCCGCTGCGTGAACTCGCCCCGGGGCCAGTGCGTTCCCTTCTTCCGCTCTCGACCCACCGCCACCAAACAGCGTTGGCCCCGCCGATCAAGCTCCGCGAGCGTCGCCTCGCTCAAGTACCCCTGGTCCGCCAGTGCGACCCCGGGACACTCTCCAGTGTTCCCTTCCACCGCCTCGATCATCGGGATCAGCGCCGAAACATCGTTCGCCGCCGACGACAGACCCGTCGCCACGAGGATCCCGTCCTCGCTCGTCGCGGCTTGTGCGTTGTAGCAGTATGAAAGCGCCCCTTCCCCCGTCTTCATCATGTTCGCCTCGGGATCCGCAAAGCTCTTCTGGTGCCGCGACTCGAGCTTCTCGCCCTTCTCCGCCTCCAGCTGCGCTCGCGCTGCCCGGATCTTCTCTCGACGCTGCTCGCGCGCTTGCAGCTCCTGCGGCAGCCCCCCGCCGCCCTCGTCGTCCCCGTGCTCCCGATCCTCGCCCTCGTTCAGCTCGTCCATCTGCGCCAAGATCTGGCCGATCTCGTCCGCGAGCTGCGCCTCCGCCTCCACCATCCGACCGTGACTCATCGACTTGTGCCGCGACGTGTTCGCCCGAAGCTTGCTCCCGTCGATCGCCACCCGACCCAGCTTCGCGAGCCCCGACGCGCGGGCGATCTGCACCGTCTGCAAGAACACCTCCGCGAACTCCGAACGGTGGCGCTCGCGGAACCGGTTGATCGTCCGGAAATCCGGCCGAAGCGAACCCGCCACGTACTGAAAGCGCAGATCGAAGTACAAACGCCGCGCGAGCGCGCGGCCGCTGTATTCTCCGACGATCGCGCCCAGCAGCCACAACTTCAGCAGCATCCGCGGCGGGTAGGCATGCTCCCCCATCGTCGAGTAGCGGCGCTCGAATCCGCGCAGATCGAGTCCCTCGACCGCGTCGTCGATGAAGAACGTCACATCCGATGGATCCAACGCGTCGCCTACGTACGACGGAAGCAACGTCCCTTGGTGTTGCTCGTACCGCTTGAACTCGCCCTCATCACCCATGCTTCCCATGCTAGCGCCCGGGCGAGTCTTGAGTCAGGCTCCTAGCCGATCTGGCGCAGAAGCAGGGGCAGCGCGCGCAGGTCGGAGATCGTGAAGTCGGGC
>CAYQNV010000032.1:0-26956 GCA_964418975.1 uncultured bacterium | reverse complement strand
CCGCGCATGCCCGCCGCGAACTGTTCAGTCGCCACGCGCCACTCGGCCACCGCTGCGGGGGATACCACGTTTACGGTGAGCCCGCGCTTCTTCATTTCCTCGACCGCTGTCGTGTCCTGGCGTGGCACGCCGGTCCGGAGCTTCGACTCCAGCCGTTCACCCGCCGCCCGCATCATCGCCTGGTCGGCTGCAGGGATCCTGCTCCACGCCTGCTTCGTCATCACGATCCCGCCCACCAACGGCCCCATGCCCAGCCCGACCATGTTGGGCGTCAGGTTGTACCACCGGAGCGTGAGTGCGAGGAGCGGCGTGGTGAAGAACCCATCGATCATCCTGGTCTGAAGTCCCGTGAACAGGTCGGTGGCGGCGAGCGCAACCGGCGAGTATCCGTTGTTCTTCCAGAGCTGGACCCACTTGTCGTCACCCGCCATCGCGAACATCTTGACCTTCCGGATGTGGGCGACGGTGGGCGCGGGCTGCCGGGTGAAGAAGTAGATCCAGCCGCCGTGGCCCCAGCACAGGAGCACGAAGCCCTTGTCCTCGAGGCGCCGCCGGAGGACCGGCTCCATCTTCGCGAGCACCGCGTTCAGTTCCTCATAGGATTCAAAGAACATCGGAACTCCGAAAATCTGGAACGCCGGGTCGATCTGGGCGAGTCCGGCGGTGGTGATGGCGGCGGCCTGCAGCTGGCCGATGAGCATCATGCGCACGTAGTCGGGCTCGTCCCCGGCGACCCCGCCCGGATAGACTTTCAGCAGCACGCGTCCCCCGGTCGTCTGGCTCCACTCGGCCCCCATCTCCTTCATGGCCTTGTGCCACACCGAGCCGTCGGGGACGAACGTGGCGAGCCTCACGACCGATGGCGACTGCGACGCGGCGGGCGTGGGGGCGAACAACGGCAGCAGCGCCAGCGCCGCCGGGGTGATCCACCTCAGCAGTCTAAGCGGGTGGTGTTTCATGGGGAGTCCTCGGTTCGGGAAGGGTCCGGCAGGAGGAACAGGTCGTTCTCACGCTCGAGCAGTTGCCGGGCCTGCTGCTGGAGGATCAGCGTGGCCAGACGCTGATTCGGATCGCGGTTCGGGTCCACCGCGAGCGCTCTTCCGAGCAGCTCGCGGAACTCGGATCGATTCTGCGTCAACACCGAGACGCTCTGAGCGAGGGTGACGAATGGTGAGGCTCGCTGTCCTTTCGACAGCTCGACGGCGCGTCGAAAATGCCGGCGGGCGCGCTCCGGCGAACCGCCCACCGCCGCCGGCAGGGCCTCGAGGACGATCATCGCCTCGTGAAAGGCACCGCCATCGTAGCTCTCGTCGAGTTCGAGTCCGCGCTCCATGAGGGCCCTCACGGTGCCGAAATCGGCGAGCAACTCGGCGCGGTCCTTGCCGAGGTTGACTGCCGATCCCCAAGCCGCAGCCGTCCAGTAGAGCGTGGGCAGTTCCCTGACTGTGACCTCGAGCACCGCCGAGTCGGGCATGAGCTCGAGGCGCCGGGTGATCCCGCGGTGCTCCAGCTCCAGACCACGCAGGCCGTAGTTGCGCGCCCGCAGGAAGAGCTTGCGCGCACGTTCCCGCAGGGCCTCCGCCTTCGCGAAGTCCATTGGCTCCACCGCATCGGCATCGGACTGGACGAACGCGACGCCGTACTGGGTGAAGCCGCGGCACAGGCTCAGCAGCAGGCCGCGGTGGCGCGGCACGACCTCGAGCAATGATTCCATGGTCTTGAGACCGAATGGGATCGCATCCCGCACCAGCTCCGGGTCCTCGTCGCTGCTGAAGACGTCCGGTCCGCTGGTGAGCGAGTTGGCGACACTGTTCACCGCCAGCCGCCTGATCGAGCAGGAGGTGGTGCCGGTGGCGAGCAAGGCGAGCAGTAGGAGCGTAAGAGGCAGGTTGCCCGGCGTGCGCGCAACCCCGGGGTGGAGGGCCACGCGAAGCAGCGAAAGCGTCACTCGCGTCATGAAGAATCCCAAGGGGCGCCTCCGGAAGCACGCGACGATGCGGTGAGCGCGACGACTCGAAGTCGTCCGCTCGAGCGGGGCCCCAGGGCACGTCGAGACGGTGACGAGCCCGGTCCCAGACGGGGTGGAGCGCCTGGCTCCATGTCCTCATGCGCTGTTCGGGCGCCGATCGGGACACGACCGCCGGCCCGCGCCGCGCCGCTACTTGCGCTTCGTGAACTCCGCAGGCCAGTTCTCCACCACGATCGCGTCGTTCGGGGACTGAGCCGGGGCGCCGGTGTTCTGGATGGCGAAGAACTGATTCGGGTTGCCCGTGGGCAGAACGGTGTACCGCCCGAAGGTACGCAGCCTCAGCGGACCCATGCGGAAGATCACCCGCGGCGTGCCGAGGCGGACGGTTGGAGTGAGCTGGACCTCGACTTCATAGAAGTCGGAATCGTCGTAGTAGTAGAGCCGGTCGCCGGTCCGATTCCACAGCGGTTGCTCGCCGCCCTGCACGGAGACCTGCCAGCGTCCCTCGCCCTGGGGATAGGGCTTCAAGTAGACCTCGAGTTGGCCCGACTCGTCCGATTCGTACGCCATGAACGGGGCTTGCGGAGCCGGGGCGGGGAAGTTCTCCTCGGCAGGGGTCGCGAGCACGGCCATCGAATCGCCCGGGGATTCCACCGATGCGATCCAGATGTCCATCCTGTTGTCACCCGCCTGACGGGAATAGAGAATACGCTTCCCGTCGGGCGTGAAGTTCGGATGCATACCGCTCGCGAATCGGCGTGGTGAGCGCGAGCCATCGGCGGGAGCCAGCATGACGGTGGTCGAAACGAACTCGCGATACGCCAGCATTCGGCCGTCGGGCGACCACGCCGGTTCGCCCTGCCGGCCGGGCCCGAACGCCAGGCGGCCCTCGGTCCCGCGCTCGAGGTCGTAGCTCCAGATGTCCCCTTCGCCGGCCTCGCGGATCTCGGCCGCGAGCGAGCGTCCGTCGGGTGAGGGCATGAGCGACCACAGGCCTGGACTGGGTCGACCCAGCGTGTCCAGCACGGCGCCGGAGCGGTTGAGCCGGATCGCGTGACTCTCGAGGCCGGCGACACCCAGGCGATAAGCCAGCGAGCCGTTCGAGGCGATCGAGGGCGAGCCGCCTTCGGGAGCGATCATGAAGGGCTCACCCGTCGTCTTCAGGGTCTTCAGCGAGAACGGGAGCGCCCAGATCCCGGCCCCATCCCCGAGCCGGCCGTAGATCAAGTACCCCCGAGGATCGTATTCCAGGTTCCACAGCAGGCCACTGGTGACGGTCAGCAGCGGACGGCGCTTGCCCGGTTCGACCACGGCGAGGACCGTGGGCCCGGACTTGAGCGTGTGGAGGATGCAGACGATCGCGCCCTTGCCGGGGAGCACCAGCGGATGGTGGAGATCGCCCTCGGTCGAGTCGATCCGCGCCACCAGCACCGAAGGCACGCCTCCACCCTGGGCCACCTGGTAGATGTGATCCGAACCGCGCGTGAACAGAATGCGGCCGTCCCGTCTCCACGCGCCGCCGGCGCCGCCCGTGAAGTCTTGCGCCGTGCAGACCTGCGAGATCGCGCCGCCGGTCACGCTCACGCGAGAGAGTGCATTGCCGGTGGCGAACGCGATAGACGCGCCGTCCGGCGACCAGACGGGGCGGAAGTCCTCGTCGAGTCCCTCGGCGAGCCGGCGCGAGGTGAGCTGCGTGAAGTCGCGCACCCAGAGTTCGCTGCCCTGGAGGTAGGCGAGCTGGGCTCCGTCGGGAGACAGGACTGGAAGCTGCACCGGGCTGGCGGTGGTCTGGAGCGCCAGCGTCAGCTTGCGGAGCGGAGCGGAACTGGGGCCCGGGCGCATCCACGCGACTCCGGCGGTGATCAGCGCCAGGACTGCCACGGCCAGCGGCCACAACGCGCGAATGCCCGCGGGCGGCGGGGCCGTGGCGGGCGCGGCGGGCGCCCCGGCCTCGGCCCCGCCGCCCGCGAGCACGTCCTCCAACGTGAGGACCGCTTCGCCGATGTCGCGCAGCCGGCGACGAGCGCTCTTCTCGAGGCAACGGTCGAGCAGCGTGCGCACGCGTACGGGCAGGTCGCGAGGCAGGAGCGACCGGTCGGGCTCGGCGCGGAGCACGGCGGCGAGCGTGTCGGACACGGTCTCGCCGTCGAACGCGCGCGTGCCCGTGAGCATCTCGTAGAGCACTACGCCGAACGACCAGATGTCAGCGCGGCGGTCCGCACCCTGGCCGCGCGCCTGTTCGGGACTCATGTAGGCCGCGGTGCCGATGATCATCCCGCTCGTCATAGCGCTCAGGGCGTAAGTCGGCGAAGCGGAGAGCGACGACGAACGCACGTCCGTCTCGAGCGCGTTGGCGAGGCCGATGTCCAGCACCTTCACGCGGCCGTCGGGCGTGATGCGGATGTTCGCGGGCTTCAGGTCGCGGTGCACCACGCCGCTCTCGTGCGCCGCCTCGAGCGCCAGCGCGATCTGCCGCGCCAGTTCGAGCGCCTCGGCCACGGGCACGGCGCCACGTGCGATGCGCTGGCTGAGGTCCTCACCCGGCACCAGCTCCATGCTCAGGTAGCGCACACCTTCCAGTTGGTGGACGCTATAGACCGTGGCGATGTTCGGGTGGTTCAACGAGGCCAGCAGCCGGGCCTCGCGTTCGAACCGGGCGAGCCGCTCGGTATCGGCCGAGAACGCGGGAGGCAATGCCTTGAGCGCGACCGGGCGGTCGAGGCTCGAATCCGTGGCCTTCCACACCACACCCATACCGCCCTCGCCCAACTTCTCGACGAGGCGGTAGTGCAGGATCTGCTGCCCGGAGCGGAGCTCCTCAGGTGTGCCGGCCATGGATGCGATGAGAGTGAGGCAGTGCCCCGGGCGTGGTCAAGAAGTCGGCGCCCGAGTTGCGTAGGTCGTCTCGGGCGATCGCGTTCCTCGCGACGTTCTTCGCCGTCGGCATCGGCTACTGGGCGATCCCGTACGCCAAGGTCTCGCTGCCCGACTCGTTACTCGGCACTGGTCTGGTGATCCCGCTAGTGGTCGCGGCCGTGGTCCGCGCGGTCGCCGGAGCCTCGTTCCGTCAGGCGTTCGCGATCGTCGGCCTCGCGGTTCCGCTTTGCGTGCTGGCGCGCGTGCAGATCGACACCATGAAGGATCCCACGTCGCACAACCTGTGGCCGTTCGAGATCGTGATCGCGGCCTTCATCGGATTCGCGGCGGCGGCCGTGGGTGCGCTCGTGGGCGGGGTGTTCGGTGGGGCGCGCAAGCACTGATTCGCCGCGATCTGACCGAATACGTGTGGTGACTCGTATCGTGTTCGGGGCTAGACCCCCCCACGAACGTGCTCCGCTGTCGTCTCGAGTCGCCGAGGCGCCTGCCGCGGTCCGGCTCAACCCGACGATCGACAGTCCGCACGAGATGCCGAGTCGTCTCGCGCCAGGACATAGGACTTGAGTGGGAAATTCCCTTGAGTGCCCGTCGTGCAAGCGGGACTATCTGAATCGCACTATCGGCCCCGATCGCGACCCCGACCCCCGTCTCGGTCCACGCGGCCGACAAATCCCCCACCCGATTTCTTGTCCGCTCGTTCCCCCGCGAGCGTTTCGTGAATGAGCAGGGTGTGGTGGGCGAGCCTTTCACTTGCCGGAGCGTTCTACTGGGGGTCGCAAATGAACATTCGTCAGCCGGTGCCGGATCGCGTGCAGCCTCGAACCTCAACGCACATGGTTTCGAATCTCAGCCACCGGCCACGTCGCACGAGTCGCATGGCGCTCGCGGGACTTTGTGCCATCGCCGCCCTGGGGATCTCCACTCCCGCCTGGACGCGTCAGGCAGATCCCAACTTCTGGGTGACCAACGGTGTGCTTCGAGCGACCGCCCTGAGCGGGAACACGCTCTATATCGGCGGCGGCTTCGACCACGTCGGCCCCTACACCGGGGGCATGGTGAACCTCAACGCGGGAACCGCCGCGGCCACTCTCTGGCCGCTCGTCGAGGGGACTGTATTCGCCATGGTCTCGGACGGAACCGAGGGCTACTTCATCGGCGGCCAGTTCACGAAGGTCGCGGGACTTCCGCGGGCGAATCTAGCCCGCATCCGCGGAAACGGAGCGGTGGACGCATGGGATCCCGGTGCCAACGGCGTCGTCCGCGCCCTGGCAGTGAATGGGGGCGTCGTCTACGCGGGAGGAGAGTTCACTTCCGCCGGCGGCCAGCCACGTAACCGGATCGCGGCGCTGGACGCGACGACCGGCGCCGCGACCAGCTGGGACGCGGATGCCGACGGCCCGGTGTTCGCCCTGGTGTTTCGGCCGAGTGGCCCGGTGCTCCACGCGGGCGGCAGTTTCGCGAACATCGGCGGATCGGCGCGCGCCAACATCGCCGCGCTGGATCCCGCGACCGGCGACGCGATCGGTTGGGATCCGGGCACCGACGGGCCGGTCAACGCCCTCACGCTCGGTGAAGCGGGACTCTATGTCGGCGGCAGCTTCAGTCAGCTGAGTGGGGCCGCGCGCGGCAACGCCGGCGCGGTGGATTACACGAGCGGGAACGAGACGAGCTGGAACCCGACGGCGAACGGGCCGGTCTCGGTGCTTCAGATCATGGGAGGCGCGGTCTACGCCGGCGGTAGCTTCACGAACATCGGCGGCCTGTCTCGCAACTACCTGGCGCTGGTGGACGTCAACGACGGTCTGGCTTCGGCGGACTGGAACCCCGATCCCGACGGCCCGGTCGGCGCGATCGCCGTGTACCTCGAGTTCTTCTCGGGGTTCGTCACCGTCTATGTGGGCGGCAGCTTCACCTCCGTCGGCGGCCAACCACGCAGGCGCCTGGCCGCGCTCGACACCTACTTCGGCGCGGCGAAGCCGTGGGATCCCAATGCCGGCGGTGACGTCTCGGCGGTCGGGGTCAACTACAACGGTACGTCGATCTTCGCGGCCGGCAGCTTCAATAGTGTCGGCGGCGTGAATCGCAACAACATCGCAGCGATCGATGTCACGACCGGCGCGGCCACCGGCTGGAATCCCGACGCGGACGGCCCGGTTCGCGCCTTCGTCGTGGATGGAAGCACGGTCTACGCCGGCGGCGGCTTCACGACCATCGGAGGTCAGCCACACCCACGACTCGCGGCGATCGACGCGGGAACCGGTCTGCCGACGGCTTGGGATCCCGCATTCAACGGATCCGTGTACGCGTTGGCGCTGGATGGTTCCGCGATGCTGGTGGGAGGGGAATTCACGACCGCCGCAGGACAACCGCGCAACTACCTCGCGGGGATCGACCTGGCCCTGGGAACAGCGACCAGTTGGGATCCCAACGCCGACGCCAGGGTGATCGCGATCGCGCTCAGTGGTTCAGGCACTGCGTTTGTGGGAGGGGATTTCACCACGCTCGGCGGACAGGCGCGTAACCGCTTGGCCGAGGTGAGTACGGTCGGAACCGGCAGCCCGCCGACGGCTTGGGACCCCGATGCGAACGGCTACGTGACCGTCCTGACAAGGGAGGGAACGAAGCTGTATGCGGGTGGCAACTTCACCAACATCGGTGTGTCGGCGCGCACCGGCATCGCCGAATTCGACGCGACGGCGCCCGGCGCGGCCACCAGCTGGAATGCGAATTGCGACGGGGAAGTGAACGCGATCGTGGTGAACGGCTCCACCATCCATGTCGGTGGGCTTTTCAACCTGATCGGCGGACAGTCGCGCACGTGCATCGCCGAGCTGGACGCGAGCAGTGCGGCGGCGCTCGGCAGCGACGCCGTTGCCAACAGCTTCGTACGAGTGCTCGCGGTCGGGGGCGCCGCGGTCTACGCAGGTGGTGACTTCACCAAGATCGGCGGCCAGCCGGCTCGCAGCCTTGCCAAGTTGGTCGCGCCAGATGTCACCGCTCCCTCGGTACAGGTCCTGTCGCCCAATGGCGGCGAAGGCGTGCTGCTGGGTTCGTTCGCGAACATCACCTGGTCCGCCACGGACGCCGTCGGCGTGATGGCGGTAGACCTCTCCGTTATGCTCGAGGATGTGGTCTACCCGATCGCCGTCGGCCTTCCCAACAGCGGGTCCTTCGTGTGGCAAGCGATCCTGCCGAGCACGGGGAACGCGGTGATCATGATCGCGGCGCGAGATTTCGCCGGGAACACCGCGCTCGACCAGAGCGACGCGGAATTCACTGTCGGCATCCCGCTGGCGCCCAGCAATGATGGCTGGATCACCAATGGAAGCGTCGAGGCTACCGTGTTCTCGGGGAACACGCTCTACATCGGTGGCAACTTCACGCGCATCGGGCCGCGGACCGGAGCCTTCGCCGCAATCGACGGGAGTTCGGCGGCGTGGATCCCGGGGCCGGCCCGTGTCAACGGCATGGTGAATGCCATTGCCCCCGACGGCGCCGGAGGTTGGTTCGTCGGTGGGAACTTCTACAACGTCTCGGGAGTGCCCCGAGAGAACCTGGCTCACATCCTCGCCGACGGCAGCCTGGGTCCATGGGCCCCAAGCGTGAACGGCCAGGTCAACACGCTCGCGGTGAGCAATGGCGTGGTGTTCGTCGGCGGCGTCTTCACCTTGCTGGGGGGCCTGGATCGCAACTATCTCGGGGCGGTGGATGCCGGCAGCGGTGCCACCACCCTGTGGAATCCGGGGGCCGATTTCGCGGTCAACGGCATGGCGGTCTCGGGTGGCCTCGTTTACGTGTGCGGCTACTTCAATGCGCTGGGAGGGCAGCCCCGCTTCGGCATCGGGGCGGTGAGCGAGTCCTCGGGTGCGCTCGACGGTTGGACCCCTTCGGGCGGGTTCGGTTTCAAGACGGTCGCGGTGGCCGGGGGCAATGTCTGTGTCGGCGGCTACTACGGGCTGGTCGCGTACGACGTCTTGTCCGCGAACCCGAACTGGGGCACCGCGGACAACGCGGTGCTGGCACTCGCCGTGAGCGGTTCGACGCTCTACACCGGCGGGTGGTTCAGCAACATCGGTGGGCAACTGCGCAACCGGATCGCCGCACTCAACACCGCCGACGGGCTCGCCACGTCGTGGAATCCGGGCGCGGACGGCAACGTCAACGCGCTGGCGCTGGACGGCAGCACCGTCTACGCGGGCGGAGACTTCACGAGCATCGGCGGCGCCCCGCGCTCCGCGTTGGGCGCAGTCGGTGCCGGCTCGGACGTCGCCACGGCGTGGAACCCCGGGGCGATGGGGAGTGTCCTGACGCTGGGCGTGAGCGGCTCGGCCGTGTTCGTCGGTGGCTCGCTCGCCAGCGTCGGCACACTGGAGCGCACCAACCTGGCGGCGCTCGACGGCACGACCGGCGTGCCGACCGCGTTCGCTCCCACCACCGATGGCACGGTCAGCGCCCTGGCGATCCAGGGATCCACGATCTTTGCGGGTGGGTACTTCGCCAACGTCAACGGTACGGCGCGCAGCAACGTGGCCGCCATGAGTGCGACGACCGGGATGCTGGAGTCCTGGGACGCGGGGACGAGTGGCCCGGTGTATGCGTTGGCGTCGGATGGCACGATCGTCTACGTGGGCGGCGAGTTCGGCACGATCCAGGGCCAGGCGCGCTTCAACATCGCCGGGGTCCATGGCGTGTCCGGAGTCGTGCAGGCGTTCGCACCCAACGCCGACGGCGGGGTCCGGGCGCTGGCGACGAACGGAGGCGCGGTCTACGCGGGCGGCTGGTTCTCGAACATCGGCGGGCAGCCTCGTTCCTATCTCGCCAGGCTCGAACCTTCCACCGGGAATGCCACTCCGAGTTGGGATGCCCTCGCGAACTCGGGCGTGTTCGCGCTGATGTTGGACGGAACGAAGCTCTACGTCGGCGGCGGCTTCGGGAGCATCGGCGGCCAGCCACTCTTCAACCTCGCCGCACTCGATGCCGCGAATGCGACGGCGCTCGGCTGGAACCCGGGGCCGGACTGGCCTGTGAGGGCGCTGGCGCGGCACGGCCAGGTGCTCTATGCGGGAGGCGACTTCATGAACGTTGGTGGAACGGCACATAACGGCCTGGCCGCGATCCATGCGAACACCGGGGCGGTGCTTCCGTGGTTTCCTTCGGGCCCGGGCAACGTCGCTGCCGTCGCCGCGAACGCGACCGGAGTCTGGGCGGGCAACTACTCCGGCCTCGTCAAGTTCCCCGCCGCACCCGGAGTGACGAGCGTGGACTCGGACCGGGGCAGTGGCGTCGCATTCGCCCCGATCTCGCCGAATCCCGCACGCGGGCCGATGCACGTCACGTTCGCATTGGCGCGCGCGGCTCAGGTCAGGATCGACGTCATGGACGTGATGGGGCGCAGGGTCGCCGTCGTGGCGGACGCGCCCTTCCCCGCCGGCCAGCACCACATGAGCTGGAACGGGATGGGCGGCGGCGGATACGTGGCTTCGGGGCTCTACTTCATCCGCATGCGGGCCGAGGGCCGGTCGCTCAGCCGTCGAGTGGTCTTCATGCGGTGAGCCTTTCGATGAACGGAGCCAGGATCGAGCCTCCACCGGATCCCCTGCGGCACGCTCGTGGCCGCAGGGGGCCGGGCGTGATGCGAGTGCGAGACGGCGGAGCGCTTCGGGCCGCGGTGATTCGCGGGCTCGTCAGCTGCTTCCTGCTGACCAGTCCAGCGCTCGCACCCGTCGCCCAAGCGGCGGAAGACCACGGCGCGGAGATCGACTCGTTGTCGAGCTTGCGCACACGTGGGGACCTCGCCGGCATGGAGCAAGGGGCGCGCTCGCTCCTCGCTCGCCTGGAGACGGCGCGGGGATCCGACTCCCTGGAGATCGTGGCGACGCTCCAGGTGCTCGTGAGTGCGCTGCTCTCCAGCGGCAAGGCCACCGAGCCCGAGACGCGACGCCTCGCGGAACGCTCCAAGGCGATGGCGGAGCGGGCGCTGGGCCCCGACCACCCGACCTTTGGCGCTTCGCTCCACGCCCTCGCGCTGGTGATGGAACGTTCCGGCGATGAGGCTGGGGCACGCCCGCTGCTGGAGCGCGCTCTGGCCATCCACGACAAGTCGCCGGCCCCCAACGACTCCGAGTTGGCCGCGATCCTCCACGATCTGGCCGCGAATCTCACCGGCACCAGCGGCGATAGCCTGTCGCAGCGGCTCTACGAACGCTCGCTCGCGATCCGAAGAACAGTACTCGCACCCGACGCCCCTGACCTGGCGGCGACGATGGCAAGTCTGGCGTCGCTGCTCGCAGCTCGCGCCGACTTCGCCGGCGCACGCCCGTTGTTCGAGGCCGCCGTGGAGATCATGGAGAAGCAGCCGAAGCCCGACCCGAATCTGCCGGCTGCCCTGTCGGGACTCGGCGGGGCGTTGAGCAATCTGTCCGAGGGCGCGCTCGCGCAGCTCGCGTTCGAGCGCGCCCTCGCGCTCGCCGAGCAGCGACCGATCGCAGAGGACCTCATTCTCGCCGACATCCTGTACGGCTTCGGTGCCCACGTCTGGCGCGCGGGCGACTACGTGAAGGCACGCAAGCTGTTCGAGCGCGGGCAGGCGATCCGCGAAAAGCTCCTGCCGCCCGGTGATGCGGGGCTCGCCCTGGGGTACTCGAGTATCGGGGCGGTCACGTGGATGATGTACGACTACTCCGCCGCGCTCGAGGCCTATCGCAAGGCACTCGAGATCTACGAGAAGGCCGCCGGTCCGGAGCACTTCATCGTCGCGATTGTGTTGGGAAATATCGGGGGAGTGCAGCTTCAGACGGGCGACCTCACGGCCGCGCGTCCAAACTTGGAGCGGGCCCTGGCCATCAACGAAAAGGTGTTCGGCCCGCGCAGCACACGAGCGGCGTTGAATCTCACCAATCTCGCGAGGATCAAGCTCCGGTTGGGGGATGTGGCAGGGGCTCGTGCCCTCCACGAGCGCGCGGTCAAGATCCTCGAGGAGAAGATGGGGGCGAAGCATCCAGAAGTGGCCTTCGTGCTCGGCCGACTTGCGAATCTGCATGCATTCTCGGGCGACGACAGCACGGCCCGTCCACTGTTCGAGCAGGCCATCCAGATAGTCGAAAGTTCCCATGGCCGCGACCACCCTCAGCTGTCGTGGTATCGCGACGAATTGGCCCGAGCCGCGGCCCGACAAGGGGCCCTCACAACGGCGGCCGATGGGGCGGTCGAGGCGCTCCGAATCGCCCGAGACAACCTTCAGGCGAACGGCACCACCTTCTCTGAACGCGAGGCCCTGCGCCAGGCCGGGACCGCTCGCTGGGGGATGGATCTCTGCATGACGCTTGCGGCGCGTGGCGTCGACGGCGAGACGCGACGGAGCCTGTTCGATGCGCTCATTCGTTCGCGGGCCGTGGTCCTGGACGTCATGGCCGAGCGTCACCGGTTCATCAGCAGCTCGACCGATCCCCGGATCCTCACGCTTTCCTCGGATCTGACACGCGCCAGAGGGCGCTTGGCCGATCTTGTGGTGCGCGGCATCGGCAGCCTCAAGCCTGAGGCCTATCGCGCTCTCGTGGACGAAGCGAGTGCGGCGAGGGAGAGGGCGGAGCGAGCCCTCGCCGACGCGAGCGAGGGCTTCTCGAAGCAACTCGCGCAGAAGCGCGTCGGGCTAGAGGAAGTGGCGGAGGGACTGCCCGAAGGCAGCGCACTTGTTGCCGTGGCCCAGTACCTGCGGTTGGACCTCTCACTGAACGTTCGCAGGAATGCCGCAACAGACTCAGCAGCAAAGAGTCGTCCGATCGCGCCCCGACCCGATGGTGGGCAAGTCAGTACGGGACGTTCCGGGGGTGTGGATCACCGCTCTTACCTCGCATTCGTGCTGCGCGCGGGCGAGCGCGCACCGCAAGTGGTGGACCTTGGCACCGCACACGTGATCGACAGCCTGGTGGCACGCTGGCAAGACGACGCCTCGGGCCACTGGCTGCGCGCCGGAGTCCGGCCGGATCGCGCGGAGGCGCGCTACCGGACGACGGGCGCCGACTTGCGCCGGAGCGTGTGGGACCGACTCGCACCGGCGATCCTCGGGGCGAAGACCGTGTTCGTCGTTCCGGACGGTTCGCTGAATTTTCTGAATCTGGCGGCCTTGCCGGCAGACGAGGGCGGCTATCTGGTCGAGCACGGTCCGCTCCTGCATCACCTCTCGGCTGAACGAGACCTGGTGCGAGGGCACCGGACCTCGCGCCCGGGCGACCTGTTGGCGCTCGGAGCGCCGGACTACGATGCGACCTCCGTCTTTGCCGCACTGGCCACGCCCGGCACACTCGTGGCGAGCGCACTCCCCGAGCCTGTCACGGGCACCGCCGCTTCGGGCGCCTATCGAGGCCTGCTCTCGGGCTGCTCCGAGTTCGCGACCGCCCGATTCGACCCCTTGAGGGCCACCGCCGAGGAGTTGCGCGCGATCGTCCAGCTGTGGCAGCGGAACCATCGTTCCGGCTCGGCGTCACGCGTGATCGAACGGAGCGATCGTGGCGCGAGCGAGTCGGAATTCAAGCGGGTGGCCCCCGGATGTCGCGTGCTGCACCTGGCGACACACGGCTTCTTCCTCGGGGGCGCATGCGAGTCAGCCTGGAAGCCGGCGCGGGGGATCGGACGACCGAGTTCGGCCACCGATCCGGGGCAGCAAGTGGTCGCGGGTGTCGTCGACGCACCGCCGCCGGTGACGGGTGAGAATCCGCTGCTGCTCTCTGGGCTGGTGCTGGCGGGCGCCAACCACCGCTCGGCCGCGAGCGCGGGGGAGGACGACGGCATCCTCACCGCCGAGGAAGTCGCATCCCTCGATCTTGCGGGGGTCGAGTGGGCGGTGCTCTCCGCGTGCGAGACTGGCGTGGGAGACGTACGCGCGGGTGAAGGAGTGTTCGGCCTGCGGCGTGCGTTCCAACTGGCGGGCGTGGGAACGCTGATCATGAGTCTGTGGTCGGTGGACGACGAGGCCACGCGAACATGGATGAAGGCGCTCTACGAGGGCAGGCTCAAGCGCAATCTCGAGACCGCGGCGGCGGTTCGTCATGCGAGCGTCGAGATGCTTCGCGAACGCCGTGCCAAGAAGCAGAGTACCCACCCGTTCTACTGGGGCGCGTTCGTCGCCGCGGGGGATTGGCGGTAGATCGGGCTCGAGCCGCCGACCGTGTCGAAGCGGTCCGCTACCTGTCTGCGACACCTGGACGAGGGGAAGTCGGCATGAGGCCCGCGAATCTCGATCTTGAACCCCTGCCGAGGAAATGCGCATGGCGACGCTCAAGCACCGGGTCTGGATCAACGCTTCCGCCGCGAAGGTCTTCTCGGGCGTGGCGACTGCTGAGGGCCTGGGGAGCTGGTGGGCGCCCCATACGTCCACCCGGACCGATGCGGGGCTCGTGCTGGCGCACGCCCCGGGTGTCGAGCACGGCGAGGTGCGGCTGCTCGTGATCGACTCGGTCCCGGATCGGCGCGTCGAGTTCGAGATGAGCGAACGGGAGAGCCCGCGCCACTGGCTGGGCCTGAGCGACGACGGCGCGCGCCTGACCGTGCTGGAGCTCAGTCATTCGGGGTGGGACGAAGCCAGCGAGTACTTTGGATTCTGCAACTTCGCCTGGGGCGAGACGCTGGTGATGCTCAAGCCGTGGTGCGAGGCCTGACGCGGGCGCCGGCAACGGTTGCAGCCGTGCGGGATGTCGGATCGAACGTGGAGGTAGCCGTGGCAGCGTCAACTGACTGGACCGCACCCGGCCACCCGGGATCCGATGGGATCCCTCGGGGCCTGCGGCAGGGAGGATCCATGTCCCGACCCCGCGCTTCGCCAGCTCGTGGCCTCGCGCCGTTCATCGGCGCCCTTCTCCTGACGATGGTCCCTGTCGGGGCCGTTGGGGCGGAGATCTTCGTCGAGCCCGAACTCGGCGTTCGCGCCTTCACGAACGATGTCGCCCGTCTCTTCGACCCCGGAGCCGCGTTGGGTGGCGTTGTGGGGATAGCCGCGACGCCACAGCTGAGGATGTTCGCCCACATGGAGGTCTCATTCCATCCGGCAGCCGGCGACACCGCCTTCGGCCAGGTGAAGCAGGGAGTCGCCGTCGGAATGACCCTCGGCAGCCGGTTCATCCCACTGGGGAGAGCCGCTTCCCGGGCGGTCCAACCCTACCTCGGGGCCGAGGCCGGGTTCACGTTTTTCAACTGGGGTCTCGCGGACGAGTACGCTGCAGCTCTGGATAAATATGACGAGCACCGAGACGGGATCGCTGCGCTCACCCTGGGCGGTGAGGTCGGCGTGATGATCCGCACCAGCCGGAGTCTGACCCTCGGGCTGGCGGCCAGGCTGCGCCACCACATCTCGACCGACACGCCCCCCAACGGATTCAAGTCACAGGCGCCGGAGATCTCGCCCGGGGTGACGCACCATTTCGAAGGCGGTGAGTTCGGCGTCATCGCGCGACTGGGCTTCTCCTTCGACATCTGACCTTGCTCCTGAGCCGATCCTCGAACGTCTGGGGATCCGCAGGGGTTGCTTCGGCAGGGAGGATCGATGTTCGGACGCATCGCAATGCCCGCCCGCGGCTGCACGCCGTTCCTCGCCGCGCTTCTCCTGACGATGATCCCTTGCGGGGCCGTTCGCGCGGGGCTCTCCGTCGAGCCCGAGATCGGCGTTCGCACGTTCACTGGCCCTCTCGCCGATGTGTTCGACCCCGGAATCTCGATCGGCGCCGTTGTGGGAATCAGTAATACGCCACGGCTGAGGATGCTCGGGCACGTGGATCTCTCGCTACATCCGGCATCCGGCGACACCTCCTATCAGGTAGAGCGTGGGGTCGCCATCGGAATGACAGTCGGCGGTCGTTTCCTCCCGCTGGGGGAAGATGCTTCCCGGGCGGTCCAGCCCTATCTCGGCGCAGAGGCGGGGTTCACCGTCCTTAACTGGAGCCTCAAGGACGGATACGTCTACAATCCGGATCACTCGTTCGAGAACTTGGAAGGGATCCATGCGTTCACCCTGGGGGGTGAGGCCGGCGTGACGATCCGCACGGCTTCGGGGTTGGCTCTCGGGTTGGCGGCCAGGTTGCGGCACCACAGCTGGTCCAGCGGTGGGGGCAACTACTTCTTCTCAGTCGGAGGAGCGCCCGGGTTCAAGGGCAACGAGTTCGGGGTCAGCGCCCGCCTGAGCCTTCCCTTCGACGACTGACATCGCCTCCACGGCAGTCTTGGGGCGTTCGCGTCGCGGCGCCGCTGGAGACACTGCGATCATTGGCCTCGGAGAGCGACGTTCCCGCAAGCACGAATGAGCACATCCGGAAGGCTCCTTGGATTGGTCCCCGCGCCAGCAACGGCGCGTGCGACTACTATCAGCCGTCTTACCGGTTGTGCCGCGCCGTAGCTAGGCCGCCAGACGTCAGCGTGGGATGCGCGTTCAATTTGAGGCGGGCGGCTCCCTATCCCGCGACCAACCGTCGCGACTCGTACGCCCGGTACTGGAGCGCCTCGGCCAGCCGCAGCGCGGTGACGCGTTCCTCGCCCGTGACATCCGCGATCGTCCGCGCCACACGCATCGCCCGGTGCACCGCACGTGCACTCATGCCGCCGCGGTCCACGGCGTCGGCCACCAGCCGCCGGCCCTCGGCGTCGAGCGCACAGTGCTCGCGCAGGAGCGGCGCCGGCATCTGGGCGTTGAGCCAACCCCGTGCGCGCTGCACCGCGCGCGCCGCGAGCACGCGGGAGCGGACCTCAGCGGAGTCCTGACCGGGCGTGGAGGCCAGCAGTTCCTCGGACGTGAGCGCCGTGACCTCGATCTGGAGATCCAGCCGATCGAGGATGGGTCCCGAGACGCGCGCCGCGTAGCGTTCGAGATCGCGCGGTCCGCAGCGGCAGCCGCGCTTGGGATGCCCGAGCCAGCCGCAGGCGCACGGGTTCATGGCGGCCACGATCAATGGCCGCGCCGGAAAGCGAGCGTGCGACCCGGCGCGCGCGATGGCGACCTCGCCGTTCTCGAGCGGTTCGCGCAGCGCGTCGAGCAAGCCGCGCGGATAATGCGACAGCTCGTCCAGGAACAATACGCCGCGGTGTGCCAGCGACAGCTCGCCCGGTCGCGGCGGATTGCCGCCGCCCACCAAGCCCGCGCGCGACACCGAGTGGTGTGGCGCGCGAAACGGCCGCGTGCGCATGAGGCCGCGGCCGGGCGCACGCATTCCGGTGGCGGAGTGGAGCCGCGTCACCACCAGCGCCTCGCTCGGCTCGAGCGGCGGCAAGAGCCCGGGGAGTCGTCGCGCCAGCATGCTCTTGCCACAGCCGGGTGGCCCCACGAGCAGCACGTGGTGGCCGCCCGCCGCGGCGATCTCCAGCGCGCGCCGTGCGATCAGCTGCCCGCGCACGTCGGAGAGGTTCTCCTCGCGCTCGGCCTGCGGGTCGGGCTCGGCGGGAGCAGCGTGCGGCAGGACCTCGCCGCGGAGCCAGCCGACCGCTTCGCCCAGGTCGCGCGCGGCGTAGACCGCGAGGCCTTCCACCAACGCCGCCTCGGGCGCGGCCTCGGCGGGGCAGAGGAGCGTGCGCGCCCCCGCCCGCCACAGACTTTCGGCTAACGAGAGCGTGCCGCGTGTGCCGCGGAGCGCGCCGTCCAGCGCCAGTTCGCCCAATGCGGCCGTGCCGTCGAGCCGCTCGGGCGGCACCTGGCCACTAGCGGCGAGCAGCCCCAGCGCCAGCGCCAGATCGGCCGATGCGCCCTCCTTCCGGCGGTCGGCGGGCGCCAGGTTCACGGTGACGCGCCGGTCGGGAGGCGCCAGGCCGGCGTTTCGCAGTGCGGGCCAGACGCGCTCGCGCGACTCGCGCGCGGTGGCATCGGGCAGGCCCACCATCACGAATCCGGGTAGCCCCGGGCCCACGTCCACTTCGCAATCCACGGGGAACGCGTCCAGTCCCCACAGCGCGGCCGTGCGCACCCGAGCGAGCAAGCGGACTCCCTGCGGGGGCGAAGCGCGGATTGCGCTCGCAAGAGTCGTGCGGGCTGGGAACCACGCCGGGATGGCCGAGCGGCGCGACGCCACGACAGCGGCGTAGGCGATCGGACGACTCCGTTGTCGAATGCGCCCGCGGCATACGACGTCAGTCGCTTGGTTCGCCGGGTGATGCGCCGGGCGCGGCCACAGCCTCGGCCGCGCGGCACAGCAGGGATTCGACCTCTTCGTCGGAAGTCGGCATGAAGTCGTCGTAGAATCGGCCCACGGCCACGAAATCCTCGGGCGTCGCGAGCAAGACCACCTCGTCCGCGTCGCGCGCGAGCTCGCGTGCGGTCGAGCGCGGTGCGACGGGCGCGGCGAGCACGATCCTTGACGCCCCCATCGCTCGGGCGACCCTACAGGCGGCGCGAGCCGTGGAACCGGTCGCGATGCCGTCGTCCACGATGATCGCGACACGACCCTGCAGCGAGAGACGCGGTCGGCGGCCACGGTAGCGGAGGGCACGACGATCCAGTTCGTCCCGTTCGCGCTGCTCGATCGCCTCGAGCTCGTCGGGGAGTACGTCGGCTGCCCGCATGCTCCCTTCGTCGAGCACGCGCACGCCCCCTTCGCCGATCGCCCCCATCGCCAGCTCGGGCTGGAACGGCGCCCCGAGCTTGCGCACGACGATCACGTCGAGTGGAGCGCCCAGCGCACGCGCGACCTCGTAGCCCACCGGCACGCCACCGCGCGGGAGTGCCAGAACCAAGGCTTCCCGCCCGTGCAGCTCATGCAGTCGCACGGCGAGTCGACGCCCCGCGTCGGCGCGGTCAACGAACGGCATCCGCACGCGCGCGCCTTGGCGGCAGCGCGTCTCCCGGAGAACGCAGCACCATCGACTCCTTCCCGACAGATCGTGACGGGGTCGTTCGAGACGAGGGGCTCAGCCGCACGCATCTTACGCCCCGCGCCTCAGGCGACTCCAGCATTTCTCGCCGATTGCCCCATCGTCATCTCGTCCCAACGAACGGCCTCGTGACCGCATGACGAACTAGTCATCGGATGGTCACCGAGCGGCAAGCGCGGTCGGCCGACAATCGCCGCAGACATATCGCACTTCACGCGATGTGCGAAGGATCGGCAGGCACACTTCCAAGGGAGGCAAGCATGTCAGCGAATCAAAGGAACACGATCATCGGCGCCGTGGCATTCAGCGTGATCATCGCGGGAGTCGCGACGCTCGCGGGACGTCCCGCGGGGGCGAAGCCCGGAGCATCAGCAGCACTCAAGGAGGCGAAGCTGAATATCGAGCACAACGCGACCGACCACGACACCGGATTCCAGGGGGCCGTGGACAGCGAAGGCTGGCAGAGCCTCGAACTTAGCGGCCCCAAGGGGCTCGTGCTGCACTTCGAGGGCAAGGGCAAGCTCGGCGAACTGGGACTCACGGAGCTTTTCTTCGAGACGGTGGAGCCCGAGAACGCGAAGGTCCCGATCGACAAGCTGCTGGCGGACATCCCCGAGGGCCACTACACGTTCGCGGGTCGCGGCATGACCCATGGTGAACCCACGGGCGAGATCACGGGCGCGGCATGGCTGACGCACACCATCCCGGCAGGGCCGGCGCTAGTGTTGCCGGCGGGCGGGGCGACGGTCCCGCTCGAGGATCTCGTCATCCGCTGGAATCCCGTGACGAAGTCGCTCCGGGGCGGCCCGGTGAACATCATCGCGTATCAGCTCATCGTCGAGCGCGATACGCAGCCACACCCGCACATGATCGGGAAGTGGGGCCTGAGCATGTACCTGCCGGCGTCCACCACCTCCATGACGGTGCCGAAGCTCTTTCTCGAGCCGAACACGGGGTATCTGTGGGAGGTGCTGGCGATTGAAGAAAGCGGAAACCAAACACTGTCTTCCAGCAAATTTCGTACTCGATAAAGCAGCGGATCACCCTGCGCCGCGACCGAGTCGCAGGGTGAACACGCTCCCGCGCCCCGGCGTGCTCGCGGCGGTAACATCGCCGCCGTGAGCACGCGCAAACGCGCGGGCCAGACTGAGTCCGAGCCCGCTGCCGAGCCCCGTCCGGCTGCTGTCCCCGCGGTAGAAGCGCTCGAAGATCCGTGGCAGTTCTTCGGCCGCGACGCCGACGCCGGTGTCGCTCACGTCCACGCGAACCCAGCGCCGATCGTCGGCCAGCGTGATCGCGACGCGTCCTCCTGCCGGCGTGTACTTGATGGCGTTGTCGAGCAGATTGGCGACGATGCGTTGTACCCGGCTCCGGTCAACCCGCACCACGCAGCGCTCGGGCGCGTGCAGCTCGATCGTGAGCCCGGCGTCCTCCGCGAGCGTCACAAACACATCGCGAGCGTCCTCGAGCAGCTTAGAGAGATCGACATCCTCAAGGGTCAACCGCGCTGCGCCGGCCTGGGCTTCGGCGATCTCGAGCATGCCGTTCAAGATCTCGAGCAGGCGGTCGCATTCCACGGTGGTCGTTTCAGCGAATGCCGCCCACTCCTTGGGAGTCGCGCCTCGCGCGGCGGCGTGCTCGGCCGACGCTCGGACGCGCGCGAGCGGCGTCCGTAGGTCGTGGGCGAGGTTATCGGTGACGTCGCGCATCGCGGCCATCAGCGCGTCGATGCGATCGAGCATCGCGTTGAATGCGCGGGCGAGTCGATCGAACTCGTCATCGTGCGAGCCCAGGGGCACACGCCGGTCCAGCGCCCCTTCGGCGATTCTCTGAGCCGTGCGCGTCACGACTTCCACGCCGCGCAGCGCGCGACGAGCCATGAACCACCCGACGGGTCCAGGGAAGATCAGGACGACCGGGAGTGCGAAGAGGATCCCGTTCCGAAGCGCTGCCAGCTGATCCTCGACCTCGGCGAGTGACTGGCCCAGCTCCACCACGAAGCCCGGTTCGACCTTTGCGAACACGACTCGAACCTCGTGCTCGAATCCCCCGGGGCGTACGGTGAGGAATGCTGGATCGGGCCGCCGAAGCTGTTCGGTCACGACCCTGAGCGCCTCCGGGTTCGGCGTATTGAACCCGGCCGATGCCACCGGTCGCGCTCTTGCGGACCAGAGCCGCAGGAACACGCTGGCCGAATCGGGACCGGCCAGTTCGCGGGCAAGCTCGTCTCGGAACGCCGAGACGCCGCCTTTCTCGACCAAGGAGGTCAGCTCCTCCAGGTTCTGTCGAAGCTCGGCGTCCACATTCGCGCGCAGGACGCCGACGACGGAGGAGTACACAAGCGCCATCGCCAGCATCGAGGACACCGCGAAGATCGCGGCGTACCAGACGGTCAATCGAAGCGCGATGGTCGCACGCACCCTAGCCATCTTCACGCAGGACGTACCCGACGCCGCGTACGGTTTGCAACAAGGCGCGATCGAAACCCCGATCGACCTTGTCGCGAAGCCGGCACATGCGTGATTCGACGACGTTCGTCTGGGGGTCGAAGTTGTAGTCCCACACCTGGTCCATGATCATCGTCTTCGAGACGACGCGTCCCGCATTGCGAGCAAGGAACACGAGCAGCGCGAACTCGCGGGGCGGGAGGTCGAGTTTCCGTCCGTCGCGCGAGACCATCCGCCGCACGAGATCGATCCGCAACGGTCCCACCTCGAGCTGCGACGATTCGGGGGCGTCCTGCGAACGACGGATCAGCGCCTGCAATCGCGCGACCAGTTCCGAGAACGCGAACGGCTTGGTCAGGTAATCATCGCCGCCAGCTCGCAGTCCGCGCACGCGCTCGTCCACGGAACGTTTCGCGCTCAGGATGAGGACGGGAAGCCGAACCCGCTGGCGTCGCACCTCGTCGATGATGGCGAGCCCGTCCAGCCCCGGCAGCATGATGTCGACGATCGCCGCGTCGAAGGATTCGGTGAGCGCCAGATGCAGGCCGGTCTCTCCGTCCGCCGCGTGGGCGATCACGAAGCCCTCTTCCTTGAGCCCCTTCCCCACGAAACCGGCCATCGTCTCGTCATCTTCGATCAACATCACCCGCATGCACGATCCTCCGGTGGACTCGCGGAAGAAGTCTAGGTCATCTGCTGCGGCAACAACGCGAAAGTGCCGCGAGATGACCGAAAGGTCATCTGGCCGACACGATCCGGGGAGCAACAGCGGGCACGGGCCCGCGGCCGCACAAGCCGACGCCGGCATGGGCGAGTTCGCCACGCCGGCGTCGGGAAAGCTTCTAATCAGCGAGCGTCAGTCGTTGCCGAGCGCCACGCCCAGGTCCACGTCGTCCATGCTGTCCAGCCGCGCCAACTCGCGGTGGAGCGGCTGCCAGCCGCCGGAGAGCGCCGCCAGCGCCAGATCGTGCGCCGGGGGCAGCTCCTGAAGAAACACGAACGCCGCGCCCTGCACGAAGCGCGGCAGCACGCCGCGCTCGTAACCGGCTTCCCCGCGCGTCTCGCGCCGCGCCGAGAGGACCTGAAGTAGCGTGGTGCCGTCGCCGCACACGGCCTTCCAGCGCGTCTCCACGTCCTTCGCGCGCGTCGGGTTGGCGCTGCGCACGCTCTCCGAGACCAGCGCGTAGTGCGTGAGTTCGCCCTCGGGCACGTACGACGTCCACACCACACGGGCGCGGCTCGAGCGCGGGCTCCGGTCGTGCGCCAGCGAGGTGCCGTCGTGCGTCGAGATCACCTCGTAGTCCACGTCCACCGTCACGTCGCGCACGCGGGCCACCACCTCGATCGGGACGTCCACCCAGCGCACGATGTTCTGCCCGTCCTCGCCCTTGTGCACGACGCGGCGCGCCACCACGTCGCGGAAGAAGTGCAGCGACGTCTCCGAGCGCACCGCGCCGAGCGAGCCCCACACCACGCGCTGGGCACCGCTCTTCCGGCCGAGCTTCACGGCCTCGTCGCGCGACAGGTGGCCCAACTGCGACACGTTCATGCGGCTGGTCACGGCGTCGGCGCCCAATATGCGCGTGAAACGCGCGTTGGGCGGCGCCATCTGCTGCGCGATCGCGTCGCGCCAGCGCTCCGACACCTCGCGTCCGAAGCCGCCCTCGCCGCTCGCGAACGGCATGACGGCCACGCGCGTGAGCGCCTTCTCGTAGCTGCTCGCCGCGAGCTTCACCACGTCGCGGTAGCCGGGCACGAAGCGCTCGGTCTCGTGGAAGCGCGTGTAGGCCGCCTTGGGACGGTGGGCGGCGAGCGCCTGCCGGCCTTCCTGGTAGTGATGATTCGCGGCCGCGCGACGCAGCGCCCGCTCGTCGCCGGTCCACGACTCGGGCACGGCGACCGTGGTGTAGTTGACGGCGTTGGCACGGAACTCGGCGAACGCCAGCACCTGCTCCGCGGAGCGAACGCTGTCCACATCGGCGAGCGCGTGAATGCGGCGCTGCCAGTCGTCGGCGATCACGCGGCCGGCGGCGGTGGCCGCCTCGCGCGCACGCGGGTTCATGGGCTCACGGTCGAGTGCTCGGGTGGCGAGCTGCCAGGCGCGCCAGATGTCGCCGCCGGCCAACTTCTGTTCGCTGCGCTCGGCGAGTTTCGTGGGACCGGCGCAGCCGGCGGCGAGCATCGCCGCGAGCAGCGCGGAACAGAGTCGTCGGGACATGGGGGACCTCCTTGGGTCCCCGGGTTATCGGCCGGTCCCGACCACGAGATGACTCCCGGTCAGGAGCGGCCCGACGCGCCCATCAGCGCTGGCCGGAGGCCGGCAACATGGGAAGTGCTCACTTCACCCAGGCCAGCCGCGTCGTCCGCGCGCCCCATGGCGTCGTGAGCCGCACCAGGTAGAGCCCCGGACCGGCGGTGCTCCCGGTCGCGTCGAGTCCGGCCCACCTCCACACCTGCGCGCCCGCGGCCAGCGTCTCGCGCCGCGCCCACACGCGCCGACCGCTCACGTCCATGATCTCCAATCGTGCCTCGCCTGCCTCCGGTAGCGAGAACCCGAGCAGCGTCGCAGCCTGCGCAGGGTTCGGCCGCGGTGGCGCGAGCGCCAGCACTGCGAGGCGGGTGTCGCCCACGCCGAGGTTGGGGTCCACGATCCGGAACAGCGCCGGGCTCGTGCGTGTGGTGCTGTTGCCGCTCGGATCGAACGCCGTCACGCGCACGAGCGCGCTGTCGGTGGGCGAGGCGGGCAGGGTCCACATATGAGTGCCGTCGTTGACGAGTCCGTGCGCGATCGGCTGCCACGGTCCCGTGGCACCGTGCGACGACCAGTCCACGTTCACCGAGTCCACGGCAACGTTGTCCGACGCGTCCCACGTGATGTCGTGCGCGCTGCCCATGTTCCACGTCTCGCCACCGATCGGCGACGTGAGTGTGATGCTCGGCGCCGTCAGGTCCTCGGGCGGCGGGTCGCGTCGCGTCGCCCAATGCGTGGCGTTCATCACCAGCACGCTGTCGGCGATCTCGGCCCAGCCATCGAAGATGTTGCTGTTGCCGGGATTGGCACTGCCGTCGTCGATGGGCGAGCTGTCGCCCAGGAAGAACACGCGGCCGCTGCCGTAACGGCTGGACGCGGCCATGATGCTCGTCGTGCTGGTCTGCGGCACGCCGGTCATCCACACCTCGCCGCGCACGCTGGGATTGTCCGCGGGGAAGATGCTGAACGTGGTGCCGTTATGGAACGCGAGCCCGGGTGCAACGCCCTCGGGCCCGTGCGTGATGCTGTCCGAGAGCGCCGGGTTCAGGTTGGTCGAGGTCTGTACGATGTTCGTGTTGGCGTCGCCCGCGGTGCCCCAGTGCACGCCGAGCAGGCGGGAGGGGTCCAGCGCGTTCCAGATCATCGGCGAGTCGAAGCCGTCGTTGTTGCGATCGGAGATGTGATGGTCGCCCACGGCGATCAGCCCGCCGCCGCCGTGCACGAACGCCAGGATCGCGGCGGACTCCGAACCACTGAACAACGTGTTGGGCTCGGGCACGATCAGCACATCGAAGTTGGCGAGGTCGAGCGGGTTGGCCGCCACGCCGTACGTGAACGCGGCATTGTTGATGGTGACGGTGTAGCCGCGCTTCACCAGGTCCACGCCCCATGACGAGATCGCGCCGGTCCAATAGGTGCGTGGCGTCGAGGGCACGATCAACTCCTGCGCCGGGGCCGGCGTGGGCTGGTTGTTGTCGATCACCCAGTCCGCGTTCCCGGCCTGCTCGGCGTGGAAGTTGTCGAACAGCGCGCGCTTGGTGGCGGTGGCGGGTGTGGCCAGTGCGACCAGGATCGCAAGGGCGAGCAGCAAGGCGGGAATGGGGCGATGCATCGGGCCTCGGGATGTCGTGCGGCGGCGTTGAGCCGGCCGGAGCCGCGGAAGGCCTAGCCGGGGCAGGCGATAGCACATCAGCGTATCAAGTCTCCGGGGGCGCGCGCTACGTCATCGCACGCGCCGGCGCACCGGGCCGGCACGGCGCACCGGGCGAGCGGCGATCAGTTCCCCCGCGTCACCCACAGCGTCGCGTTCAGCACCCAGACGCCATTCGACCCGCCCGCTTCGTTCCAACCGTCGTAGATGTTCCGGTTGCCCGGGTTGGCCGAGCCGTCGTCGATCACCGAGCTGTCGCCGAGGAAGCACACCCGCCCGCGGCCGTAGCGGGCCGAGGCGGCCAGCACCCGGCGCTCCGCATGACGCGGTGTACCGCTCATCCACACGTGCCCGCGCACGCTGGGATTCGCGGCGCGGTCCAGTGACAGCGTGGTGCCGGCATGGAACGCGAGCGCGCGCACCACGCCCGCCGGCCCGCGCACGATCGGGTCGTCCGGCGCCGTGCTGACATTGCGAGAGGTCTGCGTGATGTTCGAGACGGGCTCGCCGGCTGCCGCCCAGTGCACGCCGAGTGCGCGCGTGGGGTCGAGCGCGTTCCAGATGCGCGGCGAGTCCCAGCCGTCGCGATCGCGATCGGAGCGGGCGTGGTCGCCCACCGCCACGAGGCCACCCCCGGCGCGAACGAACGCGAGGATGGCGGCGGCCTCGGGATGGGTGAACGGCCGGTTGGGCTCGGGCACGATCAACACGTCGAATCGCGACAGGTCGAACGTGTTGGCGGCGTTTCCGTACGTGAACGGCCGGGAGTTCGTGCGCACGGCGTAACCGCGCTTCACGAGTTCCACCCCCCAGGTGGAGATGGCGCCGGTCCACCACGTCCCGGGCGTCTTTGCTCTGATGCCGCGCTCGGGGGGCTGCGGAGTGGGCCGCTGGTCATCCACTACCCAGTCGGCGTTGCCAGCCTGCTCACCGTGCGCTGCGTCGAATAGTGCTCGCTTCGCCGCGGCGCTCGGAGCGGCGAGCACACCGCACGCCAGGCACAACACGAGTGCGAGAAGTCGCGTTCGCGGCATCGGCTTCGGTATCCGTTTCGACATCGCGGTCGGCATCGGAGTCTCCGGGGGAGCGGGGCGGGACCAGCGCGAGCGCGCAGGTTGGCAGCCGCGCCCGGCATACGCCACCCTGCGCCGCATGACGACGCTCGCAGGGCACTTCGGCGGCGCGCTGGGTCGTGAGCGAGCCTGGAGCACGCTGGCCGTCTCACTCGCCTCGCTGCTCGCGGCGCTGCTGGTGCCGGGCGCGCTCGAGTCGGTGGCCACGGGCGACGCCGCGGGTACGCTCGCGCGCGCGCTCCCGGCGGGCCTCGGTGCACTGCTCGAGCGGTTCACCCGGGCCCCGCTCCTCACCGCGCTGTGGGTGGCGCTGCTGCCACTCGGCATGCGGCTCGTGGCCGGCCTTGCGGCGAGCCTCGTGCACTCCGACGAACGCGTCTTCGAACGCGGGCAGGCGCTGGCCTGGGGTGTTTCGGCCGCGGCCTCGGCGGCGGCGCTCGCGAGCGGCCCGCACGACCTGAAGCAGGGACTGGCCGCGCTGGGCTACGCGCTCGGCTGGCCGGCGCTGTTCTCGCTGGCCGCGGTGCTGTGGTCCTGCTCGCTGCCGCGCGTGGCGTCGCACGGCGTGCTTCTTGCGGCGCTCCTTGCTGGATTGGTGGTGCGCGCACTCCCGCTCGGTTGGCCGGGCGAGCACAGCCTGAGCTGGTGGGCCATGCTGCCGGGGGCGCCGTTGCCGGGGATCGTCGGCTCGCTGTGCCTCACCGCGCTGGCTGCTGCGCTCGTCGTCCTCGTGCCGGCGAAAGGCCCGCGCTGGCCCGCGGCCGCAAGCCTGAGCCTGCTGGCGCTCGCCTCGCTGTTGCTTCTCCGCGCGCTCGCGGGTTTCGAGCATTACGGGCCCGACAAGCATCC
>CAYQNV010000031.1:0-50154 GCA_964418975.1 uncultured bacterium | reverse complement strand
CATGGTGCCCATCCAGCGCTCGGTCGGCCGCACGTTGCACAGCACGCGCACATCGCCGGCGCGGTCCATGCTCATGCAGAACGCGTGCTGGCACTTGCCGGGCCGCTCGAACAGGTCGGAGCGCTGGACCAAGTCGTGGATGTGGAATCCCACCGCCGCGAAGTAGCGCTCGGTGAGCGCGACCAGATCCTGCCCTGCGTAGAACGGATCCAAGCTCACCTCGGCGGGCGGCGCCTCCTGGAAGAACGGGTCGGCGTAGTGCCACGGTCGAAGCGAGTCCTCGGCCACGCCCAAGCGCTGCGCCAGCCGGCGGTCGAGCGCGGCCTTGTAGTCCTTCCACAGCGGCGTGGTCTCGCGCTCGAGTTCGTCGAACAACTCGAACAGCTCGTGCTCGTCCAACTCGTCCAGCTCGAGCGACATGGAGTAGTAGTTCGCGAATCCGAGCAGCCGGGCGCCCTCATTGCGCAGCTTCACGAGCGACAGGAGATCTGCCTCGATCTCGGGGCCGATCTGCTTGCTCGCCTCCCACGCTCTCCGACGCAGCGCCAGGTCGGTGGAGTCGCGCAGCAGGTCCACCAGTTCGTTGTCGGTGACGACGCGGCCGTCGAGCTGCGCGCGGAACTGGTTGAAGCGACTCTCGAGCGACTTCTCCAGCTTCACCTGCCGCTCGATCATCTCGGGCGGGAGCTGCCGCGCCCGGTGCGCGTGGTGGAGCAACGTGAGCTGACGGTCGAGCAATGGGTCCGCGAGCGGGCCGGATTCCCGGAGCCGCGACAGCAGCGCGTAGGGTTCGCCGCGCGCGAGGATCATGCGCATGGCGGCGTCCAGCCGCGCGCTCTCCTCCTCGTGGCGCGCCTCACCGGTGGTGTTCGCGAGCCAGAACGCCTGGTTGTGCTGCAGTTCGAGCGGTTGCATCTCGGACACGAACCGCTCGATCAGGTCGGCGAGCTCTCGCTCGCGCGAGCCGGTGATGGCGACAGGGGAAGACACGCGAGAAGCCTCCGGGATGACGAGTTGGAGCGAGGGGTCAGAGGGCCGACGTCGGCGATGCAGTCTGAGGGCTCGGCTCGGGGTCGAGCAACTGGCCTCAATGGACGCTCCGCGCTCGCCACTCACCCCCGCGCGACGAGGCGCCGGTAGTGCTCCGGGCGGCGGTTCGAGAACAGCGGCGTTCGCGACGTGAGGTGCTTGCGCCGGGTGGCCGAGAGGTCGCAGTCCACGGCCCTCGCCACCTGCTCGGTCTTTCCCGCACGCACCACCACCTGCCCGTCCGGGTCCACCACCTGGCTCCGGCCCGTGAACGGCACGGTGCCGCCCGGGCGTCGTTCCGTGCCGGTGCGGTTCGCGGTCACGGTGTAGAGGCGGTTCTCGAGTGCTCGCACGCGCATGGCCTCCTGCGCGTTCGGGAACACCAGGTTCGAGGGATGCGCGATCACGTCCGCACCCTGCAATGCCAGCACGCGCGCCGCCTCGGGGAAGCGCCAGTCGAAGCAGATGAGCATCCCGACGCGCGCCGGCCCCACGCGATGCACGGCGAGCGGCAGGTCCCCGGGCGAGAACCACTCCTGTTCGCGCTCGAACAAGTGCAGCTTCCGGTACACCGCCGTCACGCCGCGCGGGCCCACCAACAGCGCACTGTTGTAGAAGCGCCCGCGCGCAACCTCGGCGAACCCCGCGATGTAGTGGCGCTTCTCGCGGCGCGCGGCAGCGGCGAGCCTGCGCGCCGTCGGCCCGCGTTGCGCGTCCTCGGCGAGCGCCGCGACCTCGGCGTGCGACGAGAATACGTAGCCGGTGGACCACAGTTCGGGCAGCACCACCAGTTCGGCCTCGACGGCACGCGCCAGCGCCAGCCCGTGGTCCAGGTTCCACTCGGTGCGCCCGAACCGCGGCCGGCCTTGGACGAACGCCACGCGAAGCGAGGTCATGCAGGCCACCGTAGCGCGTGGCCGGGGGCGCGGCAAAGCGTCGGTCCCGAGCCACTGGACCCCTGGCGCCAAGCAGAATGGGAGACGGCGTCAGGGCTCGAGCGCAGGCTCGACCTTCGGCTCACAGGGATCCGCCGGTGCGATCCCGGGCAGCCGCCGAAACGGCCTCGCCACCTGCCGCCCGACCGCACGTAGGAATGGCCCGCCCCACAGCCCCGCCGAGACCAGGGCCCCGAACAAAGCCACGGCGTCGAGGCTCGCGCGACCCTGTTGCTCCCAGTAGACGTCCTCGAGATGAAGCCAGAGCGCGAACTCGTCGAGCGTGAGCGCCGCGCCGGCGCCGTAGAGCAATGCGGTCAGGCGCCCGAGCCGTACTGACGAGCCATGCAGGCCGCTCCCGATCTGGATCAGCCACAGGTAGCCCACGACCAGTAGGAGCAGGATGCCCCACACCAGGTGGTGGACGTGGGTCGAACCGATCACGACCGCGAACGGGTCGGATTGTCCTCGCCCCAGGTGGGTGACCGCGCGTGCGAGCCCGAAGGTCGCGAGGAAGCAGACGGAAGCCAGGAACATACGCTCACGGCGATGGTCCTGGAAGTGGCGCCGGTAGAGGGCGAAGAGCCTGGCGAACGTCATGGGGAGTCCTGCTCGCAGCTTGCGGGAGGGGAGCCACCGGCCATGCAGCGACGGCGCGGCATCAGAATTCTACCGAATCATGGCGCAGGGTGTGATGAATTTCTTTTCCAACGGGGCGCAATCATGCGCCACAAATAGCACCCGGCGACCAGGCCGGACTCGGAGTCCGGTTCCTGATCGCCGGTTCATGCGGGTCCCTCACGACCCGCGTCACCCGCTCGAAGGCGGGTCGACCTGGCGCCAATGGGGCGCCGCCGTCAACGACTCATGAGATCGGAACCGCTTCCCCCATCCGGGAAGCGAGGGAGGTGAGGGGAGCGCCGGCGCTTTCCGCGACAGACATCCGCGCCACCGCCACCGCGTTCACCAGCTGCACTTCGCGACCCCGCAGCAAGACGAAGAACTCCCGTCCCCGCTGGTTCATGAAGTCGGAGATGCGCTGGGTCGGTCGCTCCAGAGGCATCCAGACGCGTCCTGTAACCGAACTGCCGTCGGTCAGCCATACTTCCGCATCCTCCTCACGCGACGGCGTGAAGCCGCGCGTGAACACGTCGCTGTGGAGCACGTCCGGACCCGGCACGAGTCTCAGCAATCGCACGCGACTGACGAGCTCGATCCGGCCGTCCGGTCCCGTGGCCACGGGCAGGAAACGCGACGGTGAGTTGAGCTTGGCGAGGATCGTCTGGTGACGGCTGCCCGACGGGTCGAGGTCGAGGAAGATCTGGCCTTCGGCCGCCCCGGTGTCGGCGCTCCAGTACGCGACGGGGATTCGCCGCTTGGGGATGTAGTGATCCATGTCTCGATTCTCCTCGAGCCCGGCTGCCGCACCCGCCGTAAGGCACGCTTCCGTGCCGGTGACGGTCGCTGATCCGCTTCGCTCGAGGTCGAACGAAAGCAATCGGCACGCCAGCGCCCAACGCCCCGACGCCTCGCGCGCGAACCCGCGAAACCAGCCCGAATCGAGCGGGGTTTGCGAAGTGGAGCTGCCTGTCGCGGGATTCCCCAGCTTGCAGGTCGCACGCGCGAGATGGCCGCTTCAGGGCAGCTTGCGGTGCCGGGCGGTGCCCGACGCCGGTTTTCGCGTCCGCGGCAGTCCCGCGCCCGCCCGAGGGCCGCCGGGCGCTGCTAACATGGTCCACATGATCCAGCGCGCGGCGGAGACTCCCTCGGGACGGGACCGAGCCCCCCGGAGACGGCTCCCGATGCCCTCCGGCGAGGTGTGGGCCATGTTCGCGGCGGCGCTGCTCCTGCGCGTCGTTTACGTATTGGTCGTGCATCGCTTCTCGGCGCAGCCCTCGTCGGACTCGATCGCCTATGACGACATCGGCTGGAACCTGGCACGCGGGATGGGCTTCCAGTTCACCGCGGAAGGAACGCTCTACCCCACCGCCAAGGCGCCCGCCCTGCCCTGGCTCGTGAGTCTGGTCTATCGTCTCACCGGTCACGTTTATTTCGCGGCGCTCATGCTGCAGTGTGTCCTCGGCGCGCTCGTTCCGGTGCTGGTGCGCGCACTCGGCGGCGCCATGTTCGGCTCGCCGGTGGGCCGCATCGCGGGCTGGCTGGCGGTGGTGCACCCGCTGCTCGTGTTCTTCTCCGGCTACCTGCTGACCGAGAGCCTGTTCTGCGTCACCGTGCTCGTCGCGCTGCTCGCCAGCGTCGAGTGGTTGAAGACGCCACGTCCCGGGCGCGCGCTCGGCGCGGGACTCCTGTGGGGCATCGCCTGCCTCACGCGCCCCACCGCGATGCCGCTCCCGGTATTGGTGGCGCTGTGGGCCTGGGGACCGCTCGGCCTCACCGTGCGTCCCTCGGACCGCACGCGTCAGGTGGCGTTGTTACTGCTGGGCGTGGCGCTCGCCATCGCGCCGTGGACAGCACGGAACGCGATCGTGCTGCACGAGTTCGTGCCCATCAGCACCGGCGGTGGGCGCACGTTGCTCGACGCCAACAATGCGTTGGTGTGGGACGATCCGGCGCTCCGCGGCAATGCCATCAGCACGGCGGGACATGAGCCCTGGGCGAGCCGGTTCCGCAACAAGTCGGAGGTTCAAGTGGATCGCCTGGCGAGCGCCGAGGCGATCGCGTTCGGCCTGTCGCGCTGGCGCGACTGGCCGGTGATCGCGTGGGCGAAGTTCTCGCGCTTCTGGCGACTCACCGCGCTCACCGAGAGCACGGGGCGCTGGTACCGCACGGGCTCGCTGCCCGATCGATTGCTCGCCGCCCTGGACCCGCTGCTGCTGTGGTCGCTGGTCGTGCTGCCGTGCGCGCTGTGGGGGCTCGTGCGCACGGCGCGCTGGACGCGGCGTCACTTCCAGCTGTTGCCATTTTGGGTGATCGTCGTGTTCACCGCGGGCTCGCTCGTGTTCTGGGGCGCGCTGCGCATGCGCGTGCCGGCCGAACCCCTCGTGCTGCTCTACGCCGGCGCGGGGCTCTCCGACCTTTACCGGCGCCTGCGCCTGCGTCGAGCGGGCATGTCGCTCATCAGGGCATCGGCGTCGCCTTGGGCTCACCGCCGCCCAGCGTCTGGAACGTGAAGCGCGGCCGCTCGCGTTCCACCGGCCACACCTGGCGCATGGTGTCCCCTTCGAACACCTCGCCGTTCTTCACCACCCAGCGGATCGAATCGCTGTTCTGGATGCGCTCGAGCGGATCGCGATCCAGTACGAGCAGGTCGGCGAGCTTGCCCACCTCGAGGCTGCCGAGGTCGCGATCCATGCCCAGTTCCCACGCGCCGGTGAACGTGGCGCAGCGGAGCGCGTCGTGGTTGGAGATGCCGCCCTGCGTGAGCGCCCACAGCTCCCAGTGCGGCCCCAGACCCTGCAGCTGGCCGTGCGCCCCGAGGCTCACCTTGCCACCGCGGTCGAGAATGCGCTTGCAACCCTCGGCCACCTTGAAATGGTGCCAGTCACCGTCCACGCTCATGACCGGCCGGCGGATGGAGCGTGCGTCGAGCGGCCCGCGCGGGTGGAAGCGCAGCAGCTTCTCGTGCTTCCACGGCTCGTGGTGCTGGTAGAACCAGTGCTCGCCGGAGAGCCCGCCGTACGCCACGAGCAGTGTGGGCGTCTCGACCGTGCCACTCTTGCCGAATAGCTGCGCGACGTCGTCCCGCAGCGGCGTGACCGGCAGCGCGTGTTCGTTCGAGGTGTGACCGTCCACGACAAAGGACAGGTCCATCTCGAGATTTCCGCCACCCTCGGGCACGACCAGCATGGACTCGGCACGCGCCGCCTCGATGATCCACTGGCGTTGCTCGCGGCGCGGCTGCATGTAGCTCTTGACCGAGAACGCGCCCAGCGTCTTCATGCGGCGCAGGTGATGGCGCGCGTCCTCGAGGCTGTTGACCGTGGCCTTCCCTGCGCCGTCGGCGCCATAGAGGATGTAGCCGGTGGACCACGTGCGCGGCCCGCGCGCGATCCCGGCCTCGACCATCTCGGACTGGGTGAACACGGCGTAGCTGCTGGCCGAGGGATCGTGCGTGCTGGTCACGCCGAACGCCAGGTTGCACCAGTAGGACCACTGCTGCTCGGGCAGGATGTCGAGCGTGTTGTAGTGCAGGTGCGCATGCGTGTCGATCATGCCCGGCATGAGCGTCTTCCCGCGGCAGTCGAACGTCCTCGCCCCTGCCGGCACCTTTACCTGTGACGACGGCCCCACCGCGGTGATCCGGTCGCCTTCGACCACGATGGTGCCGTCCTCCACCACCTCGTCGCCGCGCATGGTCACGAGCCGACCGCCGGTCAAGGCATAGGTGCCGGTCGGCTTGGCGCGCGGCAGCCACAGCGCCACGTCGATCGTGTCGGTCGGCACGCGCGTCGCCGCCGCGGCCTTGGTGGTGTCCTTCGCCGCTCCGGGCACGGGAGGCACCGACTTGGCGCCGTCCTCGAGCGAGCGCCGGTCCCAGAAGGCCAGCACGGAATCCAACTTTACGCGGTAGAAGTTCGGGCCGTAGGACCAGGTGATGCTGCGGCCGCCCTCCGCCCAGTTCACCCACTCGGCGCCCTGATCCGCGGTGAACTTCTTGACCGGGACGGGGCCGTCCTCGCCGCCGATTTCGAGCGTACGGCGTCCCGCTTGGGGGAGCGCGGTCAGGTAGGCGTTGAACTGTTCGGTGTACGCGGCCCACTTGCCGTCGGGAGAAGGCACGACCTCCTCCGCGAACTTGAACTTCAAGTGCTCCACCTTGTCGGTGCCGTCGAGCCGGATGGAGTAGAGGCTGGTCTTCTCCTGCGACGGCGCGGGGTACTGGGTCTCGGTGTAGAAGATGCGTTCGCCCTTGGGGTCCCAGAACACGCGCGGCATGCGGCGGGCGGGGCCGCGACTCGGCAGGTCGGTCACGCGGTGCACCGTTCCGCCGTTCGCCGCCACCCACACCACCTCGACCGCGCTCTCGTCCCCCAGGTCGCGCCCGCGGAACGGGGCGTTGTCCCCACGGATGAACACGATGCGCGAGCCGTCGGGCGAGAACGCCGGGTTGGCGTACTGGCCCGGCACCGTCGTGAGCCGCCGTGCGCCGCCGCCGCCAGGCGCCATGGTCCACAGGTGCCCGCCTTCGGCGTCGTTCCACGACACGTAGGCGAGTCGGCGGCCGTCGCGCGACCAGGCGGGCGCGTAGGCGAGCCCGCCCGACGTCGCCAGCTTGCGGGGCGAGCCCTTCGGCAGCACCACGCTCCACAGGCTGCCCACCGCAGAGAACACCGCGCTCCTGCCGTCGGGGCTCCACGTGGGCCAGGACAGCATGCGCGAACGGAACGTCTCGCTCGCGATGTCGCGCGGGAAACGCAGCGCCCTGGTGATCGCCTGCTCCACGCTGGCGGTGAACGGGATGGGGCGCACTGCGCCGGTCGCAACATCCACGCGGTTCAGCTGCCCGCCGCCGCTCACCACGATCGAGTGGCCATCGGGCGTGAACGCGAAGTTCGGATAGACGCCGTTGAATGCGAAACTCTCCATCAGGTCGTCGTCCAGCCCGTTCCACAGGATGCGCTCGGTGCGACGTTCCAGGTCGTGCAGTCCGAGCTCGGTTTTCAACCGGTCGCGACGCACGAATGCGAGCGAGCGGCCGTCGGGCGAGAGCACCGGCCGGCACGAGCCGCCGAAGCCGTCGGTGAGCGTGGTGGACTCGCCCGTGCTGCGGTCCCAGCGACGGATCTGGTAGATGCCGGCGTACACATTGCGGTCGTAGGCATAGCGGCTGGGCCGCGCGCTGAAGTACACGTAGCGTCCGTCGCGCGAGAACACCGGCTCGCCCGCCTCGGGCAGTTCGCCCTTGGCGGTGATCTGCACGCCCGCTCCGCCGCGCACGTTCACCATCCACAGCTCGGCGGTGCCGAGCGAGCTGTAGTCCGTGAGCCGCTTCTTGCACACCACCCATTCACCGTCCGGACTCCACGCCCCCTGGTTCATGACCAGCTTCTCGCGCGTGACCGGCCGCGGGTTCGTGCCCGCGGCGTCGGCCACCCACACGTTGTCGCAACCGCCGCGGTCGCTCGTGAACAGCAACCGCCGGCCGTCGGGCGACCAGCGCGGCCCGTAGTCCCAGGCTGGGCCCGAGGTGATCCGCTTCGCCACGCCGCCCTCGAGCGGCAGCGTGTAGAGGTCGCCGAGAAGGTCGAACACGAGCGTGCGTCCGTCCGGACTCACGTCCACCGACATCCACGTGCCTTCGTGCACCTCGAAGCGCACCGTGTCGGCCGGGCCGTGCGGCTGGTTCACGAACCAGGCGGTCTCGTCCTTCGGGGGGCTCGCTGGCGTGGCGGCCGCCTTGGCGGTGTCGGTGGCCGCCTCGTGCGCCCCGACGTGCATCGGCCGGCCGGCGGCCGCCGCGGGGTGGGCCAGCGTGAGCAGGGACAGGGCGAGAAGCCGGAAGAGCTTGCGTGCGGCGGAACCGCGCTGCAGCCGGAACACGTGCAGGAGCATGGGGCGCCTCTCGTGGAATCGATGGGGGGATTTCGTGAAGCGCGCGGCGACGACCCGCGGGGCGACCACGATGCCCGAACGCCCCTCTCCCGGCGCACGGGATTCCCCCGAGTGCGGCGGTCCCCGCGACGGGCGGGTCTGAGGAGCGCCTGGCGCCCGAGTCGCCCGCCGGTCCGCGCGAATGCCGCGCCCGTCTCGGTCGGATTGGGCCCGCGCAAACGCTCGCCTATCTTGTGCGAATCACAGGTGTCGTCGTGCTGTCCCTGTCCCCCGGTCGATGTCCCGCACGCGGGTCGCGGCCGGTCCCTCCCGACCCCACCGGCGCTCCCCCTAGGAACGCTGGCCGAGGAGTGCTTCCCCGATGCGCTGCCTCTTGCTGCACCGACTCGTCGTGATACTCGCGCTGTTGGGTGTGGCGTCCACCGCCACCGCCGCCGACAAGCCGAAGGGCAAGGGCAAGCCCGGCGCTGCCGCTTCCTCTTCCGCGGCAGGCGGCGCTTCGGACAAGCCGTTCGGCGAGTGGTCCAAGCTCACCAAGGACGCCGAGCAGCAGAAGGGCTTCTTCACGCTGTGGAAGAAGCGCGACAACGTCTACCTGGAGCTCTCCAAGGAGCAACTCGGCCAGCCGTTCCTCTACGTGGCCAGCCTGTCGCGCGGTATCGGTTCCAACTTCGTGCTGGGCGGCCTGCCGCTCGACGACCGCATGATGCAGTTCGAGCGCCACGGGGACCGCGTGCTGTTGGTGCACGTGAACACGTGGCTCCGCTCGCCGAAGGACACGCCCATCGACAAGGCGCGCGAGCTGAGCATCCCGAACTCGCCTGTGCAGTCGTTCAAGATCGAGAGCGAGCAGGATTCGTCCAAGGCGGTGCTCATCGACTTGACGGCGTTGCTGCTCTCCGACGTCACCGACCTGAGCGAAGGGCTCAAGAACTCGTTCGGCAACGTGTCCGTGCGCTTCGACAAGGAGCGCTCCACGTTGGGGAGCCTGAAGACGTTCCCCGACAACACCGAGCTCGAGGCCACGCTCACCTACTCGCCGAACGACCGCACGCGACTGAACCTCGAGGCCGTGCCGGACAACCGCTACATCCCGGTCGGCGTGCATTACTCGTTCTCGCGCCTGCCCGCGAAACCCATGGCGGTGCGCTACGCCGACAATCGCGTGGGTTACTTCCTGGATGCCACGAAGGACTTTGGCCGGGACGAGAAGGAGAACTTCTGGCTTCGCAACATCCACCGCTGGCGGCTCGAGAAGCAGGATCCCACGGCGGCGCTGTCCGAGCCCGTGAAGCCGATCGTCTACTACATCGACTGGACCGTCCCGGACAAGTTCCGCCCGTGGGTGAAGTCGGGCGTCGAGAAGTGGCAGAAGGCGTTCGAGCTGGCCGGCTTCAAGAACGCCATCCTCGCCAAGGATCCCCCCAAGGACGACGCGGACTGGGATCCCGAGGACGTGCGCTACAGCACCATCCGTTGGATCACGTCGAACGACCCGAGTTTCGGCGCCATCGGGCCGTCGCGCGTGGACCCGCGCACGGGTGAGATCTTCGACTCGGACATCCTGTTCGAGGCGAGCATGTTCCAGAACTACGCGAACAGCTACCGCCGCTTCGCCGGTCCGGAGGCCATCGCCGAGAGCGCGCTGCCGGAGAATGCGCTCAAGCACCTCCCCCCCGGCATGAAACTCGACCAACTGTGCATGGCCGGCGATGCGCTCGCCGGCGCGGGCGAGCTGCAGCACCTGGCGCTGCTCATGGACGGCTCGCTCGAGCCCGGCAGCCCGGTGCCGGACGCGTTCCTGCGCACGGCGGTGGAGTGGGCCACGCTGCACGAGGTGGGCCACGCGCTCGGCCTGCGGCACAACTTCCGCTCCAGCACGAGCACGCCCTACGTGCAGCTCCAGGACCAGTCGTTCACGGGCACGCGCGGCCTTTACTCCTCGGTCATGGAGTACCCGAGCCCGAACATCGACTATTCGCGCGCGAAGCAGGGCGACTGGTACACGACCACGGCCGGCACCTACGACGTGTGGGCGATCCGCTACGGCTACTCGGCGAGTGGCGCCGACAACGCCGAGGCGGACTATGCGTTCGCTCGCAAGATCGCGGACGAATCGCTGCAGCCGGGCCACGAGTACTCGACCGACGAAGACACCTACCCGGCCGACGCCCCCGACCCGCGCTCGAACATCTACGACCTGGGCGACGATCCGCTGCAGTTCGCCAAGGACCGCACCGCGTACATCGCGAAGCTGTGGCGCTCGCCGAGCCTGGAGGAACGCGTGGTCGGCCGCTCGGGCGACCTGACCGCGCTGCGCCGCGCCATGGACAGCATGGCGCAGCAGTTCGCGATCGCGGCGGGCATGGCCGTCAAGTACGTGGGCGGCTCGTACATGTCGCGCGTCGAGCGCGGGCAGCCGGGCGAGAAGGACCCGGTGGACCCGGTGCCGGCGGCGCGCCAGCGCGAGGCGATGGACTTCCTGTCGCAGCGCGTCTGGGCGAGCGATGCGATGGCGGCGCCGGGCGCGCTGCTCGAGCGCATGCCCCCGAATCGTTGGTCGCACTGGGGCATGGGGCCGGGCAGCACATTCGCTGGCCGGCATGACTACGGCTGGAACGACCGGGTGCTGGCGATCCAAAGCACGCTCATGAACGCGGTCACGTCGCCCGCGCTGCTCGCCCGGTTGCGCGAGCAGGAGACGCGTTCGGCGACCGCCTATCGCGTCGCCGAGCACTTCGACAAACTCACGCGCTCGATCTGGGGCGAGGTGGGCGGTGCTTCCCCGGCGGCGATCCGGCCGCTGGAGGGCCCGCACACGCGGCGCGAACTGCAGCGCGCCTTCGTGGATCGGATGGCCATGTTCGTGGTGGATCCGCCCGCAGCGGCTCCGGACGACGCACGAGCGTTGGCCCGGCTGACGCTCACGCGCGTGGACTCCCGTTGCGCGCGTGCGCTCGCGGCCGAAGGACCCATGGGCGACAACACGCGCGCCCACCTGCTCGAGACGCGGGCCCGCATCCGCCGCGCGCTGGATGCCAGTCGGAGCGCGGACCCCGCGGCCCCGCCGGCTCGTCCGGGCGGACCGTCCGGGGCAGTGGACGTTCGCTGAACTCACACTCTCCGGGCACGGCCCGGCCGAACCGAAACTACCGGCGCCCCGGAGAAAAAACCTCTCCGGGGCGCCGGTGCGTGGGCCGCTCGGCACCACCTGTCACTTGAGGTAGAGCCCCACGCCGGGGCCGATGGGCCAGCCCAGCGCGCCCCACGCCAGCAGCAGCAGAACCCACGTGATCAGGAACGCCACCGAGTACGGGATCATCATGGCGATCACGGTGCCGATGCCGGCCCTGGGGTCGTAGCGCTTCACGTACGCCAGGATGAACGGCATGTAGGGCATGAGCGGCGTGATGATGTTCGTGGTGGAGTCCCCGATGCGATACACCACCTGCGTGCCCTCGGGCGTGAAGCCGAGCAGGACGAACATCGGCACGAACAGCGGCGCCATGGTGGCCCACTTGGCCGACGCCGACGCCGTGAACATGTCCAGGAACACCGTCACGAGCACCAACCCCACCAGCAGCAACGGACCCCCCAGGCCGATCGACTTGAGCGCCTGCGCGCCGGATATGGCGAGGATGGCCGCCAGGTTGGACCACGCGAACCAGTTCACGAACTGTGCGGCCACGAACGCCAACACGATGTAGGTGCCCATCGCGGACATGCTGTCCGCCATCATGCGCATGACGTCGCGATCGTTGCGGATGCTGCCCGCCACCCAGCCATAGGCGAGACCCGGCACCAGGAACAACACCATCACCAGCACGACCATGCTCTCGAGCAGCGGCTTGTAGGCATCGAGCCCGGTCGCCTCCGACAGGCGCAGCGGCGCCCACGGCGCCAGGGTCAACACGGCGAAAAGGCCGAGGCAGAGCAGCGCCGCCACGATCGCGGCGCGCAGCGCGGGTCGCTCGCGTGGGTCATTCTCCTCGCGGGCCGCGGACTCGCCCCGCCACGGCCCCAGACGCGGCTCCACGATCCGGTCCGTGACCCAAGTGCCCACGCCGGTCAGCAGGAACGTGGACACGATAAGGAAGTACCAGTTGCCGAGGATGCCCACCGAGTAACCCGGCAGGAGCCGCGAGGCGTCCACCGCACTCTGCGTGAGTCCGGCGAGCAGCGCGTCGAGCGGGCTCGGCAACAGGTTCGCGCTGAAGCCGCCGGCCACGCCGGCGAACGCCGCGGCGATCCCGGCGAGCGGATGACGTCCCGCCGCCAGGAACAGCAATCCCGCGAGCGGCGGCAGCACGACGATGCCGGCGTCCGCCGCCAGGTTCGCGTTGACGCCGGTGAACACGATGGCGGCGGTGAGCATGCTCTTCGGGATGCTGGTGACGAATCCGCGCAGCGAAGCCGCCACGAGACCGCTGCCCTCGGCCACGCCCATGCCGAGCATGGCCACCAGCACCAGTCCCAGCGGCGCGAAGCCGGTGAAGTTGCGCACCATTTCCGTGAACATCCGGCGAACGTTTTCGCGCGTGAGCAGGTTCTCCGCCAGGATCGGCGTGCCGTCCTTGGGGTGCGGCACCTGCACGCCCAACTGCGACACCACCACCGAGGCCACGACCACGAGCAGCGCCAGCAGCACGAAGATCGTGGCCGGATCGGGCAGCCGATTGCCCACGCGTTCGAGCAGGTCGAGTGCTCGTCCCAGTGCGCTCCGGTCTTTCGCAGGATCCTTTCCGCTCATCGTTTCCCTCTCCGTCGGCCGCGCTCCGGCGCCGAGGGCTCGGCGCGGGGCACGCGGACCGGCCGACCCTGCCACGACTGGAGGGCCCGCGTCACCACCGATTCCGCCGGACGCCCACGCGGATCGAACGGATCGGACACGCGCGCCGCGCTGCCCCACTTCCACACGAACGCCCCGGCCACCCATTCGCACGGCTCCAATGCCGCGACGGCGGCCTCCCAGCAGGCTCGCTGAGCCTCGGCATCGTCGGCGGCGAGCGGCTCCTCCCACGGCCGGACCGACGCGGCGGCACTCGCCGGGTAGCCCAACTCCGCGAGCAGCACCGGACGCCCGTGACGCCGCGCCAGCGTCTCCAGCCCCGAGAGCGCCCGCTCGGCACCGCGGCGGAGTGCTCGCGGCTCGCGCGTGGGATGCTCGGAGAGCGGCGCATAGAACGACACGCCGATCAGGTCGAGCGCGTCCCAGAACGTCACGCGCGAAGCCTCATCCCAGTTGGCGCCATAAGACAGCAGGCCCCCATACACCCGACGCACCGCACCGATGAGCGCGCGCCAGCGCGCGGGGTCGGTCGCCGTGCTGCTGGCGAGCTCGTGCCCCACGAACAGGCCGTCCAGCCCCTCGCGCTCGGCGAGGAGTGCCCAGTGAATCAGCACTTCCTCGTAGCCCGCGAAGAATCGCTGCCAGCCCGACGGCGAGAACGCCAGCTCGCCTGCCCAGCCGCGCGTCCACAAGTGCGGCTTGAGCCACACGCGCAGCCCCGCGTCCCGCGCGCGTGCCGCCGCCTCGCACACCGCCTCGTCGCTCTCGCCGTCGGGACCAGCCTCCGTGCTGTTCCCGAGCTCCGGCACCCGCGGATCGGCGAGCCATGCGAACGGTGTGAGCGACACCCAGTCGGCGCCCGCCTCGCGCACGCGGGCGATCTGGCGAACGCATTCGCGAGACAGGTAGCCCTGCTCGAGCCCGACCGTGTGCGCCAGGCACACCCCGCGTTGGAAGCCCTGCGCCGGCCGCCACGGCTCGCGCCGCGTGCGCGCGGCGACCCGGCCGCTGCGCGCCAGCGAATCCGCGAGCGCCCGATAGCGGCGCTCGACGAGCCGCGGCGGAACGCCCGCCGCCCGGCACAGGCTGTCGAGCGTTCCGGGAGGTTCTGCGCGCAACAGCGCCAGCAGGGCCGCGCGCCGCGAGGGCGCCGTCGCGCTCTCCCACACCGCGCGCACCAGCAGCGCGCGTACCGGCACCCACACGAGCGGCGAGCGCCACGCGTCGTCGCGCGACGCCGCCTGCGCCGCCGCGGGCAGCCGCCCGCCGAAGTAGAGCCGTGCGAGCGAGTGATCGAGGCTCTCGCCCTCGAACCGTCCCGCGAAGTACGTGGCCGCAGGTCGCAGGAAGCGCGAGTTGCGCGAGGCGCCCTGCTGGACGAGTCGCACGGCTGCCACGCTCCACAGATCGAGCGCGGCGCGACCGTGCGGGAGCGCCGCGTGTGCGACCGTGCCGCCGGCAGTACTGGCCACGTGCTCGGCGTGCGTGTCGCGCGTGTGTACGCCCTTGTCCTCGAGCGAGCGATAGAGCGTGAGTGTCACCGGCGTGCTCCCCGCGGGAGCGGGCAAGCCCTGGCGCACGAGCCGCGCGAGCACTGCGACCGAGCCGGCCTGCACGAGGTGGGTGCCGGCCAGGCCGGCGGGCGCGCGCACGACCACGCCAGCGCCGGCCAGCGAACGCAGCGTGTTCGCATAGCGCTCGCGCTCCGCCTCGCGGTCCCGGTCGCGCGTCGCGTCATATCGCCAGGGTCGTCCGCCATCGTGAGCAAACGTACCGGTGCGCACCAGCTCTCCCGCGCGCACCACACGCCAGTCCTCCTCGCCGAATGCGAAGCCGCCGCGCCGTGCCAGCGCTTCGGGCGAATTGCCGGCCGATAGCAGCAGGAAGCGATTCGGCGCAAGCGGGTTGGGCCACGACAAGTGGATCGCGTCGAGCGGCTGGTCGTACAGGCGGCCCTGCCAGCGGAAGCCCTGACGCTCGAAGCGCACGGGCAGTGCCCCGGCGAGCCGTCGCGTCCACTCGTTCTCGAGGCTACCGCCCAGCAGATAGACGGGGCCTGCCGCGAGCATGCGCTCGTCGGCCTCGCGATCCGCCACGACGCGCGTCGAGTCCAGGCCGAACGCGCGCTGGGCGAGCGCCAGCGCACGGGCGCGCAACATCGGCGTGGCCGCAGGGTCGCGCGTGCCATAGACGAACCGGAACGGCGGCGAGTCGGCGATCGCCGCCTCCATCTGCTCGCGCGTGAAGCGCGGCGACTGCAACTCGAGCGCCGCGGCCCCGCGCGCGTGGAGGAGACCCAACAGCAGGCCAGCAAGCAGCAGGCCCCGTCGGGCGAGGGCGGCGGGCCGGCGGGCCATGCGCGCGCTCAGCGCGGAATCACGCTCTGGACCTGGAACCGGAAGGCGTAAGTGCGTGGCTGGCCCTCGACCAGGAAGAACAGGTCCACGCCGAAGCTCTTGCCCGTGTACGTGGGCGCGCTCGTATCCTCGGGCAACAGCGGCCGGCGAAGCTGCGTCTCGGGCGTGGCTCCCGGATCCAGCAGGTCGTCGATCGAGAACACGTAGTCGCTGTAGCGCTGCTGCGACACGACCTGCGTGAGCGCCTGGGTCGAGAACCGATCGCGCCAGCGCGTCGAGGAGTGCGCCGCCTTCGCGGACACGCCATTCGGGTCGTGGAAGACCGAGCGATCCCAATCGATCTGCACCGGCCGGCCCTGCAGGTTCTCGACCGCGAAGTAGAGCGCGTTGGGCGACGGCCGGAACGAGAACGTCAGGTCGCGGTCGCGGTAGGAGAACGTGCCGCTGTTCGCGGGCTCGGTCTGGCGGAAGCGGTAGACGAACAGCGCGTCGACCGAGCCGGGGATCGAGCCGACAGTGTCCGCGGCGGTGGTGACGGAACTCGAAGCCGGACGCTCGGGCGCGGCGGCGGGCGGTGGAGCCGCGCTGCCCGGCTCCGGAGCGGAGCCACAGCCCGCGAGCATCACGACCGAGCACGACACGAGAGCGGCGATCAGGGGCCGGCACATGAGCGGCAGCCTAGCGAACGTGCCGAGAGGCGTCCAACCGAGATGGCCACCGCCAGGCCGGGCAACGCCCGCCAGAGCCTCACCCACAATCTTCAGCGCACAACCTTCAGAATGGCGTCGGTCCCGCGTAGCCCGTCAACTCCACGAAGCCCTCTCCAGTGATCGGTTGGCCGGCGCTCCGGCCCGAGACGAGCACGCGGCCCTCCCAGTAAGCGAGTCCGCCCATGCTCTCCACCACGAGTTCCTGGTCCGCGAGTGTCGGACGAAGCGTCAGCTCGAGCGCCTCTCCCGGCAGGCGAACGGTCCAACCACTCGGATAGCGCGCGCCGGTGCGCGGGCTCCTCCACAGACCGGTCGGCTCGATCGTGAACGCCTCGAGCGGCACGTGGCGTGCACGGCCGTCCACTTCGACCAGCGTGCCCGAGGAGAGCGGCTCGATCCCGCCGCCTCGCAGGCGCAAGCGGTAGAGCATGAGGTCGCGGCCGTCCGCGAGCTGCACGCTGAACCAGTCCCAGCCCGCGTGCGTGTCGCGCAGCGAACCGCTCGAGAACTCGTGGTCCATCCACGAGCGGCCCTCCACCGCGAGCGTGTCGTCGCCCACGATCAGCCGACCGCGCGTGGCCAGTCGCGTGAACGAGTAATAGTGCGAGGCGTTTCCCGGGCCGGCGGATTTCTGGCTCACGCCGCGCTGTCCGTGGACGACGGGTGGTTTCTCTGGCGTCATGCGCAGGTCGAACGCGAAGTCGCCGCTCTTCGCTACGACGCGGTGCGTGCTGCGGTCGGCTTCGAGCCCGGCGTAGTCGTCGCCGAGCCACACCAGGTAGCGCGTGCTGTCCGCCCCGGCCAGGTCCAGCGCCTGCCGCTCCGCGCGCTCGTCCGCGCGAAAGCGCCGGCCGCGGTCATCGGACAGCGCCAGGTGGCGGAAGATCACGTGCCGTGCGCGCCACGCCGAGCCGCCGTCGATCGCGCGAGCGCCCGGCAGCCCGACACGGAAGAACGTCACTTCGTAGCCAAACGTTCGCTCACCCGCGCGGAGGTGACCGGTGTAGTACCACCACTCGCTGCGGAATGCAGGATGCGCCGCGTGGTCCTGCGGGAATACGAACTCCCACGGCGGCACGGCGAGCCGGAAGCCGTCCGCGTCGAGCGCCACCGGTGGGGCCGCTGCGACGGCGCCCAGCGCGAGGCCGAGCAGTGCCAACGCCGTGACGGGGCGAGGCCTCATTCCGCCCTCAACGCACCGGCCGTGGCGCCGGAGGTGGCGAGCCGGGCGGGCAACAGGCCGGCGAGCGTGGCGGTGAGCGTCATGAGCACCACGGCTCCGACGAACACGCCGGGCTCGAGCGTGAGCTGGATGCTCCAGCCGAAGAACTGCCGGTTGATAACGTGCACGAGCAAGAACGCCAGCACGAGCCCGGCCAAGCAGCCGAGCAGCGAGCCTGCGGCGCCGAGCACGGCGCTCTCCACCAGCACGAGCGTGCGCAGCTGGCCGCGGCGGGCGCCCACGGCACGCAGCGTGGCCAGCTCGCGCCTGCGCTGAAGCACGAGTGCGGTAAGCGTGCTCACCACCCCCAGCACCGAGACGAACATCGCGATCGCCTGAAGCGCCCAGGTGATGCGGAACGTCTCGTCGAACACCGACAGTACGCGCCGGCGCAATTCCTGGTTCGGGGTCACGTGCAGCCAGCGGTCGGGACCCGCGAGGCGAAGAAATGCCTCGCGCACCGTGGCGCCGGAGGCGTCGGGCTCCAGATACAGCGCCATGCTCTCGGTGCGGTCGTCTTGCCAGAGTCGAGCGTAGAGCGCCCGATCCATGAGCACGGCTCCGGCGTCGGTGCTGTAGTCGTAGAACACACCCTCGACCCGTACGACCACCTGCCCGTGCGCCGCCGGAAGTACCAGGGTGTCCCCGGCGCGCACGCGATAGCGGTGGGCGAAGCTCTCGGTCACGACCACGCCGTCGCCCAACCGTGCACGCTCGAGCACGGCGCGCGCGTCCTCGCCGCCCACGAACCCCAGCTGCCCGTGGTCGCGCTGCACCGCGAACTCGATCCCCACCACGCTCGCCACTCGGTCGCCCAACGTCATCGTGCTCGCGCGGTAAGTGTCCACCGCGCGAACGCCGGCGAGGGCACGCGTACCGGCGACGAGGTCTGCGGGCAGAGATGTGGCGCGCTGCGAGGCGCGATGCCCCACCGACTCCACGTACAGGTCGCCACGGAGCGTCTGCGTGATCCACAGGTCCACGGTGCGGCGGAAGCTGCCCACCATCACGGTGAGCGCCACGAGCATGCCCACCGCCACCATGAGCGCGGCGATCACCACGCTCGCGCGCGCCGCGGCCTCGTGCACGGCGCGCACGCCGAGCGTGGCGGCGATCCCGAGCCGCCGGGCCAGCGGCCCGGCAGCACGCGAAACCTGCAGCGTCCAGAGCGGGGCCACGAGCGAGAAGCCGGCCAGCACGAGGAACGCCGCGACGAATCCGCCGAGCGGCGCACGCGCCAAGTGCGTCCAGGCAGCCACGGCACCCGCCGCGACCAGCGTCAGGCCGCCTGCGGCTGCCAGGCGGCCGTAGCGAGGCTGCCGAGCCTCGATCAGCGCGCCTTCGCGAAGCGTCACGCCGGGAGCGGTGGCCGCCGCCTCGAGCGCGGGCGCCAGCGCCGAGAGCAGCGCCGAGCCCACGCCGATGGCGGTTCCGGTGATCAGCGTGGCGGGCTCGAGCCACAGTCGCGTGGCGTGGGCGACGAGATACAACGACTGCAGCGTCCGGCCCACCTGCGAGAGCGCCACGTTCGCGAACACCGCGCCGAGCAGCGCTCCCAACACACCGCCCGCCAAGCCGAGCAGCAGCCCCTCCGTCAGGAACAGCGCGGCGACCTGCCCGCGCGTGACGCCAAGTGCTCGCCACACGCCGATCTCCCGCCGCTGCCGCACCACCGCAAGCGCCACGGCATTGAAGATGAGGAACGCGCTCACGAAGATGGCGATGAACGACAGCGCCAACAGGTTCAAGGAGAACGCACGCACCAAGTTCTCCACCTGCTGCGTGCGCGCGCGCGGCAGTTCTGGTCGGGCCGACGCGGGCAGCCAGGCCGCGAGTTCGCGTCGCACGGCATCGCGCGCGTCGGGGTCCACGAGCAGGTCCACGCGGTCGAGCCGCCCGACGCGCGCGAAGACTTCCTGGACCGTGGCGAGGTCCGCGATGACGACGTTGCCGCCCATGGCCTGTTGCAGCGCCTCGCTGCCAAGCATTGCCACGATCCGCAGCGGCACCGCGGCGCCCGAGGCGAGCACCGTGAGCGTGTCGCCCACGCCAAGGCCATGGCGTGCGGCGAACGCGCGCGTGATCAGCACCGTGCCGGGCATTGCCAGCAACTCGAGCCCCGCCCCGCTCGCCAACGAGTCGCCGGGCTCGGCCATGCGCCCGAACGGTGCCTCGGCGAACGGATCGAGGCCGAGCACCAGAAGAGTCTCATCGAAGCCCCCGCGCCCGATGTCGGAGCCTCCGCGCTCTCCGGGCGCGATGTTGCGCGCGCTCGATGTGCGGTCGCGACGCCGCGCGTCGCCGGCCGCGGCGAGAGCCTTCACCTCCACCACCGGCGCCGCGCCGCGCACGCCCGGTTGGCGACGGATGCGCGCGAACAGCCGTTCGTCGAAACCATCGCCGGTCGCCGAGACTTGCAGATTGGCGCGGCCGGTCACGGCGTCCACCGTCTCGGTGAACGAGGCCAGTGCCGAGCCACTCGCCAGCCGGATGGCCACGAACACCGACACGCCAAGCGCAACGCCCAGCACGGTGAGCGCCGCGCGCCCCCGTTCGCGCGCGAGGCGCCGCCACAGGAGCCAGCGGAACAGGGCGGCCATGCGTCAGCTCGCCGGAGGTGCGGTCGTGTCGTGCGCGACACGTCCGTCCGAGAGCGTCACCACCCGTTCGGCCGCCGCAGCCGCCTCGGCGCTGTGCGTGACCAGCACCAGCGTGGCGCCGTGCCGGCGCGCGAGCGTGGCGAGCAGATGCACCACCATCGACGCGGATCGCGAGTCGAGATTGCCGGTGGGCTCGTCCGCCAGCACCAGCGCCGGCTCGTGTACGAGCGCACGCGCCACGGCCGCGCGCTGCATCTCGCCGCCGGAGAGCGTGTGCGGGCGGGCGCGCGCGCGCGGCAGCAGATCCACCTCGCCGAGCAGCGCGTCGGCGCGCGCCAGTGCCTGCGCCTCGGGCACGCCCTCCAGCAGCAACGGGAGCGCCACGTTCTCGCGCACCTCGAGTGTCGGCAGCAGGTGGAAGAACTGGTACACCACGCCCACCCGCCCGCGACGGAGCCGAGTGAGCGCATCGTCGGCCAGGCGCGACAGCGGCTGGCCTTCGACGTACACCTCGCCCGAGGTGGGGCCATCGATGCCCGAGGCGAGGTTCAAAAGCGTGCTTTTCCCCGAGCCGCTTCGCCCCATGATGGCGGTGAAGCTGCCAGCCGCGATCTCGAGCGTGAGCCCATCGAGCGCGCGGACGCGCCCATCGCCAAGCGGGAACTCCTTCACCACCTGGTCGAAGCGCAGCGCGGGTAGGTCCGCGCCGCGCACGTTCGGATTGCTGCTCACGCCGTGGCCGCCAGGCGCGGCCGGCCGAACAGCCGCGCGAGCAGCGGCTCCAGCTCGGGGTCGCGGAACCGGAAGCCGGCGCGCAGCAGCGTGTCCGGGCGCAGGCGCTGGCTCGCGAGCAGCATCTCGTCGACCTTCTCGCGGCCGAGCAACGCTCGCAGCGCCAACGCGGGCGCGGGCACGAGCGCAGGGCGCGCGAACGTGCGGCCCAGCGCGCGCGCCAGCTCGGCCTGCCGCACGGCTCCGGGAGCGACCGCATGGAACGGTCCCTCGATCGCGTGGGTCTCGACGGCGAACAGCAGCGCGTCGAGCAGGTCGTGGAGCCCGATCCAGCTCCACCACGCGCGGCCGTTGCCGAGCGGCCCGCCCGCCCCCAGCCGGAACGGCGGCACGAGCTTCTCGAGTGCGCCCCCTCGCGGCCACAGCACGATGCCGATGCGCGGGTGCGCCACGCGCACGCCCGCTCGCACGGCCGGCTCGGCTGCGGCCTCCCACTGCCGCGCCAGGTCCGCCAGGAAACCGCGCCCGGCTGGGCTCGACTCCTCGAGCGGCTCGTCGCCGCGGTCGCCGTAGTAGCCCACGGCCGACGCGCTCACCAGCACACGCGGGCCATCCGGGCAGGCCGCGAGCGCACGGGCGAGCGTGCCCGTCGAGCCCACGCGGCTCTCGACCAGCTCGCGCTTGCGCGCCTGCGTCCACCGCTGATCGGCGATACCCGCGCCGGCCAGGTGCACGACCGCGTCGAGACCCGAAAGCGCGCACGGATCGAGCTCGCCGCGTGCCGGATCCCACGCGATCTCGCTCGGCCCCGCGGGGCGGCCGCGCACGAGCCGGTGCACTCGGTGTCCCTGAGTGGACAGGTAGGCACACAGTTCACGCCCGAGAAAGCCGCTCGCTCCGGTCACCGCGATCGCCAGCGAGGGCGCGGCGCGTGACGCGGCGCGCTCGATGTCGTCGAGCGTGACGCGGTGGCGCCAGGCGAACAGGCGCGCGAACTCGTGCCGCACGAACGCGTCGGCGGGCGCCGTGAACGGTGCCCCCGGCAGGCGCCACTCGAGCCGATCCTCGAGCACACAGCCCGCTTCGTCCGGAACGAAGCGATGTGCATGCGCGTAGCTGGCGAAGGGTCCCGAGAGCTGCCGGTCATGGAACGCGCGTCCGGCGACGTAGCCGTGGTGCTCGAGCCGCCAGCGGCCGGCCGGGAATCCCATGTCGAGCGTGACGCGCGCGCCGTCCCGGATGCCGCCGGAGTGCTCGACGACGCGCACCGACCGCCAGGGTGGTGCGAGGCGCTCGAAAGCGCCCACGCGCTCGTGCCAGGCGAATGCCTGCTCCGCCGTGCACGGCAGGCGCAGCCGAAACGTCACCGAGCCCACAAGCGATACCCGCCTTGCATGTTCATGCCGGAGTCGCCCATCCGCCCACGGCGCGCGTGAGTTCCTCCGCGGCGTCCGGGCCCCATTGGCCCGGCGCGTACCTCAGCGGCTCGGCGTGCGAGCGCAGCAGCGGGTCCACGATGCCCCACGCGGCTTCCACCGCGTCCTGCCTTGCGAACAACGTGGCATCGCCGTCCATCGCGTCGCCGAGCAGGCGCTCGTACGCATCCATCTCGTCGCTCGTGTTCATGCGTGTCAGCGACAGCTCCGTGGCCTGGCCCACCATGGCCTCCCCGGGCCGCTTGGTGGAAGCACCCAGCGCGATGACCACGTCGGGACCAAGCCGGAATCGCAGGTGATTGCCCATGGCCGGCATCGCTTCGTGGAACACCACCTGGGGCGGCGCCTTGAACTCCACCAGCACCTCGGTGGCGGTGACCGCGAGCTTTTTGCCGGCGCGCACGTAGAACGGCACGCCCGCCCAGCGCCACGAATCCACGCCCAGCTCGAGCGCTGCGAACGTGGGCACGCGCGAGTCGGGCGCGACGCCGGCCTCCGCGCGATAGCCGTCGAACTGGCCGATCACGAGACGGTCGCAGGAGATCGGCGGGATGCTGCGTAGCACCTTGGCCTGCTCGTCACGAATGGCCTCGGCATAGGACCCCGACGGCGGCTCCATGGCGAGGAAACCCACGATCTGCAGCAGGTGATTCTGGATCACGTCGCGCAGGACTCCTGCCTCCTCGTAGAACCTGCCGCGGCCCTCCACGCCGAAACGCTCCGCCATCGTGATCTGCACGTTCTCGACGTAGTGTCGGTTCCAGATCGGCTCGAGGAACGCGTTGGCGAAGCGGAAGTACAGGAGGTTCTGCACCGCCTCCTTGCCGAGGTAGTGGTCGATTCGAAAGATGGACGCCTCGGCGAATCGCTGGTGCAGCGTGCGGTTGAGCGCGCGCGCGGACTCGAGGTCGCGGCCAAACGGCTTCTCCAACACGACCCGGCCGGGCGATGCGCAGCCGGCGCCAGCCAGGCCCTCGACGACCGTCTCGAACAACGACGGCGGGATCGCCAGGTAGTGAAGCGGGTGGCGCGCGCTCCCCAGGGCCTTGCGTAGCGCGGCGTAGGTGCCGGGCTCACGGTAGTCCCCCTGCACGTAGCGGAGCGAAGCGGCCAGCGCGGCGAATGCGGCTTCGTCCACGCCACCGCCGTGCTCGGTGATGCTCGCGCGCGCTCGCGCGACGAGCGACTCCCGTGTCATCGGGCTCGACGCCACGCCCACCACCGGAAGTTCGAGCATGCCGCGGCGCGCCATGGCGTGCAGCGCCGGGAAGATCTTCTTGAACGCGAGATCGCCGGTGATGCCGAAGAACACCAGTGCGTCCGAGCGTTCGGGCGTCATGAGGCAGGCGCCACGGGCTTCTCGGCATGCCCTCCGAACTGATGGCGGAGCGCCGACAGGAGCCGGGCCTGGTAGTCGCCCTGTCCGCGCGAGGCGAAGCGCTGGAACAGCGACGCCGCGAGCACGTGCGCCGGCACTCCGAGGTCGTTCGCAGCGGCCAGCGTCCAGCGTCCCTCGCCCGAGTCGGACACGCGTCCCGAGAACTGCTCCAGGCGTTCGTCCGAGACGAGCGCCTGTGCGGTGAGGTCCAGCAGCCACGACGGGATGACGCTGCCGCGTCGCCACAACTCGGCGATCTCGCCCAACGCGAAGTTGTAGCGGTAGTGCTCGGGGTGCCGGAGCGGCGTGGTTTCGGCGTCGGACTCGCGCGAGAGTCGACCCGCGCCGGCGTGCTGGAGGAGACTGAAGCCTTCGGCGTAGGCGGCCATCATCCCGTACTCGATGGCGTTGTGCACCATCTTCACGAAGTGCCCTGCGCCATGCGGTCCGCAGTGGAGCCAGCCGCGAGTTGCGGTCGTGGAGCCGGGCACGCGGCCCGGCGTGGGCGGCGCCGCGGCCTCGCCCGGGGCGAGTGCTTCGAGCACCGGGGTCAGGCGCTCCACCACCTCGACCTCGCCCCCGAGCATGAGACAGTAGCCGCGCTCGAGCCCGAACACGCCGCCACTCACACCGCAGTCGACATATCGCACACCCGTCGCCGCGAGGCGCTCGGCGCGCAAGAGGTCGTCCTGAAACAGCGAGTTGCCTCCGTCGATGACGGTGTCGCCCGGGGCCAGGAGCGGGGACAGTTCGCCGATACACGCGTCCACGACGCCGGCGGGCAGCATGAGCCAGACGTGTCGCGGTCCCGTCAGGGCGTGCACGAGTGCGGCGAGCGAGTCCACGCCCCGGGCGCCTTCACGCGTGAGGACCTCCACGGCGTCGTGCGAGCGGTCGTACACCACGCACTGCACGCCGGCGCGCCGGAGGCGGCGCACCATGTTCGCACCCATGCGGCCGAGACCGATCATGCCCAGTTCCATGACCCCGCCCTCCCGCATGTCTGTTCGACTCCGGCTTCGCCCGTTATGCTCGCGTCAGGCGCGGCACGACGCCGGGCCACGATAGCATGACGACCGCCAAGCGGTGCGTCAGCGACGCGAGGCCCTCTTCCATGCGCAGCCCCGTTCTGATGGTGGCTTCCGTCCCGGAGCTGGCGGAGCGCTTCGCCGCGCGCTTTGAGCAGGCCTCCGCCGCGGCGATCGCCGCACGTGGCCGCTTCGCGTGGATGATCCCGGGCGGCTCGGCCGCCGAGTACCTGCTGCCGCCGCTGGCGCGCGCACGAGTGGACTGGTCACGCACCGACGTGTTCTTCAGCGACGATCGCTTCGTGCCTCGCTCGGATCCCGCATCGAACGCTTCGGCCTCGGCGAGGCTCTTGTTCGATGGGCTCGGTGCGCACGGACCGCGAGTCCACCCGATGCTGACGGACGCTTCCGACCCGGCGGCCGCGGCGCGAGATTATGCCGCGACGCTCACCTCGCTCTTGGGCCCCCGGCCCGTCCCCGACTTGGCGCTGCTCGGCATCGGCGAGGACGGCCATGTCGCGTCGCTGTTCCCCGGCCACGCCAGCGTGGACGACGCCGCTTCCCTCGTGCTCGTGGAGCTCGACTCCCCCAAGCCTCCGCCCACGCGGCTCACGCTGTCGCTGCCGTTGCTCGCGGCGTCTCGTGCGGTCGTGTTGGGCGCGTTCGGGAAGGGCAAGGCAGACGTGGTGCGACGCGTGCTCCACGACCCCGCTTGCCCGTTGCCCGCCGCACGGCTTCTCCGCCGGGCCGCAGACGTTCTGTTACTCCTCGACCCGGGCGCCGCGAGCCGGCTGGACCGCTGAGGTCGACGCGCATCCCGGCGGAGGGACGCGCGCCGCGTCAGCTTTTCTTCTCCAGCGCGCCCATGAACGCCTTCAGGAAGTCGATGGGTACCGGGAAGATGGTCGTGCTGTTGTTCTCGGTGGCGATCTCCGCCAGCGTCTGCAGGTAGCGTAGCTGCAGCGCCGCCGGCTCGCGCCCGATGATCGCGGCCGCCTCGGTGAGCCGCGCGGAGGCCTGGTACTCGCCCTCGGCCGCGATGATCTTGGCGCGGCGCTCGCGCTCCGCCTCGGCCTGCTTCGCCATGGCACGCTGCATCTCCTGCGGCAGGTCGACGTTCTTCACCTCGACGGTGCTTACCTTGACACCCCACGGCTCAGTCTGCCGGTCGATGACCTGCTGCAGCGCCTGGTTCAAGCGCTCGCGTTCGGACAGCAGTTCGTCCAGCTCCTGCTCGCCAAGGATCGAGCGCAGCGTGGTCTGCGCGATCTGGCTGGTGGCGTAGAGGTAGTTCTCCACCTGCACGATGGCACGCGAGGAATCCACCACGCGGAAGTAGATGACGGCGTTCACCTTGACCGAGACGTTGTCCTTGGTGATCACATCCTGCGTCGGCACGTCCATGGTCACGGTGCGCAGTCCCACCTTGACGGCGCGCTCGATGATGGGGATGAGGAGCACCAGGCCCGGGCCGCGCTCGTGAACGAGCAGGCCCAGGCGGAACACCACGAGGCGCTCGTACTCACGCACCACCTTGACGGAGTTCGCGATCAGCACCAACAGCGCGAACGCCACGAACATCACGATCGGCAGGAACAGCGTTCCCAACGCTTCCATGTCACGCCTCCCCGGCCGCGGGACGAACCCGCAGCGTGAGTCCCTCGACGGCCGTCACGATCACCTCGGCGCCCACTTCCACAGTCCCGGCAGCTTCCGCGTTCCAGAGCTCGCCGTCCAGTCGCACGAGTCCGCGCGGGGCGAGCCCTTCCATGACCAGCGCGCGACGTCCGAGCATCGCGGCGACGCCGCTGTGGCGCGGGCCGCGCCGAGCGCGCAGTGCCGCGCCCATGACGAGCAGGAAGAACGCCAGCGTCATGCCGGTCACCGCGAGCACCAGCGGGCGCGCCACGCGCACGGCCGAGTCGTCGAACAGGATCAGGCCGCCGATCGCCAGCGCCAGTGTGCCGCCCACGGCGAGCACGCCATGGCTCTGCACCTTGATCTCGGCGACCAGGAATCCCACGCCGAGCACGAGCAGCGCGATCCCGGCCGAGTTGACGGGCAACGCCGACAGCGCCAGGAACGCCAGCAGCAGGAAGATCGCACCCACCACGCCCGGCAGGATCGCGCCGGGATTCTGCAGCTCGAACAGCAGGCCATAGAAGCCGAGCATGAGCATGAGGTAGGCGATGTTGGGCTCGACCAGGTGGCCGAGCAGCCGGTGGCGGAGCGACGGCTCCATGCGCTCGATGCGCGCCCCGGCCACGCGCAGCGTCGTGCGACCGCTCGCGCGTCGCACCACTCGCCCGTCGGCGCGGGCCAGCAGTTCTTCTGGAGTCGCTGCGATGAAGTCGATCACGCCCAGCTCCAGCGCCTCGCGTTCGCTGGCCGAGACCGCCTCGCGTACCGCGCGCTCGGCCCACGCCACGTTGCGTCCGCGCTGCACCGCCACCGTGCGCGCGAACGCCGCCGCATCGTTGGCCGCCTTGCGCGCCAGAGTCGAGTCCATGGGGCCTTGAAGGTTGACGGGTGTGGCCGCGCCGATGTTCGTACCCGGCGCCATGGCCGCCACGTCGGCGGCGAGCGTGAGGAACACGCCGGCCGAAGCCGCGTGCGCGCCGCCGGGCATGACCCACACGATCACCGGCACCGGGCTCGCCAGTTCGCGCTGCACCATGCCGCGCATGCTGCGCTCGAGTCCGCCGGGCGTGTCGAGCTCCACCACCAGCGCCGCGTACCCGCCCGAACGCGCGCGCTCGAGCGCCTGGCCGAGGATATCGTCCATCACCGGCGAGACCACGCCCCGGAGCTTCACTGCCAGCACGCGGCGCTCGGCGGACTCCGGCGCGGGCGCCGAGCGGGCCGCGCCGGCCACGAACGCCAAGCCGAGCAGCGCGGCGGCCAACAGCCCGCGGCGGGGAATCGCGAGCGGACGCGTCATGCGTCCACCTGCGCCGCCTCGTGCCGCGCGATCGCTGCCCGCCACGCTTCGGGGTACTTGAGGCCGCTGCCCGTGTCGTAGATCACGACGCGCGCGCTCCGCTCCACCTCGCCGCTCGCGAGCAGCTGGCGGAGTGCCGCCAGCGTGGCGCCGCCCTCGGGGCACACGAAACAGCCCTCGCTCGCCGAGAGCTCGACCATGGCGTCGAGCATCTCCTCCTCGCTCACGGCCACGGCCGTGCCCCGAGTGGCACGCACCGCTTCGAGGATGAGCGTGTCGGCGAATGGGGACGGCACGCGCAGTCCGCTGGCGAGCGTCTCGGCGTCGGCCCAGGGTTCCGCACGCGCCGCACCCTGTTCGAACGCGCGCACCACGGGGGCACAGCCGCGCATCTGCACGGCCACCAGCCGCGGCAGGCGCGTGCCCACCCAGCCCAGCTCCTGCATCTCGCGGAACGCCTTCGCCATCCCCACCAACCCGGTGCCGCCGCCGGTCGGGTAGAGGATCACGTCGGGGAGTTCCCAGCCGAGTTGCTCGGCAATCTCGTAGCCCAGCGTCTTCTTGCCCTCGAGCCGGAACGGCTCCTTGAACGTGGACACGTTCCACCAAGCGGGCGCCGGCGCCCATTCCGCCACGACGCGGCCGCAGTCGGAGATCGAGCCCGGCACGCGCCGCACCTCGGCGCCGAACGCCGCCAGTTCCAGCGCGAATGCCTCGGGCGTGTCCTCGGGGATAGCGACGCGACAGGCGATCCCCGCCGCGGCCGCATAGGCCGCCGCGGCGCTGCCGGCGTTGCCGGCGGACGGCAGCGCGATGCCCTTGCGGCCCCAGGCCAGCGCGCCATTCACGGCCAGCGCCAATCCACGCGCTTTGAACGACTGGGTCGGGTTCGGGCTCTCCTCCTTCATCCACAGCGCGTGCATGCCGAGTGCTTCGGCCAGGCGGGGCAGTGGCAGGAGCGGCGTGCCGCCCTCGCCCAGGCGCACGGCAGCGAACGAGAGCGCGAACGGCAACACCATGCGGTAGCGCCACAGGTCGGTGCCGTAGCGGCCGAGCGACTCGCGCGGCACGTCGGCGCGGATGCGCGCGAGGTCGTAGCGCGCCACGAGCGGGCGGGCGCACGCCGGGCACACCGAGCGCGGCGCAGACAGGTCGCAGCGAGCGCCGCAATCGAAGCACTCGAGGTGCGACAGCGCGGGATGGAACGGCTGTGACACGTGGCCCCCTTGCGCCGCGGGCCCCGGCGGAATCGTAGGGCTAGTGGAACCCGCCCGCGAGCTCGTCGCGCAACTTGCAGTACGAGGCGAATCGGCGCTCGCCCACCTCGCCGCGCTCCACGGCCGCACGCAACGCGCAGCCGGGCTCGCGGTCGTGGCGGCAGTCGCCGAACCGGCAGCCCCCGATGAGGGGCCGCAACTCCGGGTAATACTCCACCAGGTCGTCCGCGTCCACCCCCCACAGGGCGAACGCGCGCACGCCCGGCGTATCGATGAGCTCGGTGCCGGGCTCGGGCCGATAGAGGACGGCGGCAGAGGTGGTGTGCCGGCCCTTGCCCGTGACTTCGTTCACCTCGCCCTGGGCGATGATCTCATGCGGCATCAAGCCGTGCAGCAACGTGCTCTTGCCCACACCCGAGTGCCCGACGAGCAGCGTGCGCCGGCCGTGGCAACGCTCCCGCACCACGTCCACGCCGCGACCGCTCACGGCGCAGGTGGTGATCCCGTCCACGCCGGCGCGGGTGTATTCGGCGAGGATGGCGTCGGCCTCGTGGCGGGCGTCCAAGTCGGTCTTGTTGAGCACCAGCACCGCCGGCACGCCGGCGCGCTCGCACTGCACCAGCACGCGGTCCACCAGGCCGTGCTTGAAGTCGGGACGCTGCAGCGACGCCACCACCAGCACCTGGTCGAGGTTGGACGCCACCACCTGCTCCACCTCGCGCTCGCCGGCGGCGCGGCGAGAGAACGCGTTCCGCCGCGGCTCCACCGCTGCCACCACCGCGCGCTCGGCATCCCACGCGAACTGTACGCGGTCGCCGGTCACGACGGCGTTGCCGAGCACCTTCTTCGCCCCGCGCATCTTCCCCGGCACGGTGGCCTCGTAGGACTGACCCGCGTCGGTGAGCAGGCGCACGGAGCCGAAATCGATACGCGCGACCGTGGCCAGCGTGGGACGTGCCGCCACCCGAGCGCGCTCGGCCGCGTCGGTCAGCGCCAGCTCCCCGGGCCCGACAGCGGCAGCTCGATGTGGAAGCGCGCGCCGTGTCCCGGCTCGCTGTCCACGGTGATCCGCCCGCCGTGGTTCTCGATGGTGCGATGCGACGTGGACAGGCCGAAGCCGTGACCTTCCGGCTTGGTGGTGAACATGAACTCGAACATGCGGCCCAGGTGCTCGCGCTGGATGCCGGGGCCGGTGTCCTGAACGTCGATCTCGGCCGCCCGCGTGCGCTCGTCGAGCTTCGTGCGCACCGCGATCGCACGACGGGATTCCTGTGCACCCATGGCGTCCGCGGCGTTCACGAACAGGTTGATGAACACGCCCTGGATCTGGCCGACGTCGGCGCGCAGCTGCGGCAACCCCGGATCCAACTGTACGTCCCATTCCACGCCGCGGAAGCGCTTGTCGCTCTTCACGAACTCGATGGTGCTGGTGAGCATGCCATTCAGGTCCATGGGTTCCACGTTCACCTTGTTGCGCGTGTAGTCCATGAGCCCCTTCGCCAGCACGCCCATGCGCTTGCTCTGCTCCAGGATGATCTGGGCATGGCGCGGAGCGTTGTCGAACGACTGCTTCTCGGAGTCCTTGAGCAGCATCTGCGCGCGCGCGCTGATCGCGACGAGTTGGTTGTTGAGCTCGTGGCCGATGCCCGCCGCGAGTTCGCCCTTGGCGGCGAAGCGGGCGTTGCGCAGGTTGATGTCCTCCGCGCGCTTCAACTCGATGAAACGGCGGTCGGACTGGAACAGCATAAACAACGGCGCGTAGAACAGCAGCACGCCCGGGTAACCCACCGTTGTGAACGAGATCACCATGAGCGGCGTGAGCAGGAACGAGGCGGCATCCACCTCGATGCGCGCCATGTAGAGCCAGTCCTCGAGCAGCACCTGGCGCCAGCCGCGGTCGGCCGACCACGCCACGGCCAGCGCCACCATGGCGCGATTTACGACGAAGTAACCCAGCATGAGCCCGAGGAACGGCAACATGAGCGAGGTGGCCTGGGTGCGGTCGAGCAACCCTCCGCCCGAGATCACCGGCAATGCAGCACGTCCGCCGAGCAGCTCGAACAGCGTCGCACCGAGCCAGGTGGCCACCGAGATCTGCCCGGCGTTGAACGCCACGCGCACGAGCGGCTTGCGCAGCACGAACAGGTCGGCGACCAGCGTCGAGAGCGCCGAGATCCAGATGCCGGCGCCATTGCCCCACAGCACGGCGCTCGACAGGCCCGCCGTGGCCGACAGGCTCCAGGTCGCGGTGCCCGACAGCGTGTTGCTCCACATCGTCTCCGAGACGAGGCAGATGACCACCCAGGCAACGTAGTGGCCCCAGTCGGTGGCGAACCGCTCCGGCCAGCCCACCGCGAGCAGCGCGGCGGCGGCGAGCACCGTGGCGGCCACGTAGAGCCGAAGCCGGCGGCTCATCGCACCACCGCCCCAGCCGGCGTCACGCCCAGCCCGGCGCGCGCGCTCAGGCGGATCTCGCCACGTTCGCCGGGCGCACCCGCGAACGGGTCCTCGCGAAGTAGCCAGTGGCCGTCCAGGTCGAGGTAGTCCACGAGCGGCGCCAGCTGCGCGGCCGCGGTGAGCGCCAGGCTCGACTCCACCATCGAGCCGAGCATGACTTTCATGCCGTGCGCGCGCGCCGCGTGGATCATGCGCTGCATCTCGCGCAGCCCGCCGGTCTTCATGATCTTCAAATTCACGCCGTCGACGCGGCCGGCGAGCTGGGCGATGTCGGCGAGCGTGTGCGCACTCTCGTCCGCGAACACGGGGATCGGGCTCCGCTCGCGCACCCAGCGCAGGCCGTCCAGGTCGCCGCGCGGCACGGGCTGCTCCACCAGCTCGATCTCGAGCGGCTCGATCTGGCGCAGCACGTTCACGGCGTCGGCCGCGTTCCACGCGGCGTTCGCGTCCACCTGCAGCTTGCCTTTGTAGCTGGCACGGATGCGGCGCAGGTTGTCCACGTCGCCGGGGCCGCCGAGCTTCACCTTGAGGAGCGGGAAATCCTTCACCGTCTCGAGCTTGCGCTCCATCTCCTCGGGGCTTGCCATGCCGAGCGTGACGCACGACCTGGGCGTCCGCGCAGGGTCCACACCGAGCAGCTTCCACACCGGCAGATCCAACTTCTTGCCGATCCAGTCGTGGAGCGCCATCTCCACCGCGGCCCGCGCCGCGCGGTGTCCCTGAAGTACGCCGTCCAGCCGACGCTCGAGCGCGTCCAGCGCGAACGGGTCGTCGCCCAGGTGAGGCGCCCACTCCGCGAGCGCGCCGGCGACGGTCTCGGGGGTCTCGCCGTAGTAGTGCGACGGCGCCGCCTCGCCCCACCCTTCCACGCCGTCGTGGCTCAGGCGCACGAGCGTATTCCGGTGCGCGCGCCGGGAGCCGTGCGCGATGCGGAACTCGAACACGGTCTGCAACTCGAGCGGTTCGTGGGTGAGACGGAGCATGCTCGGCTTGCCTCTACTTTCCTGATTTGTGCTCTACCCGGCCTCCGGCCGGGGGGATACTACTGGACTAGCCGTTCGACGCGCGGCGCTTGCGTTCGTCGAGCCGCCGCAATAACTCGGTGGCCACGGCGTCCGAGCCGAATCGCACCGGGTCCACGGTGGGCAACCCGCTCAGCTGCTGGGCGTTCTCGAGCGCGCGCTTGGCCTCGAGGTCATCGAGCAACATGGTGTTGAGCGACAGCGCCAGTACGGAGGCGGGGCGGATCCAGCCGGCGGCTCGCTCGTTGTCGCGGATGATCTCGGACAGCGACCGCAGCTTCGGTGCCGGCCCGGCGCCCGTGAGCTTCAAGTGCGTGCGACCCGCCTGATGGCACAGCACGAGCGCTTCGGGACAGGCGCCGTGCATGAGCGCAAGCGTCACTCCCGAGTAGGCCGGGTGGTGCAGCGCGCCCTGACCCTCCACGATGACCACGTCCGCGTCACGCGCCGCGTCGAGCACCATGCTCTCCACCACGCCGGCCACGAAGTCCGCCGGCACGGCGTCGATGGCCGCGCCCTGGTCGGCGATGAAGATGCCCGTCTGCCCGGTGGCCACGAACGCCGAGCGCACGCCGCGCGACTGCAGTTCCAGGTGCAGCTCGAGCGCGGTGGTCATCTTGCCCACGTTGCAGTCGCTGCCCACCGTGAGCACCACGAGCGCGTCCACGTTCATCGCGCGACGCGCGGCGATGGCGCGCGTGGCCGGCGGCCGGCGCACGTCGAGCAGCGTGCAGCCCTTCGCCTCGGCGAGCGCGGCCAGCTCGGGGTCGTCGGCGAGGAACACGTGCAGCCCGGACAGCACGTCCCAGCCCCGCATGAGCGCCTCGGCGACGACACGCCGCCACGAGTCGGGCAGCGTGCCCCCCTGCGGTGCCAGGCCCAGCAGCAACGTGTCCGCGTCGTGCGCGGCGGCCGCTTCGAGCCCCGAGACCACCGGGATGTCGCCCCCTACGCCCACGCAATCCTGGCAGGTGCGCCCGGCGCGCACCGAATCGATCACGGCCACCACCTCGTCCGAGCGGTAGCGAACCACGCCCATCCCGGTCTTGGCGTCCAGCGGCGTGAAACTGCCCTCGGCCATCACGGCGATGCGTCGCTTCTTCCCCAGCATCGGGCCTCTCGCTCTCCTCGACGGGTAGGTACCTGGGCCCGCCGACGCCGCCGCCTGCTGCTCGTGCGCGCGATCGTCAGCGAAGGGATTCGTAGATGCGGACGTAGCGTTCGACCATCTCCTCGGCCCCGAACCGCTCCATCGCCACACGGCGGCCGCGGCGGCCCATGGTGCGGCGCAGCGTGTCGTTCGTGAGCAGCTTGAGGACCGATGCCGTGTAGCCGGCCACGTGTGCGGGGTCGTGCAGGAAACCCGTGAACCCGTGTTCGACCACCTCGGGCAGCCCGCCCGCATTGGAGCAGACCACCGGCACCTCGGCGCTCATGGCTTCGAGGGCCACGAGGCCGAAGCTCTCCGAGGAACTCGGCAGTAGGAATACATCGGCAAGTGGGAGCATCTCCTCCATGCAGTCCTGGTTCCCGAGGAACAGCACATCCCGGTGCACGCCCAGTTCCCGGGCCAATTGCTCGGCTGCCGACTTCTCCGGGCCGTCCCCGACCATCACCAGTTTGGCCTGAAGTCGCTTGCGAACTTCGGCGAATACCTGAATGACCAGCGGTATGTTCTTGACCGGACGGAAGTTGGAGGCATGCATCAGGACCTTCGTGCCGGGGCCGCCGAGCGGCACGCGGTGGTCGCGCTTGGGGGCGAAGACATTCGAATCCACGAAGTTGTAGATGACCTCGATGGGCTTGGTCACCCCGAACGTCGCCTCGGCTCGTTCCTTCAAGTACCGGCTCACCGCCGTGAGGCGGTCGCTCGACTGCATGCTGAACTGTGTCACCCGGAACAGCGACGGCTCCGCTCCCACCACGGTGATGTCGGTGCCGTGCAGCGTGGTGACCACGCCCAGCTGACGCGGCAGCAGGATCTGCTTGGCCAGGTAGGCGCTGGTTGCGAACGGCATGGCGTAGTGCACGTGCAGCACGTCGAGCGTGTAGTTCTCCGCCACCTCCACCATCTTGGTGGCGAGCGCCAGGTTGCTCGGCGCTTCCTCGAACACCGGGTAATGCGCGGGCGCGGCCTCGTGGAAGAGGATGCTGGGCTCGAACGTGCGCAGTCGAAACGGCAGCCGGCTGGCGATCAGGTGCACCTCGTGTCCGCGCCGCGCGAGCTCGCGCCCCAGCTCCGAGGCCACCACGCCACTGCCGCCGAAGTGCGCGTAGCAGCTGATGCCGATCCGCATGCGCTTGCGGCGGCGCCGGGGCTTGGCCGCCGCAGCACGCCGGCCGGAGGCGGGCTTCTTACGGCTCCGACGCTCAGCCATGGCGCCCTCCCCGGCTGCCGAGCAGCGCGCGCGCGTCGAGCACCGGCCACGGCCCTCGCACGCGATATCCCTCGGCGTGCGTCACGCCGGCCAGGGCTCCCCACGCACGCGCGCGCGCCTCGACCGTCTGCTCGAAGCCCGAAGCCGTGAGGTAGGTCGCGGGACCCGCCGCGGGATCCAACTGGCTCGCGTGCGCGCGCATGGCGGCCACCCGCTGCGGCCACACCTCGCTCACGTCCACCACCAGCCGCGGTTCGCTGGCGGAGCGGTAGAGCGCGAACAACAGTCGTTCGGGGCGGAAGCGTTCCCCAGCCGCAGCAAAGCGTGCGAGCCCCGCGAGGTAGCAGGCGCGCGTCACGAGATGCGAGGCCTCGACGTGATCGGGGTGCTCGTCATGCCGGTCCGGAGCCACCACGAGCGCCGGGCGATGCTCACGCAGGCACTCCACCACCGCGCGCAACTGGACCGGGTCGCGGCGGTCGAGGCCACCGTCCGCGAGCCCGAGCGACACGCGCTGCGCCGCGCCCAGGATCGCGGCCGCCGCGGCCGCCTCTCGCGCGCGCGTCGCCACGTCGCCACGCGTACCCAGCTCGCCGCGCGTCAGGTCCACGATGCCGACCGCGTGGCCGTGCGCGGCGAGGCGCGCCGCGAGCCCGCCACAGGTGAGCTCCACGTCGTCCGGGTGGGCGCCGAAGAACATCGCGTCGAGCGCCATCACGCCTCCAGCAGGTAGTGCTCGTGGACGCCTTCGGCGGCGCGCGCGGCGTGCTCGGTGGCGTGCTCGCACAGTCCGGCCACCGTGCCGCCCCCCAACCGCGCGATCGGCTCGAGCGAAACGAGCCTGCGCTCCTGAAGCTTGTCGCCCGGCCACAGCACGTAGCGGAGTCGGCGCCACAGCGGATGGTCACGGTCGAGCTTCCCGCGCGCCTTGCCGATCACGCCTTCCGCGAGCCGGGCGAGCTGGAAGTCCAGCTTGCCGCGCGCCGAATCCACCATCTGCGGCAGGCTCGCGTCGAACGGACGTGCCGCCTCGGAGAGTTCGGCGAGCGTGCGCTCGAGCGACGCGCGCGACTCGAGCAGCGAACGTCGGAGTGTCTCGGGCACGCGGGCTTCCGCCACGCGCGCCACCACGGCGTCGGTGTGCGCCACCAGTTCCCACGGGTCGCAGGCCGCGGCCTCGAGCAGTTCGCGGGCGGCGGGCGGCAGCCAGGTGGCGCCGAAGCGAAGCACCGGCGCGGCGGGTCGCACGCCGACGCCCTCGAACACCTCACGCAGCTGTAGCAGGTAGGCGATCTCGCCCGAACCGCACGCCATGGCCACGGTGGGGAACACGCCGTCCTGCACGGCGGGCCGGAGCGCCACGCTCGGGGACAGCGTTAAGGATGCGCCTGCGGCCCGGGCCTCGGCGGCGCCGACCTTGTGGCGATGACCGTTGCTCACGCCGAACACGAACGAATCGAGCGAGGCGTCGTGGAGCGCCCGCCGCCCGGTCAGCGCCTCCATGCGCTCCCCCGCCCGGCGCACGGCCGCATGCAGCCCGTCCGCGGCGTCCAGGTAGCGGTCGAGGATGGGGCGCGCTGCCGCGCGGAACTCGGGCAGGCGCGGGTCCACCACGACCAGCCCCTGCTCCGCGAACAGCGACAGCCACAGCGCACCCATCGCCTCGCCCAGGTCGCGCGCGTGCTCGAGCGCGCGCCGCCAGTGCTCGCGCGCCTCGGCCTCGCCCGGCAGCCCTGCCCACGCGGCGAACGCCTGCTCGCCGAGCGCGCGCACGTGATCGAGCGTGATCGCGCCGACCAGGCCACCGTCCTGGTGCGCTCCCTCCGGGAACGCGAAGTCGTGCAGCTGAAGCTGCGTGTCGGCCAGGGTGACGCCGCGGATCTCGGCGAAGTCGGAATCCTCGCCGTGCATCCAGAACAGCGGCACGCACGCGACACCGGTGCGGCGCGTGACCTCGGCCGCGAGTCCGATGGTCGAGGCGGTCTTATGGAGCGAGTAGAGCGGGCCCCCGAGTGCCGCGGGTTGCTGGCCGGCCACCGTGGCCACCGCTTCCCCGCGCGCGAGTCGCTCGAGGTTGGCCAGCGAACTGGGCGAGGCGCCCAGGCGCCGGTGCTGGTCGGTCAGTGCGCGGGCCAGGTCCGCGGGCATCGGGGCGCGCTTGTCCTCGGCCAATCGCCGCAGCGCATCGTCGTCACGCCATGGCGTGACCACCCGCTCGCGGCTGATGGGCCCGCCGGCGAGCAGGTCGAGTGCAAGCGCGTCGCGGTTCGGGCCCCGGTCGGCGTGGGCGGCCACCCGGGCTCGAACCACGAGCGCCCGTGCGGTCACCGACAGTGCCCCGGGCACCATGGATGGCGGAAGTCGTGGCAGGACAGGGACATGCGAAGGGGCATCGTAGTCGGGCTCCGGCCGGGCGGTCAACGGGGCCGGCTTTGGATGCCGGTCAGGGCCCGGGAGACTCAGCGTGCAGGCGCCGCGCCCGCGCTGCCGCTGGTTCGCGCGACACGGGCGACTCGAGTCCAGGTGCGCCTCGCGACCGCGCGGCCGCGAGCGTCGGCCTGCGCTGCCCCCAGTGCAAGTGCTTCGCGCATGGCCTCGGCACTCGCCCCGACGCGCAACGCTCCCAGCACATGACTCACCAACTGGCGCTCCCAACCCAGCGAGCCGAGCGCCGCGATGGTGACGAGTTCGCGGTCCAGCACGCTCGCTCCCGCGCGCGCGAGCACGCGGCCGTAGCCGTGCTCCACCATCCACGTGGCGAGATCCGGGTGCAGCGCCCGCACCGCCGGCAGCAGCCGCGCGTAAGCGTTGCCGTACACGCGACGGCACAGCGCCGCGCCGCGCATTCGCCAGCGCGCGGGCGTGCCCTCGGAGCTGCGGCGTGCGCGGCCCGGCCACGCCGCGTTCAGCACGCGCAGGCCCTCGAGCGCAGCCGGGTAGCCGGCATAGAGCATCAACATGAGCGCGCACTCCTCGGCGAAGCGCCGGGGCGCGCCCGTCGCGCGCAGCTCCTCGAGCGCCTGGGCGGCCGCGGCGTCGCGTCCCCGCGTCATGGCCGCGGCGAACCGACACGCGGCGCGCGTGGCGGGAGTGAGCGTGCGAGTGGGGTGGCGCCGACCGGGTCTTGACGCTGTCATGGCGCGCGCGACACTATTCGCGGCTCCCCTGCACAGGCAAGCCGTACTCATCCTCCTGGACCACGAAGGGACTCATGACCGGAGCCGAACTGCCGCCCGAGGAAGTGCGCCGCACCGCGATGAACGCGCTGTGGACCTTCCCCAGTATCCTGGTCTCGTCGTTCGTGGTGGCGTGGGGCGCGGAGTGCGCGCAGTTCTACATCTCGCAGGGCCTCGCCCTGGCGTTGCTGGCGTGGATCCAGGTGCTGCCGGAGTTCGCGGTCGAGGCGGTGATCGCCTGGCACCAGGACGTGCCGCTCATGACCGCGAACTTCACGGGCGCGTTGCGGCTCTTGACCGGCCTCGGCTGGCCGATGATCTGGGTGGTGTACGCGTTCTCGCGCCGGGCGCGCGGCGAGCGCGGATTCTGGCAGGAGATCCGGCTCGAACAGGAGCACGCGGTCGAGGTCGTGGGACTCACGCCGGCGCTGCTCTACTTCTCCTGGATCGTGTGGAAGGGCACGCTCGGCCTGTGGGACGCCGGCATCCTGGTGGCCATCTACGCCACCTACTTGGTAATCCTACAACGCATCCCGCCCAAGGAGCACGAGGAGATCGCCGACGCCGGCGCGGTGCCGCGCGCGGTGATGAGCCTGCCGACTCGCAGGCGCGCGCTCGCGGTGATCGGACTGTTCGTGGTGGGCGGCGTGATGCTCTACCTCACCGCGCACCCGTTCCTCATGAGCATGATCGGGCTCGCGACCACGCTCGGCGTGTCACAGTTCGTGTTCGTGCAGTGGGTGGCGCCATTCCTCAGCGAGTTCCCCGAGTTTGTGACCACCTCCTGGTGGGCTCGCAGCCGCGGCAAGGCGGGCATGGCGCTCATGAACATGGCCTCGAGCAACATCAACCAGTGGACGATGCTGGCGGCGATGATCCCGGTGGTCTACTCGATGTCGCTGGGGCACCCCGCCGAGGTCCCGCTCAGCGAGCACCGCATCGAGGTGCTGCTCACGCTGCTGCAAGGCGCGTTGGGTGTGGTGCTGTTGGCGAACTTCAACTTCCAGGCGTACGAGGCGCTGGGGTTGCTGCTGTTCTGGTGCGTGCAATTCGTGGTGCCGGATTCGCGAACCGTCATGTGCTATGCGTACGGAGGGTGGCTCTCGCTGGAACTGGTCTCGACGCTGTGGCGGCCGGGCCGGCTTCGGGCTTTCGCGGTGTTCCCGAGGCTGTGGCGGACGCACGGTGGGGCTGGCTGAGGCCCGCTCCCGGCACCCGACCGCCAGACCGACCCCTCACGGGAATTCTGCTTCCCTCTGCTCCCGCCCCGGGGCTACGCTCTTCGCCAGCGACGGCTCCCGTGGGCTGGAACGGAAGACTACGATGCGCAAAGAGATCCTTCTGACGATGTTGCTGTTCGCGGCGGCGCCGGGTTGCACGGCTGACGTGCTCGCGCCGTTCCGGCCCCCGCCCGCTGTCTCGATCACGGTCGCCTCGGCCGTCGCTCGCACGCACCACGCAACGATTGTGTGGAGGGTGGAGCACGGGAGCAGCGCGCCCTACCTCATCGAACGTCGACACGCCTCCGATCCCTGGAAACGCCTCACCTACCTGAGCGTCGAGGGCGGCCGGCTGGTGCTCGAAGACTTCGCGGTGCTGCCGGGCGAGCCCTACACCTACCGCGTGCGGCTCGGTAGGGACGCGGCGAGCGGCGCTGTGGGTGAGGTCACGGTGGTGGTCCCGAACTGACCTCCACACCGCGGCGGGGCGCGTCAGGGCCGGCCGAACCTGGCTCGCACCGACCTGGCCACCTCGTTGAACATCTGGAGCTCCTCGACGCGGAACACTCGGAGCGTCAGGGCCAGCACGGCGAGGCCCCCGATGCCGCAGGCGGCGACGACGGCGGCTCTCGTGACAACGGGCTGGGCGGAGATGTCGCCAAGTGCGGTGATGACCACGAGGATCAAGGCGGCGGGGATGATGCTGGCGAGCGTGATCCTCGCGAGCGAGCGGAAGAGCCGGGCTCCGTCCACACCGCCAAGGCGTCCGCGCAGGAGGTAGGCGAGCTGGCCCAGGTTCATGAGGCTCGTGACCGAGGTGGCCAGGGCCAGGCCGCGGTGGGCAAGGCCCAGGCTGGCGAACGGGCCCACGAACAGTAGATTGAGGACGAGGTTCACGCCCACCGCCACGAACGTCGCGCGCACCGCGGTGCGTGTATCGCCCAAGGCGTAAAACGCGCGCGTGAAGATCCCCACCGCTGCGAAGGCGGGCAGGCCGATGCAATACATCACCAGCGCGTCACCGGTCGCGAACGTGTCGCCGGCGTGGAAGCGACCGTGCTGGAACAGCAACGCGATCACCGGGCGCGCCAGCACGGCGAGGAACAGCGCCGAGGGCACCGTGAGCAGGAACACCAGCCGGACCGATTCCGAGAGCGTCGCGCGCACGCCCGGCAGGTCGCCTCGGACCGCCGCGCGCGACAGTGCCGGCAGGCTCACCGTGGCCACCGCCACGCCGAACAGGCCGATGGGCAGCTGCATCAGGCGGAACGCATACTGGAGCCACGACACGCTGCCTTCCCGGAAGCTGGCGGCAATAGCCTGGCTGACGAAGACATTGAGCTGCGTCGCCGCGAGCCCGACCGTCGCCGGCAACATGAGCAGTGCCACCTGGCGCACGCCGGGATGCCACGTGGGCCACTCGAGACGCCAGCGGAATCCCAGTCGGCCGAGCGCGGGCAGCTGGCAGGCGAACTGCAGCACGCCGCCCAACACCACCCCTGCGGCCATGCCGGTGATGACCGGCCAGCCCCAGGCCCTGCACACGGGGATCAGCGCCAGCCCGAACACGATCATGCCCACGTTCAAGAGCGCGGGTGCCAACGCCGGCAGGAAGAACACACCGCGCGCGTTCAGCATGCCCATGGCGGCCGCAGCCAATGCCACGGCAGGCAGGAACGGCAGCATGATGCGCGTGAGCAGCACGGTGAGGTCCAGCTTGCCCGGCACCGCGCCGAAGCCGCCAGCCATGAGGCCGACGATGTGCGGCGCGAACACCCAGCCCAGCGCGCACAGCGCCAACAAGACCGCGAGCAACGTGGACATGAGCTGGCGCGCCAGCGCCCACGCCGCCTCGTCGCCGTGCTTGGCGCGCCACTCGGTGAACGTGGGCACGAACGACGCGCTCATCGCCCCTTCGGCGAACAGGTCGCGTACCAGGTTCGGCACGCGGAACGCCATGTTGAACGCGTCGGCCGCGGTGCCGGCGCCGAACAACGCCGCGAACACCTGATCGCGGATCAGCCCCAGCACGCGCGACAGGAACGTGGCCGCGCTCACCTTGCCGACCTGCCGCGCAACGCCAGCGGCCTCGGGCGCCTCGGCGACGTCGGCGGAGGGTGTCGCGAGCCCCGCCGGCTCGGGTCCCTCAGCCATCCCCCGCCTCCGGGCCTCGCGGAGGGCGGGATGCCATGCTAGCTTCTCGCGCCATGCTCGCCTTGCTTGCGTCGGACACCGTGCTCACGCCGGTGCAGGCCTTCGTCCTCGGCGCCGTCCAGGGAATCACCGAGCTGCTGCCGATCTCGAGCAGCGCCCACCTGTACCTCGTTCCGACTGTGCTCGGCTGGCCGTACGTCGGCGTGGCGTTCGACGTGGCCATGCATGCGGGCACGCTGCTGGCACTCGTGGTGGCGTTCCTCGATGACTGGCTGCGCATGTTCCGCGACGGATTCACGGCCGACCCCGCACGCCGCTCGGAGGCGCGCCAGTTGTTCGGGATGATCGTGCTGGGCACGATCCCCGGCTTGATCGCCGGCAAGCTGCTCGGCGACGCGGCCGACCAGCTGCGCTCGGTGCCGCTCCAGGCGGCCATGCTGCTCGTGTTCGGCATCGTGCTGTGGGCGGCCGACCGCTTCACGGCCCGCGCGAGCGACCGCCGGCTCCCCGGCTGGGGCACCTCGCTGGCGGTGGGACTCGCCCAGGCCCTGGCACTGATCCCGGGAGTGTCGCGCTCGGGGATCACCATGACGACGGGACGGCTCGCGGGCCTGTCGCGCGTAGCGTCGGCGCGTTTCTCGTTCCTGCTCAGCACGCCGATCACGCTCGCCGCGGTGGTATACACGGGCCTGGTCAAGTCCAGTGGGCTGCTCGGCCAGGTCCCGGTGAGCACGTTGCTCATCGGCATGGCGAGCTCGGCGGTGTTCAGCTTCATCGCCATCCAGTTCATGCTCGGGATGTTGCGACGCACGGGCTTCGGCGTGTTCGCCGTATATCGCGTCGTGCTGGCCCTGGGCCTGCTCGTGTGGGCCGCCCGACACTGACTCGGGCCGGCCGCGCTCACGAGCCGCCGGGCGGACGGGTGAGGCGATCGCGGAAGTAGCGGTTCATGCGGTCGCGCAGGTGCAGCCGCGCCCGGTGCAGGCGCGACTTGACCGCGGCCACGCTCAGCCCCAATTCCTCGGCCACGTCGGCATTCGACTGCTCCATGATGTCGCGGAGCACGAACACCTCCTTCTCGTTGGCCGGCAACAGGTCCACCTCGCGTCCCAGCACCTCGCGCGTCTCGGAGTCGAGCAACTCCTCCAGCGGCTGCGACGACCAGTCGGGAATGGCGAGCGGTTCCGCGTCGGCGTTGTTGCCCTGCGATTGCTCGTACGAGACATGCCCCTCGCGCCTGCGGCGCAGCTTCATGAGGCTGGCATTCGTGGCGATGCGGTAGAGCCACGTCGAGAAGCGGGACTCGCGCTTGAACTTGGGTAGTCCCCGGTAGGCGGACAGGAACGCGTCCTGGAGCGCCTCGGCGGCGTCGTCCTCCTGGCGCAGGATCTTCGTGCACAGGCGGTAAACGCGGTCGCGATAACGGCGCACGAGCTCGTCGAAGCCGCGGTTGTCCCCGGCCTGGGTGATGTCCACGAGTTCGGCGTCGGTGGCTGCCGCGTAGTCCACGCTCATGCGCTGGTCTCCCGCGAAGACCCGGCAGAGGGGCGCCCTCGCGCACCGCCGGCTGCTCGCCCCCCGGAGTCATACACGATTTCGCCCGCGAGCACCGTGAACCGGGGACGGGCCGCGGCGAGCCCCCCGGGTCCCACGTGGTGCAGGTCGCGATCCCAGATCACCAGGTCGGCGGGCGCGTCGGGTTCGAGCACGCTGCCACCGAGTCCGCCGCCCGCAAGTCGTGCGGCACCCGTGGTGTAGGCGCGAAGCGCGTCGTCGAGCGGGATGGCCTGCGAGGGCTCGAACGGCAGACCGTCGGCGGTGAGGCGCTCCACGGCGCAAGCCAGTCCGAGCCGGGCAAGTGGCGGCTCGACCGGTGCGTCCGAACCGAACGCCAGTCGCACGCCGGCCGCGAGCAGCGTCCGCCACGGATAAGCGCCGCGACAACGCTCCCCCCAGGCCCGCCTTGCCACCGGGGCGTCGGTGGCGGCGTGTTGCGGCTGCATGCTGGCCGCCACGCCGAGTGCCGCGAATCGCGGCAGATCGGCGGCGTCCAGCAACTGCACGTGCTCGATGCGCGGCGGCAGTGACAGGCGCGCAAGTGCTAAAGCGTGCGCAGCGATCGCATCCAGCGCCTGCCGCACCGCGGCATCCCCGATAGCGTGGATCGCGACCGAGAATCCCGCAGCCGCGGCGTCGCCGACCGCGCGGGCGAGCTCCGCGGGACTGTGCATCAGCATGCCGCGCTCGGGGCTATCGTCGTAAGGCGCGAGCATCGCGGCCGTGCGCGAGCCGAGCGTGCCATCGGCGAACAGCTTGAGCGAACCGGTGCGGAACCATGCGTCGCCGGCGCCCCCTCGAAGCTGCAGGGCGTTCGCGTCGCGCACCTGCTCGGGTCCGACGTGCTGTAGCACGCGCAGCCGGCCGCGGCCCGCGAGCGCACGCATGCGCGCCCAGTCGTCGTGGTTCCGCTGGAAGTCGTGCACGCCGGTCACGCCCTCGGCGTGGAGCGCCGCGGCGGCCTCGTTCAGGAGCACGTCGTCGGGCGCGGGGCCCGCTTGCTCCTCGAGTGCTTGGAACGCGAGCACGGCGTTCTCGCGCACGAGGCCGGTCGGCTCTCCTGCCGCGTCCCGTTCGAAGCGGCCGCCTTCCGGGTCGCTCGTCTCGCGCCCCACGCCCGCGGCGCGGAGTGCTGCCGAGTTCACCCACAGCGCGTGGAAATCGTGGCGATGGAGCAGGACGGGCCGCCCGGGCGCAAGCGCGTCGAGCGATGCTCGATCGGGCGGCGCCTCCCATTGGCACTCGTCCCAACCGCGTCCCACGAGTGGCGCGACCTCGCCCGGCAGTGCCCCGAGCGCTGCTCGCACGATGGCCAGCGCGGCGGCACGGGTGCGCGCACCGCCCAGCTCGGGCTGCCGCCGCGCCCGCGCCCACGGTACGAGGTGAAGGTGCGCGTCCACGAGACCGGGGGTGACCGTGGCGTCCGCGGCGTCGATCACGGTGGCGTCCTGCGCCTGGGGCTCGAGCGCGGCTCTGGGGCCCACGGCGGCCACGCGAGTGTCTCGCACCAGCACCGCGTCCGCCGCGAGTGGCGAGCCCGACCAGACCCGGGCGTTCACGATCAGCAAGTCGCCACTCACAGAGCCCCTGCCTCGACCAGGTTGGTGAGTGTGCCAACGCCCTCGACCGTCACCGAGACGCTGTCGCCCGGCTCGATCGGGGCGATGCCCGCAGGCGTGCCGGTGGCGATGACGTCCCCCGGCTCGAGCGTGACGTGGCGCGACAGCCAGCTGACGAGGAACGCCGGACCGAAGTGCATCCCCGAGGTGCGCGCGCGCTGTCGCACCACATCGTTGACGCGCGTCTCCAGCGCCAGGTCGCGCGGGTCGAGCCCGAGCGCGATGCACGGCCCGAAGGGCGCAAACGTGTCGCTGCCCTTGGCGCGCGACCACTGCCCGTCCCGTTTCTGCCAGTCGCGCGCGCTCACGTCATTGAAGCAGGTCACACCCGCCACGTGCGCGAGCGCCTCGGCCTCGCTCACGCGCCGGGCGCGCCGGCCCATGACGAGCGCCATCTCCCCTTCCGGGTCCAGGCGTTCCACGGCCGCGGGCTTCACGATGCTCGCACCGGGCGAGAGCACGGCGCTCGGAGGCTTGAAGAAGAACATCGGCTCCGCCGGAGGCGATTGCGTTCCAGCCGCCACGGTGAGGCTCTCCTTCACGTGCTCGATATAGTTGAGCCCGATGCAGATGATCTTGGAGGGCTCGCAGGGTGCGAGCCTCGGGCTGGCCGGATCGTCCCGCTCTCCGGTGGGCCGGCCGTCGCGCCACGGCGGCGCCGACAGGCGAAGCAGGTGATCCCCGCGGTCGATCCCGTAGTGGGGAATCCCAGCGGCGAGGTAGCGGACCAGGCGGTCCGGATGCGGGGCGGCACTCACACCCGCAGGGTAGCGAAGAACGCCCACGAGGGAAAAGAGGGAGGCACCCATCCGCGCGTGTCGCGGTCCGAGGGGATCCCCGGAACGCGACGGCACGTCCAGATCGAGTCCAGGGGGGTCGGGCCGCGGGGCACTATCGAAGACAGGACGCCTCGCGACATGAATTCTCCCCAAAACAACTGCGAACGGTCAAGGACAATCACGCGTGAGCGCCTTCCAGACGCGGTAGTATTGATGTTGTGAAGTGTCGCTGTCATGCAGTCATGCACGGGAGAACGGGCGGGCGGTTGCCGGTGACCGATCGCGGGACACGCGCAGCACCGAGCATGCGCGCCGCGTGGAAGCGCGTGGCTGGCGCGCCCCTCGGCGCTTTGTTACGGTCCCCGGCCCTATGCCCACCCCCCGCAAGTCCGCTCGTACGAAGACTCCCGCGCAGCTCCTCGAACAGCGACTCGAGAACCGCACCGCCCGCCTCGCCGTCATCGGGCTGGGCTACGTCGGCCTGCCGCTCGCCGTGGAGTTGGCGCAGGCTGGGTTCGAGGTGCACGGCATCGACATCGACGAGAAGCGCGTCCAACAGCTCAATCGCGGTCGCTCCTACATCCAGGACGTGCCGACCGCGGACATCACCGCGCTCGTCCGGCAGAAGCGCCTTACCGCCACCACCGATTTCTCGGTGCTCAGGCGCTGCGACACCGTGAACATCTGCGTGCCCACGCCGCTCAGCAAGCAGCGCGACCCCGACGTGTCGCACATCGTGGCGGCGGCCACCGAGGTGGCGCGCCATCTGCACCGGGGTCAGCTGGTGATTCTCGAGAGCACCACCTACCCGGGCACCACCGACGAACTGGTACTGCCCATGCTCGCCGAATCGGGCCTCGTCGTGGGCAAGGACTTCTTCCTCGCGTTCTCGCCGGAGCGTGTGGATCCGGGCAACGCGCAATACAACACCCGCAACATCCCCAAGGTCGTGGGCGGCGTCACCGAGACTTGCACGAAAGCCGCGGTCCAACTCTACCGCCAGCGACTCGAGCACGTGGTCGCGGTGAGTTCGACGCAGGTGGCCGAGATGGTCAAGCTGCTCGAGAACACGTTTCGCAGCGTGAACATCGGACTGGTGAACGAGCTGGCCCTCATGTGCGCGCGGCTCAAGATCGACGTGTGGGAGGTGATTCGCGCGGCGGCCACGAAGCCGTTCGGGTTCATGCCGTTCTACCCCGGCCCCGGGCTGGGTGGGCACTGCATCCCCATCGACCCCTTCTACCTGTCGTGGAAGGCGCGTGCGAGCGGCTTCGAGGCGCGTTTCATCGAACTGGCGGGCCACGTGAACGGCCACATGCCCGAGTACATCGTGGAGCTCGTGGGCGAAGCGCTCAACCGGCGCGGCAAGTCGGTGCGCGGCGCGCGCGTGCTCGTGCTGGGCGTGGCCTACAAGGGCGACGTCGATGACGTGCGCGAGAGCCCCTCGCTCGACATCATGGAGAAACTCCGCGAGCGCGGCGCGCGCATCGAGTACACCGATCCGCACGTGCCGAGCATCCACTTCGCCGGGGGCGTCTTGAAGAGCGTGCCCTTCACGGCCGCTCAGCTGCGCCGCTTCGATTGTGCCGTCATCGCGACGGCGCACAAGGCCATCGACTATGGCGCACTGCTGCGCTGGTCGAAGGCGGTGGTGGACACGCGCAACGCGCTGGCCGGGAAGCGATCGAAGAAGATCATCCGGCTCTAGCCGCCGGGCGCGCCACACCCCTTCCGACCCAAGCCAGTCCCGCGGCAAGCGCCAGCAGCAGCGGCACGGCCGCCGCGTTCCCACGGCTCCCCAGCCAGGCCGCAGCGCCGACGAATCCCATGGCGAGGGCCAGCTCCGGCAGGCCCCGGAGCGCGGACCAGGGTGAGGTGCGTGCCGCGTGCGTGACCGGTGCGGGCGCACCCCCTCCCGCTCCCGATTTGGGCGTGCGCACGAAGTCACCCGTCGGGCCCAGGATGCCTTCGAACACAGCCCGCGTGAGGTGCCAGGAGAGCCCCGCGCACAACACCAGCGAAGCGGCAACGTCCACGGCACCACGCACGCCGCGTCGGCCCGCGAGCCGCGCACCCTTGGCGAGGAACAACGCCACCGGGAGCGTTCCGCCCGCGACGAGCGCCAGGTGAAGTCCCAGCCCCCACGGCGCGCGCAGCGCTTCGGCGCCCGCCAAGGCCGACACGAGCAGCGTGGCGAGCACCAGTAGCAGCGGGTAGTTGACGTTCGCGGTCAGGTGCAGGAACGCCTCGAGCTTGACGCGCCGGGGCAGCGGAGCGCGCCACACCGCGCCGAGCAGCTTGCGTGCCGTCTGGATCGCGCCCCGGGCCCAGCGATGTTGCTGCGACCGGAATGCGGCCATGTCCTCAGGCAGCTCGGCCGGCACCACGACCGACGGCTCGAACACGAATCGCCATCCCGCGAGCTGGGCGCGGTAGCTCAGATCCAGGTCCTCGGTGAGCGTGTCATGCGCCCAGCCCCCCGCCGACTCGATGCACGTGCGGCGCCAGAGCCCGGCCGTGCCATTGAAGTTGAGGAAGCGGCCGGAGCGCTGGCGCCAGTGGTGCTCCACCAACTGATGGGCGTCGATCAACACCGCCTGGGCACGCGTGAGCAGGCTGGCGTCGCGATTCAGGTGGCCCCAGCGGGCCTGCACCATGCCCACCTCGGGCGCGACGAAATGCGGCAGCAGGCGTCGCAGGAAGTCGGGCGGCGGCACGAAATCCGCATCGAAGACCGCCACGAACGCCGCCCCACTCCGTGCGAGGCCCGCGGCGAGGGCGCCCGCCTTGAATCCGAGCCGATGGCCACGGCGGAGTTGTCTCGCTCGCACCCCCCGCGCGCGCGCTGCGGCCACGGCCTCGGCCCCGAGTGCCGCGGACTCCGCTCCCGAGTCATCGAGGAGTTGGATCTCGAGCCGCTCGCGCGGCCAGTCGAGCGCGGCCGCGGCGGCCACCAGCCGGCCCACCACGGCGGGTTCGTCTCGCACCGGCAACTGGACCAACACGCGGGGCACATCGCCGGCGCTCCACCACGCCTCCGCGGCCGGCGCCTCGGGCCGGTCGCGTTCGAGCAGCATGGGCCACCGGTGGATCGCGTAAGCCGCCAAAGCCGTCTGGCAGGCAGCCGCAAGTGCGGCCGTGGCGTACCGGGCGAGTGTCCAAGTCTCGGGCGGGATCGGCATCGGGGGCAATCTAGTCGACTAGAGGCTCGCGCGCAGCCGGAACGAGCGTCGCGGAAACACCAAAGCGGCGAGGACCACACGGTCCCCGCCGCCGGTTGTGACCGGGAAGCTTCAGTTGACCACTTCGAAATCCGCGTCAACGGCGCCGTCACCCGGCTTCTTCTTCTTTGGATCGCCGCCGGCCGGGGCCTCCGGCCCCGGCTCAGCGGGCGTGCTGCCCGCTTCCGAGGCGGCGCCGGACCCGGGAGTGGACTGCTGGTAGAGCGCCTGCGCGGCCTGCATCCACGCCTTGGCGAGCTCGTCCGTGGCCGACTCGATGACCTTGGGGTCCTCGGACGACTTGGCGGTCTCGCGCGCGGCCTTGATGCGCTCCTCGAGCATGGACTTGGTGGCGTCGTCGAGCTTGGCGCCATGCTCGCCGATGCCCTTCTCGACTTCGTAGGACTTGGCGTCGGCGGAGTTGCGTGCCTCGGCCAGTGCCTTGCGCTTGTGGTCGTCCTCGGCGTGCGACGCCGCGTCGTCCACCATGCGCTTGATCTCGGATTCCTGAAGTCCGCTCGACGCCTCGATACGGATGCTCTGCTCCTTGCCCGTGTCCTGGTCGCGTGCGGACACGTGCAGGATGCCGTTCGCGTCGATGTCGAACGTCACCTCGACCTTGGGCGTTCCGCGCGGCGCGGGACGGATGCCGTCCAAGTGAAACTTGCCCAGGCTCTTGTTGCCGCCGGCGATCGGACGCTCGCCCTGCAGCACGTGCACCTCGACCGATGGCTGCATGTCGGCCGCGGTGGAGAATGTCTCGCTCTTGCGCGTGGGGATCGTGGTGTTGCGTTGGATGAGCGTGGTCATCACCCCGCCCAGCGTCTCGATGCCCAGCGAGAGCGGTGTCACGTCGAGGAGTACGACGTCCTTCACGTCGCCGGCCAGCACGGCGCCCTGGATGGCGGCGCCGATGGCGACGACCTCGTCCGGGTTCACGCCCTTGTGCGGCTCCTTGCCGAAGATCTCCTTGACCAGATCCTGCACACGCGGCATGCGCGTGGAACCTCCCACCAGCACCACTTCGTCGATCTGCGACGAGGAAAGTCCAGCGTCCTTGAGCGCCTGCACCACCGGACCGCGGCAGCGCTCGATCAGGTCCGCCACGATCTGCTCGAGCTTGGCGCGCGTGAGCGTGATGTTCAGGTGCTTGGGACCGTTCTGGTCGGCGGTGATGAAAGGCAGGTTGACGTCGGTCGAAAGCGTGCCGGACAGCTCGCACTTGGCCTTCTCGGCCGCCTCCTTCAACCGCTGGAGCGCCATCGGGTCCTTGCGCAGGTCGATGCCTTCCTGCTTCTTGAACTCGTCCGCAAGCCAGTCGATGATCTTCTGGTCGAAGTCGTCGCCGCCGAGATGCGTATCGCCGTTCGTGGAGCGCACCTCGAACACGCCGTCGCCGATCTCGAGGATCGAGATATCAAACGTGCCGCCGCCCAGGTCGAACACCGCCACCTTTTCGTCCTTCTTCTTGTCGAGGCCGTAGGCGAGCGCGGCCGCGGTGGGCTCGTTGACGATGCGCTTCACGTCGAGCCCCGCGATACGGCACGCGTCCTTGGTGGCCTGCCGCTGGCTGTCATTGAAGTAGGCCGGCACGGTCACGACTGCCTCGAGGACCTTCTCCCCGAGGTAGTCCTCCGCGGTCTGCTTCATCTTCGTGAGGATGATGGCGGAGATCTCGGGAGGC
>CAYQNV010000030.1:0-6470 GCA_964418975.1 uncultured bacterium | reverse complement strand
GGAACATCACCTCGCCCTGGCCGATCGGCGTGCGCCAGTCCTCCTCGGAGTGGATCACCATGAGCGGTGTGTTCACCTTGTCGAGCATCGTCATGGGGGAGTGCTCCGCGAAATCCTGCGGGTGCTCCCACGGCGCGCCGCGGAACCAGAACGGCTGGAACATCGCGAAGTCGCACGAATAGAACATGCCCGCCCAGTCCGAGACGCAGCGCTGGGTGATGGCTGCGGCGAAGCGGTCGGTGTGCGTTATGATCCAGTTCGTGAGCAGGCCGCCGCCGCTCCCGCCCGTGACGCCCATGCGCGACTCGTCCACGTAGCCCCTTGCCAGCACGAAGTCCACGCCCGCCATCAAGTCCTTGTAGTCGTCGCCCGGGAAGCGGTACTGGATGCAGTCGGCGAACTCCTGCCCGTAGCTCGTGCTGCCGCGCGGGTTCGTATAGAGCACCACGTAGCCGGCGGCGGCGAGCACGCGGAACTCGTGAAAGAAGCCCACGCCGTACGCCGTGTGCGGGCCGCCGTGGATCTCGAGCACCAGCGGGTACTTCGTGCCGGGATCGAAGTCGGGCGGCTTCACGATCCAGCCCTGTATGCGCGTGCCGTCGAACGACGGGTAGTCGATCTCCTCCACGTCGCCGAGGCGCGCCTGGCCCAGCAGCTCGTCATTCGCGCCCCACACTCGCGTGAGCTGACGCGCCCCGAGGTCGTAGACGTGCAGGTCGCCGGGAGTGCCATGCGAGCCGAGCGTGAGCGCCACGCGGCGGCCGTCGTCCGAGACGGAGCCGGCGATAACCTCGTGCTGCGGCCCGGTCAGGTCCTCCACCTTGCCGGAGGCAAGGTCGCAGAATGCCAGCAGCGTCGCGCCGCGACGCGCGTGCACGAACACCATGCCGCGTCCTCCCGCCGTGAATCCCAGCGGCATCGCGCCGCCGCCGCGCGGTGGGTGCTGGTCCGAGCTGATGCCCTCGCCCACGTGCAGGTCCAGCCCCTTGCTCAGCACGCGCGGCGACGTCTGCGGCCAGGCGCCCTCGAACAGCAGCAGGTCCTCCGCCTCGTACGTGTTCGGCGTGGCCGCCCGCACGCCTCCGACGGCCGCGATGCGGCCGTCGGGCGCTTCAAAGTAGGCCGCGATCGGCCCGGCGATGTCGGCCACCATGCGCATGGCGTCCCCGTCCGTGGGCTCCGCTAGGTCGGCCGGCACGGCGCGCAGGTCGCTGTCCTCGGCAGGCTTCGCGAACCACGGCGCCTCGCGCCGGTCGGTGGCGAACACCACGTGCCGCCCGTCCCGGGACCACGCCGGCGCCCACTCCTTGAATCGTTTGCCGCGCGTGAGTGGCTTGGGCTCGCCGGAATCCACACCCACAACCCAGACGTGATCCAGATGCTCGAAGTCGGTGAAGCCCTCGTCGTTCCAGCGGAACTCGGGACGCGTCACGACACGAGCGGGCTCGTGCTTGGGCTTCTTCTTCTCGGGTGTATCGACCAGCGGGTCGTGGCCCGACAGGAACGCGAGCCGCGTGCCGTCGGGCGACCACGCCGGCGAGCTGGCGCCCTTCTCGAGCTTGGTGAGCGAGCGCGCCTCGCCGCCGGCGAGGGGCAGCACGAATAACTGCGGCGGCTTCGCTGTCTCCGGTCGGCGCACGAACGCGAGCCACGTGCCGTCCGGTGACCAGCGCGGCTGGGCCGAGAACCCGTCGAACGTGAGCGCGCGCGGCGAGGCGGGCGGCGCACCGGCGACGGGCACGTCGGCCAGCCACAGGTCGGTCCGGTACTCGTCCTCCTCGGCGTCCACGCGCACCAGCGTGAACGCCACGCGCGTGCCGTCGGGCGAGATGCGGGGATCGGCGATCCAACGGAACCGCAGCAGGTCTTCTTCGCGCATGGGGGGTCTCCGTAAAGGGTCGGGCATTCCGGTGCCGGCAGGCTACCGCGCCGCAGGTGGGACGGCCAAGAGCCGCGCGTGGTCGCGCGTGGAGCTCCAGAAGTTCTGCTAGGGTGGGGAGCATGGACACGACGCCTCTGCCCCGCGAACTGCGACCCTTCCTCGATGAGCTCGGCCGGCTCCGCCAGTGGCCGTCGCGCGTGAAGGTGCAACGCATGGCGGTCGCGCTCATCGCGCGGCGCTTCGAGCCCGGCCGCGAGTACAGCGAGAAGGACGTCAACGCGCTGGTTTCGGACGGGCACACGTTCGCGGACTGGGCGATCCTGCGCCGCTCGCTCGTGGACTGGGGCTTCATGACGCGTGAGTCGGACGGATCGCGCTACCGGTTGCAGCCCGACGCCATCGAGCGCATCGCCCGGGAACTGGACACGGCGGCCGCGCCCCGGTGACCGCCCCGGCTCGCGCCAGCGGCGCGGCACCGTGGGCGGCATTCGCGGTGTGCAGTGCGATCTGGGGCAGCACGTTCCTGTTCATCCGCATCGGAAACGACACCACACCTCCGGTGTGGGGGGCGGCCGTGCGGCTGGCGATCGCCGCCGTGCTGTTCACGCTCATCAGCTGGGCCGTGCGCGCGCCGTGGCCGCGTGGTGACCAGTGGCGCGCCTCGATGTGGTTCGGCGTGGTGGACTTCGGCATCAGCCTGCCACTCCTCTACTGGGGCGAGCAGCGCGTGCCGAGCGGGATCGCCGCCGTGCTGTTCGCCACCATCCCGCTGTCGACATCGCTGTTCGCGCGCATGGCCGGGCTCGAGCCGCTACGGCCGCGAACGGTGGTGGCATCGCTGGTGGCAATCGGCGGCGTGGCGTTGCTGTTCTCGGCCAGCCTCGGCGGCTCGTTCGAGCCCTCGCGACTGCTGGCGGTGTGGCTCGCGGCCACCACCGCCGGCCTTGCGGGCGTGTTGTTGAAGCGCGCGCCAGGGGCACACCCGTTCGCCATGAACGCGTGGGCGCACGGCATCGGCGCGCTGTTCTGCATCGTCGCGAGCCGGTTGCTCGGCGAGGTGCAGGCGGTCCCGCAAGGCGAGGCCTGGATCCCCATCGCTTACCTCACGCTGTTCGGCTCGCTGGGGGCGTTCGCGACGTTCGCGTGGTTGCTCCAGAAGTGGCCGGTCACGCGCATCAGCTTCATCGCCGTGATCATTCCGGTGGCGGCCTTGGCACTGGGTGCCGTGGTGCGGGACGAACGACCCAGCGGAACCGCGATCCTCGGCTCGCTCGTCATCCTGGTCGCGGCCGTTCTGGGTGTGTTCGGCCGCCCGCGGACCCGGCGCTGATCAGTCCCGCACGCCCCACGCCCGCCGCACCTCGTCGAGCGCGCCGTCGCGTGAAGCGCGGCGGGCGAGGTCGCGGAATCGCGGCGCGAATCGCTCGCCGGCTTGGGCCACGGACCACTCCCCCAGCACGGTGAGCACTTCGCCCCTCGCTCCCACGGGCAGCTCGCGCTCGAGGTCCAGGACGCGCCCCTCGCCAGCGGCCGGCAGCGACGCGAGCGACGAGGCCACCTGGTCGAACGCGGCCGGGTCCACGTCCTCGAGCCAGCCGAGCAGCCACTCGGCCTCGAGCTGGCTGGCGCGCGCGCGAGGCAGTGCCAACAGCGCCGCTCGGGCGGGCGCGTCGAGCATCCGCCAGGTGCCCGCGACGAGCGATGCCACGCGACGGTCACCCAGCGCCAGCAGCGCACCCACCAGCCCGGCCCGCACGCCCGGCTGCTCGGCGTGGTCGAACAGCGCACGCACGGCGCGCGGCCCCGCGACGGGGTCGTCGGGCGCGGCCGGCAGGTTCGTGGCGAATGCGAGCGCCGCCGCGCGCACGAGCGAAGCGTCGCGCTCGCGTTGCAGCACTGGGAGCAGCGCCAGCACCGAAGTGGCTCCACCTCGCACGGCCGCGCTCAGCTCGTCCACCAGCGTCTGGCGCGCTTCGAGTGTCCCATCTCGCAGCAGTCGTTCGTACACCCCCCCCAGGGCCAACGACGTGGCCGCGTCGCGCCGCACGCCGAAATAGAGCGCGAGCTGGTAGACGATGGTGTGTAACTCGGACACGCGGATGCCGGCCAGCACGGCGGGATCCGCGAGGGCTGCGACCAGAGGTTCGAGGTAGTCGGCGGGAAGCGACGGGCGTCCGGATCGCGGGCGTTTCATCGAGGACTGGGGACTCGGAAGACGAGGTGAACTCCGGCCGGGGTTCATCGTGCGCCGCTCGCGGCCCGCGCCCCTGCCACGGTGTAGGCTGCGCATCATCTCATGAGGAGGCTGCCTGACCCACCTGCTCCGCCGCTACGCCGAGTGGCTCCACCTGCGCTGGCCCGCGGGCCAGGTCGAACCGCTGCCGATCGTGCGCGAGGGCGGCGCGACGAACGTGCCCGGCCTGCACGTGGCCGGGGACCTGGCCGGCGTGCCGCTGCTCAAGTTCGCGATCGACTCGGGCGCGCGCGCGGTGCGAGCGATTCACGCGGGCCTCCCCCGCGAACGCGACCGAACGATCCCCGATCTCGTCATCCTCGGCGCCGGGCCGGCGGGACTGAACGCCGCGCTCGAGGCCCGCAGCCTGGGGCTCACCCACGTCGTGATCGACGCGGCGGAACCGCTCGCGACGATCGCGGCGTTCCCGGTGGCGAAGCCCATCTACACCTACCCACTCGCGCTGACGCCGGCGGGCCAACTGCGCGTGACGGCCACGGTGAAGGAGCCGCTGCTCGAGGAGCTTCATGCCCAGGTGGCGGAAGTGGAGGTGCGCTCAAGCCGTGCGGAGCGCGTGGTGCGCGAGCGCGGCCGGATGCGCGTCGAGCTGGCCCGCGAGTCGCAGGTGGTGGCGCACCGTGTACTCGTCGTGATCGGTCGCGCGGGCGACTTCCGGCGGCTCGGCGTGCCGGGCGAATCGCTCGGCCACGTGAGCAACCGCCTGCACGATCCGAACGCGTTCGCGGGTCGGCGCGTGCTCGTCGTGGGCGGCGGCGACTCGGCCGCCGAGTGCGCCGTGGCACTGGCCGAGGCCGGCGCACGTGTGACGCTCGTGCACCGGGGAGAGGGCTTCGTGCGTCCGCGTCCGGAGAACGCAGCGCGAATCGCCACACTCGCCGACACGGGTCAGCTCGAACTGCGACTTGCCACCCAGGTGCGCGCCATCGCACCCGACGAAGTGACGCTGAGCTCGGCGGATGGGCGTGACGAACGCGTGCCCGCCCAGGCGGTGTTCGTGTTGATCGGGCGCGACGCGCCGCTTGCGTTCCTGCGCCGCTCGGGCGTGGCGATCGCCGGCGAGCGCGGCGCGCGGCAGTGGCTGGCGATGGCCACGCTCCTCGCGTTCTGCGTGTGGCTCTACGACTGGAAGTCCGGCGGCCGGTTCTCGGACTTGTGGTATCGCCGGCACTGGTTCCCCACGGACATTCCCGAACGACTCGCCGCCGCCGGCGGCGTGATCGCGGCGCAGGCGGCGGACCCGCGCACGCTGCTGGGCACGCTCGCTGTGAGTGCCGCGACCCCGTCGTTCTGGTACACGCTTGCCTACTCGCTGGTCATCGTGTGGTTCGGCGTGCGCCGTATCCGCCGCCGCGCCACGCCGTACGTGACTGCCCAGACGCTCACGCTCATGGGCATCCAGGTGCTGCCGTTATTCCTGTTGCCCGAGGTGCTGCTTCCGCTGCTCGGCGCCCATGGCCTGCTGCCCGGCCCGCTCGCGGACGCGCTCTTCCCTGTGGCGGACTATGGCCATGGCCGCGAGTACTGGCGCGCGTACGGATTCATCCTGGCGTGGCCGCTCAACGTGTACAACGTGTTCACGCACGAGCCGCTGTGGGCGTGGATCGGCATCGGCGCGGTGCAGACGTTCGTGCTGCTGCCGCTCGGCGTGTGGGCCTACGGCAAGGGGTTCTACTGCGGCTGGATCTGCTCGTGCGGCGCGCTCGCCGAGACACTGGGCGACGACCAGCGCACCAAGATGCCGCACGGCGAACGCTGGAACCGCGCCAACCTCGCCGGCCAGGTGCTGCTCGCGGTGGCGTTCGTGTTGTTGGCGTTGCGCGTGGTGGGTTGGATCCTGCCCGGCGACGACGCAATCTCTCGCATCTTCGATGGCCTGTTGCTTCCCGGCTGGAAATGGGGCGTGGACGTGGCGCTCGCCGGCGTGCTCGGCTACGGCGTCTACTTCTGGTTCTCGGGGCGCGTGTGGTGCCGGTTCCTGTGCCCGCTCGCCGCACTGCTGCACGTTTACGCGCGCTTCTCTCGCTTCGCCATTGTCGCCGAGAAGTCGAAATGCATCTCGTGCAACCAGTGCACGAGCGTGTGCCACATGGGCATCGATGTCATGGCGACAGCCCAGCGCGGCGAGCCCATGCGCGATCCCGAGTGCGTGCGCTGTTCCGCCTGCGTGCACGCGTGCCCCACGGGCGTGCTGCAGTTCGCGCAGGTGGACGCCCGCGGCTTCGTGTCGCTGGACTCACTGGCCGCCTCGCCGGTGCGCATGCGCGAGGGGAACTGACCCGGCGGGGCCGGAAGCCCTGTGGAGGAAACGAGGCGGGCGGCGCCTCGGCGCCGCCC
>CAYQNV010000029.1:0-7538 GCA_964418975.1 uncultured bacterium | reverse complement strand
TTCCCGGGCGAGAACCACGAGCTGTCGCGCTCGGGGATGCCGTCGCGCCGCGTGCAGAACCAGCAGCACATCCGCCGTTGGTTCGACCACTGGCTTAAAGGAGTGCCGGCGCCCGAATACGGCGTGCCCGAAGCGAGCGAGGCGGCGACGGCACCCACGCGATGAGCGACGCGGACGACCTGGGCTTCACCTGGCGCGAGGGCAAGTCAGGCGAGGTGACGGTGCTGCGTCACGGGCGGCCGGTCGCGACACTGCGCGGCCGCACGGCGTCCGCGTTCCTCGCCACCGCCGCCGTCGCCGACGCCGCCACCCTGCAGCAGCGCCTCGCCCGGCTCACCGGCAACTACCGCCGCGGCAACGAACGCACCGCCACCGACCACCCGCGGAACCGCTGACCCGTGGCCGGTCGCTGGCGCCGGGCACTAGGATCCGTTCGAACACGGCTCGCCGAATCGAGGCTTCGTTTGTCCCGACTGATTCTCGCCCTGGGAGCGGTGCTGGGTGCGGCCCTGCTCACCGGGTGCGCCCACGGGCCGTCCCCGAGCAGCATGGCTGCGGCAAGCCGTTCGGCGGAAGGAGAGGCTGTCACGCGGCTGGCAGTACGGCTGGACTCGCTCCGCCAGGCCGCGCGCATTCCCGGGCTGGCGGTCGTCGTGCTCCGCGACACGACGCTGATCCTCGCCCGCGGTTTCGGCCTCGCCGACCTGGAGCAAGCCGTCCCGGTGACGCCCGAGACGCCGTTCAACATCGCCTCGGTGACCAAGCCGATCTCCGCGGTCGTGGCGCTGCGCCTGGTGGAGCGCGGCCTGCTCGACCTGGATCGGCAGATGACGAGCTTTGACGGCTTCACGGAGTACTGCACGGATGTCCGCGGGGCGGGCGGCCTCTTCTTCGGCGACTTCGAGTGCGATCGCCAGCCAATGACGCTGCGACACGTGCTGTCGATGGAGGCGAACGGAGTGCCGGGGACACGGTTTCTCTACAACCCGCCGGCCTTCTCGTGGGCCTCCCGGCCCATGGCACAGGTCGGTGGCGCCACGTTCTCGGAGCTGACGGCCATCGAGGTCTTCGGGCCCGCCGGCATGAAGCACTCGGCGCGCATCCATCGGCGGCTCCCGTTGCCACTGGAGCTGGCGGAGCAACTGGCAAAGCCCTATCACGTGGATTCGACCGGGCGCGTCGTGCCTTCCGAACCTCCACCGCCACAGGGTGACGGGGCCGCGGGCGGCGTGATCTCGACCGCCATGGACTTGGCGCGGTTCGATATCGCGCTCAGCGATGGACGGCTACTCTCACGGACCTCACGGCACGCCATGTGGACCGCGGGGCGCTCCCCTTCGGGCGAGGCGTTGCCCTACGGTCTCGGCTGGTTCGTCCAGGCGTTCGGCGACGAGCAGCTGCTCTGGCATTCGGGCCTGTGGGAGGGGGCGTACTCGGCGCTCTACCTCAAAGCTCCAAGTCGGCACCTGACGTTCATCCTGCTAGCCAACAGCGACGGGCTCAACTGGGACAACGGTCTGGACGAGGCTGCGGTCCACCGGTCGCCATTCGTGGCCGCGTTCCTGGAGGCGTTCCCGCTCCTTGGGCGCGGTCGGTGACGCGCCAACTGTACTATTGACTCGCTTGTCCCTCGGCAGGACTCTTCCAGACGAGGCGCGGCGGCCACTGCCACCGCCGCTGGGTGAGACTCCGACGCCCTTTGCGTGCCGCCGAGGGCCGTCGTAAACCCGCGCAGTCGAGCAGCCGCCATGTCTTCTCGCGCGATTCCGCCACTTCTCGCCTGTGTCCTGGTGACCGGTCTTGCATCCGCAGCCGGAGCGCGCCCGCCTTCGGGACCCGAGGCTCGACGCCACGCCCCGATCCTCCGCGCGCAGGTCGTCGACAATACCCAGCGCATCGACGTCAACCAGATCTCGATGGTCGTGACGAACACCGGCTCGATCGCGTTCGACAAAGTGAACGGCAGCTCCGGACTTGAATTCCCCAAGGGGTCGGGCAAGACCGCGGTGTTCGCCGCCGGTCCGTGGCTCGGGGCGATGGTCGGCGGACAGGTGCGCGTGGCGCTTTCGGAATACGCCGACGAGTACGGGCCCGGCGCGATGGTCTTCGGCATCGCGGATGATCCCCATCGCCCCGAGTATAAAGTCTACAAGCTCGAGCGCTCGTATCCGAGCACGGTCGAACGTGACGCGGCGCTCCTCGACTACAACACCGGAGCCGTGCCGCACGGTGCGCCGGTCGTGACCGTCCTGGGCGACGGAACCCTCAGCATTCTCGGGGACCAGATGCTGTGGTGCGTTTTCAACGATGCCGACCCCGCGAACCACACCAACGGTGCCGGAGCCACGCTGCCACTCGGCGTGGAAGTGCAGCTGACCGCATTCGCGTACTCGCAGCCGGGCCCGCCGGGCCCCGTCACGCGTACCGTGTTCCTCCGCTACAAGTTCCTGAACAAGGGCGCGAATGCGCTCGAGGACCTTTACATCGGGATGTGGTCCGATCCGGACCTGGGTGGCTTCATCGACGACCTGGTCGGCTGTGATACGTCGAGGGCGATGGGGTACGTCTACAACTATTGGAATCTGGACGAGCAGTATGGTGCTGCTCCGCCCGCGGTCGGATTCGATGTGCTGCGCGGGCCCGTCGGCGTGGGCGGCGTGCCGCTCGGCATGACCGCATTTTCGAAGTACGTCGGCGGTGGAGATCCTGCGGACGCGAGCCAGACGTACAACGTCCTTCGTGGCTTGGATAATTCCGGAACTTCTGTCATTGATCCGACGACCGGGTTGCCCACGACGTACCAGGTCTCCGGCGACCCGACTACCGGCACGGGCTGGATCGATGCGTTTCCTTCTGATCGACGCCTGCTGGTGAGTTCGGGCCCGGTGGATCTGTCCCCGGGACAGAGCCAGGAAGTGGACTACGCGATCGTCATCGGGCAGGGAATCAATCGCCTCTCGTCCATCCTCTCGCTGCGCTGCGACGACGATGCGATCCAGGCGTTCTTCGATCGCTCGTTCGCTTTGCCGCTGCCGGACGAGCCCGCCTGCGCCCAGATCGTCAATTGCCCACGCTCGGCCGACTACTGGCACCAGCAGTACGCGCTCGGGGGCGGCGACTTCACGCCGGGCCAGCTCGCCGAGATCGCTCAGCGCGTGGATGCGGCATCCTACTTCCTTGAGTGGGGCGCCGATCCGCTCACAAACCTGCGCGCCGCGCTCGATCCCGCTGCCGCCACGTCGCCGCAAGCACTGGCGATCCGGGAGTTCGCGAGCCTTCAGTGCAACGTCGCGGCGAGCGCTCCTCCCATCCTTCCGGTTACCAGCCAGCGAATCTTCCTCGATCCCGGAACTCCGGTCGCGTGCTCCGGGCTCGCGGCCCAGTCCGTGCAAGAGCTGGCGGCGACGGCCGTCCGCGGATTGTCGGACGCCTCGTATCTTGACGTGGGACCCAACCCGCCGGCCCTCGTGGGCGTGGATGTGGGGATGCTGTTCTGGGGTGGGGCTGCAGGCTACGCGGCGGACTTGTTCGGCTCGTCGATACCGAGCGGGTCGCCCAACACACACACGGTCGAGCTCCGCTTCACGGGCGGCGCGACGGGGCAATACGCTTACCGCTACCTGCGCACACTCGACGGGAACGGGGCCCGCGTCTACGAGATCCAGGACTACGTGCCCGTTCCCTTCACGGTGTGGGACACGGACGCGAACATCCAGCTGAACGCGGCCTTCCTCGAGAACGCCGGGCCGCCCGCGTCTGCCAACATGAACGGCACCTGGGATCCGGACGACTCTCCCCAGGGCGGCCGCGAACTCATCTGGGTCATGGATTCGGCGTACAGCGGCGACGCGACTCCCAACCCGAACTACTTCACCGACCCCAACCTTCGGGACGTACTCAACGGCCAGATCGATTTCCGCTACGTCATGTGGCCCAGGCTTGTTACGGCGGGTGCGCTGATCGACGCTGGCGACCGATTCCGTTTCACCTGGGGCGGGATCGTCCCGGGGCCCAGTGTCGATGTGATGTTGTTCCAACTCGCGGCACTCGCCCCCGGCGATCCGGCGGCGGATCTGGGCTACGGCGACATCGCCAACTGCCTCGCCGACGTCAACGCCGGCATCGGCATCGGCGTGACCTGCGACGTGCCCACGGCGACCTTGATCTCACTGGTCGGGACCGAGGTCGCAGGGGATCGCGTCATCGTCACCTGGCACGCGGGCGGGACCGCGGCATCGGGCGTGCAGGTCGAGCGCCGCGAGGGTCAGGGCGAGTGGGCGCGCGTGGGGGACGTCGCGCCCGACGGACGTGGCCTGATCGTGTTCGAGGACGCGCAGGTCGTTCCGGGACACTCTTACGGCTATCGACTGCGCTTGACTGATGCGAGCGGCGTGCAGTGGGCAGGCGAGACCTCCGTGGTGGTGCCGCTGCGCGGCGACTTGAGCCTGGCGGGCTTCCATCCCAACCCGGCCGGGCGCGCGGCCCAGCTCGCCTTCACGCTGGCGAGCCACGAGCCCGCGACGCTGACGTTGTTCGACGTGGCCGGGCGGCGGCGTTTCTCGCGCGAGGTGGGAGCCCTGGGGCCGGGATCGCACGTCGTTCCGCTCGACGGCGGCGAATCGCTCTCGAGCGGGATCTACATCTTGCAGCTGACACAGGGCGGCCGCACCGTGACGCGAAGGGCCGTGGCGGTTCGCTGACCGGGGCGATCGTCGGAACGCGATGTACGCACCTGCCATCATGGCTCGGGTCCCGTACTCATCTTGCGCGCGGGCGGGGGGATCGTATGAGAACGAGAACCGTAGCAATCTGGCTGGTGGCTGGGCTGGCTCTATCGGGCTTGGCCTACGCGGGGTCCGTGGAAAAGGACATGGGCCCCCAGTCGTTTTCTGAGCCGTCCATCGGGAGCGCGAGCGGAAGCGATACCCTGATCGTCAGCGCGGTGGAGTGCGCGGTGGCCGCGGCCCAGAAGTATGCGTTCCACTACGATGCTTCAGGATCCGCCGATGGCCGGGTGATCGTGAAGGCCCTCTGGAAGGGCGATCCCGTCACCCTGACAATGAGATTCTTCAAGAAAGAGCCTTCACTCTACATCGCCAGCAGTCTGAACCAATCCGCGAAGAACTTCCTCAAGAAACGCGGCCAGAAGATCGAGAGCCTGTTCTATTCGCAATTGCTCCAAGAGACCAAGCAGCGGGGACTCTTGATCCTCAGCGACTCGAGCGCGAAGCCCTAGGCTCCGTTTGAAAAGCGCAGACCCAAATATCGCTCGATAGAAGACCCGATAATTCATCGCTAGGGAGGCATCCGTGCTCCCTTCTCTGGTGCCCGCCCTCGGTGGCCGGGGCCGGGACACCATGCGGCTTGCGAGCCTTTTGAGACACAGCCTAGCGCCCTTTCACCGGCGAGGGTCTGCAAACCCTCGTCCCGACTGCCTGCTTCCGCGCGCCCCGCGCCTCAGCGCTTCTCGCGCAGCCCCGCCAGCCAGGCGCCGAGCGTGTCGCGCTCGGCGTCGGTCATGCCCGTCAAGTTGCCGAGTGGCATCGTCTGCGTCTCGACCGACCGCACACGCACTCGCGTCGCGAGCGCGCGCAGTCGCTCCGGCGTGTCGAGCTTCACGCCGCTCGGAGGCTCGGGAAACGACGGGTTCGACGGATGGTCAGAGTGGCACGAGACGCAGCGGCGTTCGATGATCGCGTACGCCTGCACGTCGGGCACGCGGATGTCGAGCGCCGCGGTCACCGACGCCTTGCCCGCGCCCGGGCGCGCCGTCATCACGACGGCCGCAAGCAGCGCCGCGCTGCCCGCGACGACGATGCGCCAATCGCTCCGGCCGCGCGCGTTCATCACGTACTTGAGCGCCACGCCCGCGCCCGAGACCAGCAGAAGCACGAGCCAGCCGAGTGGGTGGCCGTAGCCCGAGGGGAAGTGCTGGGAGAGCATCATGAACAGCACCGGCAGCGTGAGGTAGTGGTTGTGGGTCGAGCGGCCCTTCGCCAGCACGCCGGGAGCCGTCTCCACCGGCACGCCCGCGCGCGTTTGCGCGAGCATCTTCCGCTGCCCGGGGATGATCACCTGCGCCACGTTCGCCGTCATGATCGTGCCCAGGATGGCGCCCGTCAGGAGCCAGGCCGCGCGCGCACCGAACACGCTCGTGAGCCCCACCACCGTCCCGGCCAGTACGGCCGTCAGCACCACCGCCAAGAGCCACGGCCTCCGCGCCAAGGGAGAACGACAGGCCAGGTCGTAGACCACCCAGCCCACGAGCAGGGCGCCGAACGACACCGCCACCGCCGCGCCGTGCGTGAGCCGCGAGCCGCTGTCCTGGAGTAGCGCGCGGTCGCCCAGCCAGTACACCACCGCGAGCAGGAACACGCCCGAGATCCACGTGGTGTAGGACTGCCACTTGAACCAATGCAGCGTGGGGGGCAGCTCTGCAGGCAGCAGCGAACGGCGCTTCACGACCTCGTAAAAGCCGCCGCTGTGCACCATCCACAGCTCGCCCGCGACCGCGCCCTCGCGGACCTTCCGCGGGGCTTCGAGACTCGAGTCCATCCACATGAACAGGAAGGAATCTCCCACCCACAGGATGGCGGCGAGCACATGGATCCAGCGCGCGAGCGCGCCGAGCCATTCGAGAAGCAGGGGCGGCAGGTCCAACCGGATCCCCGCCGGGTCTAGTGTTCGGGCGGGACCGTCACGTGCTCATGCCCGACCGGAGCGTTGGCGACGGCAGGGGAGTCCACTTCCGCACGCAGGCGACGACCCCAGCGGCTGTGCCGGCGAGCCACCTGCTTCGCAGCGGGTTCGGTCACCTTCGCGGGCAGCGGGTCGGCGAGCACGAGCGTGCCCAGCAGCACGTCGGCGAGCGGGAACACCACGTTGAAGTTCTTGCCCATGTACACGTGGTGCAGGCGGTGGTGGTGCTTCAAGAACTTGAAGAATCCCGCCCGCTCGATCCACGCGACGCTCGGCTTGTGCATGAGGTAGTGGAAGCCCTCGTACGCGAAGTAGTAAAGCAGCACCACGCCGCCCACGCTCCACATGACGGTCATCCACGGCAGCCCGAGCGGCTTGAACAGCGCCAACAGGGCCCACGGCACCATGTTGATGCCCACCAGCACCGGGGCCGCCCACCACTGGAACGTGAGGGCTTCTTCCTGTTCTTCCTCGGTCACGTGGAACGTGTCGTCGTGCTTGCACAGCTGGTGGTGCACGAGCGTGTGCGCCGTGAACATCTGGGGGGGCAGCCACGGGCGATGCAGCCAATAGCGGTGATAGATCCACTCGAACAGGCTGGTCTGCAGCAGGCCGACCAGGACGGCGAGCGGAATGACGACAAGCGGATTATTCACAGGGGCCCCACGGGCGCGTGTCTGCCTCGGTCCCCCTCGCGCCTCGGGAGGGCCGCCCCATGCGCCTCATGCGCACGGACTGGCGCAGACTAACACGCCGAGGCGCCGCGGGGACAAGAGGATGCGAACGATCGGCCCGCCCCCGGGTGGGTCAACTCCGTGGTTCGGACCCCCGCTCGGTCC
>CAYQNV010000028.1:0-47149 GCA_964418975.1 uncultured bacterium | reverse complement strand
AGCGCGTGGAGGTCTGGGTGAAGGGCCCCGGTTCCGGCCGTGAGGCCGCCATCCGCTCGCTGCAGGCGGCGGGTCTCGAGATCTCGGCCATCAAAGATGTCACGCCCATCCCGCACAACGGCTGCCGCCCTCCCAAGCGGCGCCGCGTCTAGGAGAAACCGAGTATGGCAGTCTATCACGATGCCCGATGCCGGCTCTGCCGGCGTGAGGGGATGAAGCTGTTCCTGAAAGGCGCGCGCTGCCTCACCGACAAGTGCGCGTTCGAACGCCGCGGTTACGCGCCGGGCGAGCACGGCAAGAGCCGTCGCGCCAAGGAGACGAACTACGGCACGCAGCTGCGCGAGAAGCAAAAGGCTCGGCGCATCTACGGCCTGCTCGAGCGCCAGTTCCGCCACACGTTCGCCAAGGCGAGCGAGGCGAAGGGCGTGACGGGCGAGGTGTTGCTGCAGATGCTCGAGCGGCGCCTCGACAACGTGGTCTTCCGCCTCGGTCTGGCGGCGTCGCGCAGCGCCGCACGCCAGCTGGTGCGGCACGGACACTTCTCCGTGAACGGCCGCAACGTGGATATCCCGTCGTTCCAGGTGCGCCCGGGCGACGAGGTACAGGTTCGCGACAAGAGCCGCGAGATGACGGTCATCAAGAATTCGCTCGAGTCCCGCAAGGGACAGGGTGTGCCGGACTGGTTGGAGCTGCGCGCCGAGAAGCTGGCGGGACGCGTGCTGCACGTTCCGAGCCGCGCATCCATCGGGGTGCCGATCAACGAACAGCTGATCGTCGAGCTCTACTCGAAGTGACGATCGCCTTTCCAATACGGGAGGCTTGAAGATGAAGTGGAAGAATCTCCAGATGCCGAAGGGCCTCGTGGCCGACTCCGGGAACACGGAACGGTACGGCAAGTTCACGCTCGAGCCTCTCGAGCGCGGCTTCGGCACCACGCTCGGCAACGCGCTGCGCCGCGTCCTGTTGTCGTCGCTGCAGGGGGCTTCGATCACGTCGGTCCGCATTGAAGGCGTGCTGCACGAGTTCTCGACGCTCCCCGGGATCATCGAGGATGTCACCGAGATCGTGCTGAACCTGAAGCAGGTGCGGCTCAAGCTGTTCGGGGACGGCCCGAAGCGGGGCGTGTTCGAGATGCGCGGCAAGGGCGAGGTGCGTGCGGGAGACCTCCAGGTGGATGCCGAGGTCGAGGTGTTGAACACCGACCTGCACATCGCCACGCTCAACCGAGATGGCGACCTCCGCATGGAGGTCGAGATCAACGGCGGTCGCGGATACGTTTCGGCGGACCAGCACTCGGCGGCCGACCGGCCGATTGGTGTGATCCCGATCGACTCGCTGTTCTCGCCAGTGACCAAGGTGAACTACACGGTCGAGGCCACGCGGCTCGGCCAGCGCATCGACTACGACAAGTTGACGCTCGAGGTGTGGACGGACGGCAGCATCCTGCCAAACGACGCGATCTCGATGTCGTCCAAGATCCTCCGTGACCACTTCAGCCTGCTCATCAGCTTCGAAGAGGAGCCACAGCAGGAGGAAGAGGCGGCGGTCGACGAGGACAAGGTCCGCATCCGCAAGCAGCTCGACAAGAGCGTCGAGGAGCTGGAGCTGTCGGTTCGCTCCAGCAACTGCCTGCGCGCAGCCGAGATCAAGACCATCAGCGAACTCGTGGTGAAGGGCGAGGCGGAGATGCTCAAGTACCGCAACTTCGGCCGTAAATCGCTCAAGGAGATCCAGGACATCCTGGCCGAGATGGGCCTGCAGTTCGGCATGGACATCAGCCCCTACTACGAAGTGAAGCCGTCGGCGAGGGTCGAGGTCTAACGCACGAGCCCCGCGCGCGATTCGCGCGCGACGGCGTGCATCGCACGGCGACGAGAGGACGAGCAGCCATGAGACACCGCAAAGACCATCGCAAGCTGGGACGCAAGCGCGAGCACCGGCACGCGCTGCTGCGCAACCTGGTGACGGCCCTGTTCCAGTACGAGCGCATCGAGACCACGGTGGCCAAGGCGAAGGAGACGCGTCGCCTGGCCGAGCGCATGATCACGTTCGGCAAGCAGGGCGACCTGGCGGCCCGCCGTCACGTGGCGCGCTTCATCATGAAGCCGGAAGTGCTCGCCAAGCTGTTCTCGACGATCGCGCCGTGGTACGTCGAGCGGAACGGGGGCTACACGCGCATCATCCGCATCGGGCATCGTCTCGGTGACGCCGGGGAGACGGCCTACCTCGAGCTGGTGAAGTCCGTCGAGCAGAAGGAGCAGGAGCGCTCGGCCCGCATCGCCGCGGCCGAGGCGAAGGCCTTGGCGCAGAGCGGCGAGAAGGCGGCCAGGAAGAAGAAGACCGACGCCGAAGCCGAGGGCGGTGAAGCCGCCGCGGACGACAAGCCCAAGCGCGGTCGTAAGAAGGAATCAGCCGGCGCGGGCGCCGGCGGTGGTGGCGGCAAGCGCCAGCGCACCGGCCCGCGCAAGGTCGGCGGAGGCTAGGCTCCTGGAGCTCCGAGCGACCCAGCGAAACCTCGACGCGGGCGGGAGGGCGACCTTCCGCCCGCGTTCGTCAGTACGCCCGGGCGTCGTCGTGGCGACCCGCGCGCTGACCATGGCGCTGCTGTTGGCGGGCTGCTTCGCCAGCCTGCCAGCCGCGGCCCGGGCGGAGCCTCCCGCGAGCGATGCGCCGGACAGCCTTGCCGGCGCGGCGCCGCGCGAGCCGGCCCTGCTCGAAGCGCCGCGCCCGGTGGACTACCTGTGGGTGCTGCGCACCTCGCTCGTCCGCGCGGAGGACGTGCCGCGCGTCGTGGAGCGCGCCAAGGCCATGGGCGTGAAGGGCATTCTCGTCCAGGTCGTCGGTCGCGGCGATGCCTGGTATCGCTCGGACCTGTTGCCCCGTCCGGAGCCATTGCAGGGCCTGGACCGCGACCCGCTCGGTGAGCTGCTGCCGATCGCGCATGCGGCGGGACTCGAAGTGCACGCGTGGATCAACTGTTGCCTGGTGTGGTCCGCGCCGAATCGCCCGCGCGACCCGCGACACGTCCTGAACGCCCACCCGGAATGGGTGGCGCGCCTGGCGGACGGGCGCCCCATGACGCGGCTCACCCCGCGTCAGCGCGAGCGCATGCAGCTCGAGGGCGTGTTCGTGTCGCCGGCGCATCCCGGCGTCCGGCGGTGGATCGCCGAGATCGTACAGGAGCTGGTGAGCCGCTACCCCGTGGACGGCGTGCACCTGGACTACGTGCGCCAGCCGGCCGTGGCGATCGGGTACGACCCCACTTCGCGCGCCCGGTTCGCGTTGGAGTCGGGCGTGGACCCGATCATGATCGCGCGCCATCCCGCTGCGGAGCGCACCCGACTGGATTCCGCATGGGCGGCATTCCAGTTGGAGCAGGTCACAGCGATCGTGCGGGGCGTGCGGGATTCGCTGGCCGTGACGCGGCCCGACCTGCCGCTCAGCGCCGCGGTCGTGGCCGACTCCTCCACGGCCTGGAACCTCAAACGCCAGCCCTGGAGCCGATGGGTACGTGACGGCCTGCTCGATCGCGCGTTCGTCATGTGCTACGCACCCTCCGTGCAGACGGTGCTCGGCCAGCTCGCGGCCATGAGCGGCCACATCGGCGTGGACCGGTTGGTGCCGGGCATCGCCATCTACAACACGTCGCTGTCCACCGCGGCGGTGAAGATCAAGGCCGCGCGCGCGCTGGGCTATCCGGCCGTCGCGCTCTACTCCTACGACTCTCTCTACGAACGTCCGGGGCTGTGGGAGCGGTTGCGCTCGTTACTCGTCGCCCGCGACATTTCGGAGGTGCACCCTTGAATCCCCTGACGCCGAAGCCCATGGCGATCTGCGAGCAGCTTCGCAACATCGCCATCATCGCCCACGTCGACCATGGCAAGACGACTCTCGTGGACGCCATGCTGTGGCAGAGCGGCGTGTTCCGCGAGAACCAGGAGGTGGTCGAGCGGGTCATGGACTCGAACGACCTCGAGCGCGAGAAAGGCATCACGATCCTCGCCAAGAACACCTCGGTCCGCTTCGGGGACATCAAGATCAACGTGGTGGACACCCCCGGCCACGCGGACTTCGGTGGCGAGGTCGAGCGCACGCTCAAGATGGTCGACGGCGTGCTATTGCTGGTGGACGCCAGCGAGGGGCCGCTGCCCCAGACGCGATTCGTGCTGCGCAAGGCGCTCGAGCTGGGACTGCAGCCCATCGTGGTGATCAACAAGATCGACCGCAAGGACGCCCGGCCTCAAGAAGTCCTAAACGAGATCTACGACCTGTTCATCGACCTCGATGCGCACGAGGACCAGTTGGACTTCCCGGTGCTGTACACGATCGCTCGCGAAGGCGTGTGCCGGCTCACGCCGGACGGCGAGGACTTCAAGCTCAAGCCGCTATTCGACGCGATCGTCAAGAGCATCCCGGCGCCGCAATACGATGTGACGATGCCGCTACAGATGCTGATCTTGAACATGGACTACTCGGACTACGTGGGCCGGCTCGCCATCGGTCGCATCGTCAATGGCTCGCTGAAGCCCCGGCAGGACGTGATGCTCGTCCGCCGCGACGGCAGCCAGGTCAAGTCCCGGGTCACGAACCTCTACGTGTTCGAAGGCCTCGAACGCACCGAGGTGCAGGAAGCCGGACCGGGAGAGATCGTGGCGCTCGCCGGCTTTGAAGAGGTGCATATCGGCGAAACCGTGACCGACCCCGAGAACCCGCAGCCGCTTCCACCCGTGCTGGTGGACGAGCCGACCGTGAGCATGGTGTTCAGCGTGAACGCCTCGCCGTTCGCGGGCACCGAGGGCAAGTACGTCACGTCGCGCAATCTCAAGGAGCGCTTCACGCGCGAGCTGCTCACGAATGTGAGCCTCAAGGTAGAGCAGGGAGAGACGCCCGACGCGTTCGAGGTATCGGGCCGTGGCGAACTTCAGATGGCGATCCTCATCGAGATGATGCGCCGCGAGGGCTTCGAGCTGGCGGTGGGCAAACCCGAGGTCATCATCCGGGTCGAGGGCGGAGTGAAGCAGGAGCCGATGGAACGACTGGTGATCGACTGCCCGGAGGAGTTTGTCGGGGTGGTCACGCAGAAGATCGGCACGCGGCGGGGCCGTATGACGAATATGGTCAACCATGGCACCGGCCGCGTGCGACTCGAGTTCCGGATCCCGTCGCGCGGCCTCATCGGCTTCCGCAGCCAGTTCCTCACCGACACGCGCGGCACCGGACTCCTGAATCACCTGTTCGACGGCTGGTCGCCGTGGCATGGCGAGATCCCGCACCGGACCACGGGCGCACTGGTCGCCGACCGGCAGGGGACGGTCACGCCCTACGCAATCGAGCACGTGCAGGATCGCGGCGAGATCTTCGTGGAGCCGAACGACCGCGTGTACGAGGGGATGGTCGTGGGCGAGAACTCTCGCGAGCAGGACATGGACGTGAACATGGTGCGCGAGAAGAAACTCACGAACATGCGCTCTCAGGGTGAAGACGCCGTGCGCCTGGTCCCGACCAAGAGGATGTCGCTGGAGCAGGCATTGGAGTGGATTCGCGAGGACGAGTTGCTGGAGATCACCCCGAGCTCGCTGCGGATTCGCAAGCGCGTGCTGGCCGCGAATATGAGACCGCGTTATTGGCAGAAGCAAGGCGCCTGAGCGCTGCCGCGCGGCCCGCGCCGCACGGGCCGTGCTCCCGGGCAGATTCCGCTCAGCTCCGCCGCACGCCGCGCCGATGACCGCGGTGGCCCTCCACCACCCGGTCGGGGGCCATACTGCCATGAGGCCCACGGACGCGCTCACCATGACGACGCCACCTTCGCATCCCTCTCCGGGGATGGGTGGATCTGAACACGGTCGCTCGCGGACTGTCTCGTCCTTCCTGCTGTCTCACGGACTCGACGTGCGGCGCGAGGGTGTACGGATCGTCGCAGGCTTTGCGCTCCTACTGAGTCTCGGCGTGGTCGCGCTCAACATGAAGCTGTGGCACGACGCCGACATGCGCATCGAGAAGGAGGCGTGGGGCCGCCTCGAGGCGGCGGCGGACGTGCGCCGTGCCGACGTGGACCACATGCTCGGCGTGCTCCGTCGCGAGGCCACCAGCATCGCCCGCGACCCCTACATCGTGTCAGCCGTGAACGCGGTGCGCGTGGGCGCGCCCGAGTCGGAGACCCGTCAGTTGCTGGACGAACTCTACGTGCGCGCCGAGGGCTTCGAGTTCCGGAACATCATCGTGCTTGACGAGCAGGGACGCACGATCCACGAGTGGCACGCGCGTTCACTGGCGCAGGCCGCGATTCACCAGCAGTCCGGGATCGCGGCGGCCGCGAGCGGAGCGCCGACGTGGAGTCGCCCGCAGGGCGGCAAGCTGGCGATCGCCGTGCCGTTGCCCGCCGCCGGCCGACCTGCGCGCAGCGTGGTGTTCTGCACCGACCTGTTGCAGACGCTGCAGCCGCTGCTCAAGCAGTGGCCCGGGTTCGGAGCCTCGAGTGGCGCGTACCTCGTGGAGCCCGCCGGCGACCACGTGCTGGTCCTCACCGGGCTCTCGTTCGTCGGCGGCGTTCGCGCCGGGAGTCGCGCGCACATGGTGGACCCCGCCGCAATGGCCGCCGCGATGGCCGCCACCGGCGTGTCGTCCCGCGTGCAGTCAGCCGGGCACGAAAATGACGCGACCTGGGCCGTGACCCGGCCGCTGCAGAACGCCGGTTGGGGCTTCGTGGCGCAGGCGAGCCGCGCCGAGATGATGTCGGGCATGTCTTCCGTGCGCCACGCGCTCGTGTTCATGAACCTCATGCTGCTCGGCGTGTTCCTGGCCATCGCGTTCGTGTGGCGCCGTTCGTACGCCACCGGGCTCGCTCGGCGCGAGATCGAGATCACCGAGCGGCACGCCCGCCGTCTGCACGCCATCCTCGACACGGCGTTCGACGCCATCTTCACGTTCGACCGTCTGGGCCGCGTGCGCAGCGCGAATCGCGCGGCGGAGGCCATGGTGGGCCAGACCGAGGCGGCGCTCGACGACCAGCCCATCCAACGCATCCTCCACTGGGGGCCCTCCGGCAGGCCAGTCTCGCTGCCCCGGGTGGGCGCGGTGGTGGCGGGCGAAGCCCTCCGGCACGACGGCGTGCGGGTCCCGGTGGAGTTCTCGCTGGCGCGCGCCGGTGACGGCGACGCACTCCTGTTCACGGCGATCGTGCGCGACGTCCGCGAGCGGGTCGAGGCGGAACGACGCATCCGCGAGGCGGCCGAGGGACTCGAACAGTCGAACCGCCGACTCGAGGAGATGAACGCCCAGCTCGAGGAGGCCTCGCGCCTCAAGAGCGAGTTCCTCGCCAACACTTCGCACGAACTGCGCACGCCGCTCAATGGCATGATCGGCTTCCTGCAACTCGTGCTGGATGGCCTGTGCGACTCGCGCGACGAGGAGAGGGACTTCCTGAAACAGGCGCTCCAGTGTTCGCGACATCTGCTCGGGCTCATCAACGACGTGCTCGACATCGCCAAGATCGAAGCCGGCAAGCTGGTGCTCGACATCAGCCGACTCGAGCTCCAGCAGCTGTTCGACGAGGTCTACACCGTCACGCACGTGCAGGCGGCTCAGAAGGGCCTCAAGCTCACGTTCGAGGACCTGAGCGAGGGACAGGCGTCCGCCCGCGGGGACTTCGGCAAAGTGAAGCAGATCCTCATCAACTTGATCGGCAACAGCCTCAAGTTCACGGCCAGGGGCGAGATCCGGGTGCGCGCGCGATCCCTCGCCGAGTTGGGGCACCTGATCCTCGAGGTGGAGGACACCGGCATCGGCATCGCGGCCGGACGCCAGAAGCTGGTGTTCGAAAAGTTTGTGCAGGCCGACGGCAGTACCACCCGGCGCTTCGGCGGCACGGGCCTGGGGCTCGCCATCTCCAAGAGCCTCGTGGAATTGATGGGCGGCATCATCGGCATCCACAGCGACGGGGAAGGGCAGGGGACACGCGTGTACTTTTCCCTGCCGCTGTGGCGGGAGGGAGCGGAGGCGGTGCCGGCCTCGATCGAGACGGCGGCGGATCGCATCGAGGGCGCGTCGGGCGACCCGCTCGTCCTGGTGGTCGAGGACGACGCTGTGTTCCGCAAGTTTGTCACGGCGGTGTTGCAGCGCGGGGGCTACCGGACGGTCGAGGCCGATCACGCGGAGTCTGCGTGGATGCTGGTGCGCCGGCTGCAGCCCGCGGTCGTGCTGCTGGACTACGCACTGTCGTGCCAGGAGGGTGCCGCGCTGCGAACGGGCTGGGACCTGGCGCATCGCATGACGAGCGAACCCGAGACCCGCCACATCCCGGTCGTGTTCGTGACGGGATTCGACGGCGAGCTCAAGCAGCGGCTCCAATCCACGGCATTCGCGCGCCGGCCGGAGCACCTGGTCAAGCCCGTCGATCCCAAGACACTCATCGCCAAGGTCACCGAGCTTGCCGGCGATCCCGCGAATCGCGTGGTGCGCGTACTCATGGCGGACGACGATCCCTCCGTTTCGGCTTACGTGCGCAAAGTGCTCTCGCCCGACCGCTTCCTGGTGGATGTGGCGAACAACGGCGACGAGTGCCTGCACATCCTGCGTACGCAGCCTCACGCGTACGATGTGCTGCTCCTGGACCTCATGATGCCCGAAGTGAGCGGGTACGACGTGTTGCGCGAGATGACGCTGTCCGGGTTGCACCCGAACTTGCCCGTCATGATCCTCACGAACTTTCCCGAGCCGCGGAACGAGGAAGAACGTCGCCTGCTCGAGGATGGCGTGGTGCTCGACGTGGTCTCGAAGACCGCGGTGCACAACAACCCGCAGCTACTCCCGCACGTCCTGGACTGGCACCTACAGGTCTCGCGCGGCGAGACCGAGGGCGAGCCGCCGGGCGCGGAACGGAGGGCGGCATGAGGCACGTGATCGTGGTCGAGGACGACCGGTACAACGCGATCCTGTTCCGCAAGATCTTCGAGAAGCGCGCAGACTGTCGCGTGACACTCACCGAGGATCCCGTCGAGGTGTTGGAGCTGGTCCGCTCGGGCGACGTGGCGCTGGTGGTGCTGGACGTGTCGTTGCGACATTCGCATTGGCAGGGGCGGCCGGTGGGAGGGGTCGAGATCTGTCGCATGATCCGCGCCGAGTCGCGGCACCGCGTGCCCGTGCTGCTCGCCACCGCGCACGCCATGCGCGGAGATGCGGAGAAACTCCTCGAGGAGAGCGATGCGGACGGCTACGTGGCCAAGCCCATCATGGACCATGACGAGTTCGCCCGTCTGGCGCTGGCCCTGATGGAGCGTGCGGCATGAAGGCCACGCCCGACATCCGCATCCTGGTGGTCGAGGACGACCCGTTCTTCCAGCGCGTGCTCCTCAAACGACTTGCGGCCGAGGGCTACCAGGTTCAGGCCGCGTCGGACGGCCGCGAGGGCATGAAGGCCATCGTGACATTCGATCCGGACCTGGTGATCTCGGACTGGATGATGCCGCAGGTGGACGGCCTCGAGCTCTGCCAATCGGTGAAGACCGGCCTGCGCGAGACGGCCCCGTATTTCATCCTGCTCACCGCCAAAGGCGAGATCAGCGACAAGCTGCTCGCACTCGACACGGGCGCCGACAACTACCTGGTCAAGCCGTGCGACCAGGGCGAACTCATGGCCCGCGTGCGAGCGGGGCTGCGCATCGTCCTGCTCACCCAGGACATGCGCCTCGCGGCGGTCGAGTTGGCCGCGCTGCGCGCCGAGGTCGAGCGCGTGCGCCGGGAGTTCGCGGCGCGCGGCATCGAGTGGCCCGAGGGCGGGAAGGGCGAGAGCGTGAGGCGGGCGGCGTAGCTTCCGTCCGGCGAACCCAGGCGATGCGGGAACGACGAAAGTCCTCTCGCTTGCGCCAGCCGCCCGGCTCGCTTGACCCCTACCACGAGCGCGTCTAACCTCACTGGCCGCTACTCGCACAGCCTGCCCGGGCCGGCGAGCCCAGAGCGTTCCTCGGTAGCTCAATGGTAGAGCATTCGGCTGTTAACCGAAGGGTTGTAGGTTCGAATCCTACCCGAGGAGCCACACCCGAGAGCCCTCGTAACTCGATGAGTTGCGGGGGCTTCTCGCTTGCGCAACTTCATCCTCGGCGAGCAGGATCGGAGCTGCGGCGGACCGTCAAGTGCCCCGCTCCGGAACGGGGCGTTGGAGCGACTGTGTGAAGGGAGGAGCCGCCTGAACGGCATGCTGGCACCCCCCGAGTGCCCCGGGTCGTCCTTCGACGATCGTCGTGCCGCGGCCTTGCGCGGATTCGGGCCGCTGGGCCTGCTCGCCATCCTCGTCGTGCTCGCAGTGAGCGCGGTGGTCGGTCCGATGAGCGCCGTGCTGGTCCTGCTCTGGGCGCGGTTGTCACGCACGCCGTGGCGCGAGCTCGGCTACGTGCGCCCGCGGAGTTGGCTCCGCGGGCTCCTGCTTGGCGTGGTGTTCGGCGTCGTGTTCAAGCTCCTGATGAAGGCGATCGTGATGCCGCTGCTCGGCGCCGATCCCGTCAACCAGGCGTACCGCTACCTGGCAGGGAACCCGGCCGCGATCCCGGGCATGCTGTTCGCCGTGATCGTGGGGGCAGGCTGGGGCGAGGAGACCCTGTTCCGCGGCTATCTGTTCGAGCGGCTTGGCAAGCTTCTCGGACGGAGCGTGGCCGCGAGAGTCGCGATCGTGTTGCTCACCTCCGCCCTGTTCGGGGCCGCCCACTTCTCCGTGCAGGGTCTGGCCGGCGTCCAGCAGGCGACGTTGTTCGGGCTAACGTTCGGCACGATCTTCGCGCGCACCGGGCGGTTGTGGATGCTGATGTGCGCGCACGCGGCCTTCGACCTGGCCGCGATAGGGATGATCTACTGGAACCTCGAATCGACGATCGCTCGCCTCGTTTTCCGGTAGATCGGACGGACGTAATGCTCCCACGGCGCCGCATTGGCGGAAGCTCCGCCCCGCGCTAGGATGCCGCGATCGCTTGACGACCCTGGAGGCTTCCCTGGCCGCTCACACCGCACGCACGCTGCGTCCGCAGGACGAAATCTCCCACTACCGCATCGTCGGACCACTCGGCGCGGGTGGGATGGGCGAGGTGTACCTGGCGCAGGACCAGACGCTCGAGCGGAACGTCGCGCTCAAGATCCTCCCGCCCGACCTGGTGCGGAGCGAGGAGCGCGTGCGACGGTTCGTGCTCGAGGCCAAGTCGGCGTCGTCGCTCTCCCACCCCAACATCGTCACCATCTACGAGATCGGGCAGGACGCCGTACGCTCGGCGGGCGAGGCGGACTCGGGCTCGGTGCATTTCATCTCGATGGAGCTGGTGAGCGGCAAGACGCTCACCACGTTGATCCACGAGGACAAGACTGACCTGCGCACGCTGCTCGGCTACCTGGCGCAGGCGGCCGACGGGCTGGCCAAGGCGCATGCGGCGGGCATCGTCCATCGCGACTTGAAGCCCGGCAACATCATGGTATCGGCCGACGGCTTCGCCAAGGTCCTGGACTTCGGCCTCGCCAAGCTCACCGAGCAGCGCGACGCCGGGCCCGAAGTGACGAACGCGCCCACACAATTGGCCGACGCCACCGCCGAGGGCCTCGTGGTGGGCACGGCCGGCTACATGTCGCCCGAACAGGTGCAGGGGAAGTCGGTGGATCACCGCGCCGACATCTTCTCGTTCGGCTGCATCCTCTACGAGGCCGCCACGCGGCAGCGGCCGTTCGCGGCCGAGACCGGCGTGGAGACGATGCACCGGATCCTCCACGACAAGCCGGTCCCGGTGGAAGAGTTGAATGCCCGCGTGCCCGCCGAGCTGCGTCGGCTGATCCGGCGCTGTCTCGCGAAGAGTCCTGACCAGCGGCTCCAGTCCATGAAGGACCTCTCGCTCGAACTTCGCGAGATCGTGGACGAGTACGAGACGCTGTCGGCATCGGCCAGCTCCGGCAGCCATGTGTCGGGTGCTGCGCCCATCGCCCCGGCTCGCCGAACTCCGGTCGCGCTGTGGATCGGCGGCGGCCTCGTCGTGCTGGCCGGAGCGGCCCTCGCGTGGTGGGGGCTCCAGCGCGGGCGCGCGACGAGCCAGCCGTTCCAAAGCATGCGCATGACCACGCAGACCAACCGCGGCGACGTCACCGACTGCGTGTTGTCGCCCGACGGGCGCTATCTCGCCTACCTGGCCGGCCGGGCCGGACGCATGAGCCTGCGCGTGCGCCAGGTCGCCACCGGCAGCGATGTCGAGGTGCTGCCGGCGGCGGACGCCCAGATCCGCAATCCGTCGTTCTCGCCGGACGGCAACTACCTCTTCTACACCGCGTTCAAGCCGGACATCCAGAACTACCTGGCGCTCTACCAGGTGCCCTCGCTCGGCGGCACGCCGCGCGAGCGGGCGTTCGACGTGGACTCGCGGGTGAGTTTCGCGCCGGACGGGAAGCAACTCGTGTTCTGGAGGAACGTGCTGGAGCTCACGCAAGGCCAGCTGATCGCGCTGGACATGGCCTCGGGCAAAGAGCGGATCATCGCGAAGCTCGGCCAGGGCGAACAGTTCCAGGGCACCCCGGCCTGGTCCCCCGACGGCAAGCGCATCGCGGGGGTCGTGTTCGATCCCGCCGCCGGCCTCGAGGCGACGATCGAGTTCTTCGACCCCGCCACGGGGAAGCGGCAGCTGTTCGTGAAGCTTCCGCAGACGGTCCTTCGCGACATCGCCTGGCTCCGGAACGGGTCAGGGCTCGTCACGGCCGGGCAGGTTCTGGACCAGACCACCTCGGGCCAGATCTTCCTCCACAGCTACCCCGGGGCTCGCACCTCGCGACTCACGAACGACTTCAACGATTACGCCATCGTGTCCGCGTCGCTCGCGGATGAGACCGTCGCGGCGCTGCGGACCATGACGGTCAGCAACATCTGGATCGCAGACGCATCCGGAGCGCCGGCCCGCCAGCTCACCTCCGGCACCAGTCCCGAGAACTCCGCCTTCGGCGCGGTCCCACTGGACAGCGCCACCGTGCTCTTCGACGGTCCCCAGGATCGCCACCTCCGGCTGTGGTCCATCGGGCTCTCGGGTGAGCCCCGGCCGATCACGTCCGGCGAGTCGCACGCATTCAACATGTATGCGTCTGCCGATGTGGTGGCATTCGCGCACCTTGACGACAGAGGACTCCATGTGTGGGGCATGGCCGCCGATGGCGGAAACGCCCGGCAGCTCACCTCTGGCAATGGGGAACAGCCGGCGGGACTCTCGCGAGACGGCCGGAACGCACTGGTGATTCACATCGACTCTCCGAGGAAGCGCTCCGTCGTCTCCACGCAAGATGGCAAAGTCGTGCTGGAACGCGCCGACGTGTTCGGGCACATCGGATTCGCACCGGACGGCCAGAGCGTCCTGCTCGCCGCCGCGGAGAAGGACTCACGCGGCCTGAGTGTCGCCGTGTGGAGCGCTTATCCGCTTGCGGGCGGCCCTGCCACTGCCACGTTCCGGCTGCCCCCGCAGTCGATGGGCATCCGGTGGGCCCCCGATGGCCACGGCGTGACTTACCGCAAGCGGACCGACCCGGCCTGGAACGTGTACCGGCTGCCGTTCGATGGCGGAGTGCCCCTCCAGGTGACGAGCTTCACCGAAGGCCGCGTGACGGAACATCAATGGTCGCCCGATGGGCGAAAGCTGGCGGTGCGTCTGGACGACGGCCAGAAGGCGAATCTATGGGTCGTCGAAGCCGACGGCAGCCACCCGATGCAGCTGACGAACTTCACCTCGGGGCGGATCTTCCAGTTCGACTGGATGACGGACAGTCGTCTCACGTTGAGCGCCGGCACGAGTACGTCGGACGCCGTGTTGATTCGCGACTTTCGCTGAACTCTCGCGAGGCCTGCGGCCACGAGACGCCACATTTCACGCTCGCGGTACCGTAGATCGTGGAGCACGAGTCGTGCCTTAGCTCGTCGAACGGGCAGTTCCCGAGGACGATGCTCGCGTCGGTCTCGCGGCAAGGCGCGAATCCCACGGTCCGGAGCGCCGCGAGCGCGGCCGAAGTGCTGGCCGCGGCCAAACTGGGCGATGCCTCACGGCTCGAGTCCGCCAAGCGCGCGTGGTACACGAATGGCGACGACATCGCTGCGTTCCTGAGCGGAGCGAGCCCCAACTGGCCGCCGGCGGAGATGCGCGACATGTTGAGCGACGGCCTGGCCCGGCAGTTCCCCGGAAAGTTCTAGCCTGGGCCCAGCGTGGGGGCGGGTTTGCCGGCAGGCGGAACGGGCTCGTGCCGCGGCGCGCGGAGTAGCGACAGCCCCACGCCCACGCCGAGGATGCCCGCCACCACGCCCAGCGACAGCCCGATCGGCATCTTGTACCAGTCCGCCACCGCCATCTTCGCGGCCACGAACAGCAGCACCCAGGCGAGTGCCGGCCGCAGGTAAATGAGCTTGTCGAGCAGGCCCGACAGGCAGAACGTCAGCGATCGCAGGCCGAGGATGGCGAACACGTTCGAGGTGAGCACGATGAACGGGTCGCGGGTGATGGCGAAAATAGCGGGGATGGAATCCAGCGCAAACACCAGGTCGGTCAACTCCACCAATACCAGCACGCTCAGCATCGGGGTCGCGAGCCGCCGGCCGTTCTCGCGCACCCAGAACGCGCCGCCGTGCCAGTTCGGCGTGGACGGCACCAGGCGCTGGAACAGTCGGAACAGCAGGTTCTTCTCGGGGTGAAGGTCGTGCCCGGTCGTGCGCAGGAGCTTCAAGCCGGTCACGAACAGGATGGCGGCGAACACCCACGTGAGCCCGTGGAACGCCTCCAGCGCCGCCACGCCGGCGAACACCAGCACCGCACGCAGGATCACCGCGCCCACGACGCCCCAGAACAACAGCCGGTGCTGCAATTCGCCGGGCACCGAGAACATCGAGAACAGCACGAGGAACACGAACACGTTGTCCACCGACAGCGCTTTCTCGATCAGGTAGCCGGCCAGGAACTCGGCACCCGCCGTGGGCCCGAACTGCAGCCACACGAACACGTTGAACACCAGCGCCAGCGACACCCAGAACACGCCCCAGCCCGCGGCCTCGCGGAACGTCATCGCGCGTGGACGGCGGTGGAACACGCCCAGGTCGAGTGCCAGCAGGCCGGCGATGACGAGGGCGAACACGATCCAATGTAGCGGCGAGGAGATGGACATGCGGGGAACATCGGGTGTGAGCATCATGAGAACCAGTTGAATGTTCGGTTTGATTAGTTAGAAAATACCTCATGGTGTGCTCAGCGCTGGGGCCTCAGGTTCGCGCCATGAACGCCGGACTGCTGGGAGCGCTGCTCGCGGCGATCGCCGTGGCCGCGGGCGCGTTCGGCGCGCACGCGTTGCGCGGGAAGCTCGACCCGGCCGCCCTGGCCCTGTTCGAGACCGCCGCTCGCTACCAGCTCGTGCACGCGCTGGCGGCGGTCTACTGCGCCGACCGGGCCGCCACCGCCCGGGGCTCGCGCGCCCCGGCACGACTATTCCTGGCAGGGATCGTGCTGTTCTCGGGCAGCCTCTACGCGCTTGCTCTGGGCGGTCCCAGGCTCCTGGGCGCCGTCACGCCGTTCGGGGGCCTGGCGTTCATCTCGGGCTGGCTGGCGCTCGCCTGGAGCCTCCGGAGGCACTGACCACAGCACCCGCGAAGGTCAAGGGCGTGCCAATGGAATGTTCTTGATTCGTGAAGCGAACCCTGCGAGGCTCCCGAATCGCCAGGTGAGCTCGGCCGGAGGCCGAGAACTCGGATGTCCTTCCTGCGCGGGCCGCGCGCGGATGAGGGGGGCCGGTCGCCTTGCGGCCGGCCCTTCGCGTTGCGGACCCCGTGCGCCCGCCCGGGCGCGATACGCATTGCCCGCCCACGTATGGCAAGGTGCGCGGCATGATCATTCCGGCCGGCGACACGGAGGTCCTGGCGCTCGCCCATCGCGCGCTCACGCGTGCGCGCGCGCCGGTGCGCGACCTGCCCGCGCGGCTATTGATGGTGGAGATCGAGCACCAGCGCGTGCACCTGCTCGAGCATGGCGCGGTGACGTTCTCGGCGGTGGTGTCCACGTCGGCTAAAGGCGTGGGAAGCGAGGAAGGCTCGAATCGCACGCCGATCGGCTGGCACAGGATCCATGCGCGCGTCGGCGAGGGCGCCGCGCCCGGCACGGTGTTCAAGAGTCGCGAGCCCACGGGGGAGGTGTGGCGCGGCGAGACGCGCGAGGACGAGCTGATCACCACGCGCATCCTGTGGCTCGAGGGCCTCGAGCAGGGCGTCAATCGCGGGCCCGGCTGCGACTCGCTCGAGCGCTACATCTATTTCCACGGCACGAACCACGAGTCGCGGCTGGGCGAGCCGGCGTCCTCGGGCTGTATCCGCATGTCCAACGCCGACGTGGTGACGCTCTACGCTCGCGTGCGCGTGGGCGATCTCGTGGCGATCCTGGACGTGGCGGGCCACGACATGCCGGATCCGCTCTCTGCCGTGCGCTTTCATTACGCCGGCGTGGGCGGCAGCGGCATGAGCGCGCTGGCGCAGTTCCAGGCCATGCTCGGCGGCCGGGCGAGTGGCAGCGACCGCGGCTTCGACCACGCCGAACGCCCCGAGGCGCGCGCCCAGCTCGAACGCCTGCACGTGCAGGTGTGGCCGCAGGACGGCAGCGGGCTCGCGGGTGACTGTGGTGCGCTGGTGTTGTCCACGGCCGTCGAGGATTCGGTGCCCGACGTGGCCGCCGCCAAGGCTCGCGCGCTGCCGCTCGTGCACCGCTCCGAGATGCTGGCGCACTGGGTGAGCGAGTTCCGCTCCGTCGCCGTGTCGGGGACGAGCGGCAAGTCCACGACGGTGGCGATGTCGTTCGAGATCCTGCGCGGCGCGGGGCGCGACCCCTCGGTGATCACCGGCGGGGACCTGGTGGCGCTGCAAGAGTCGGGCTATTGGGGCAACGCCTGGGCGGGGAAGGGGCCGCTGGTGGTGGAGGCCGACGAGAGCGATGGCTCGCTCGTGCGCTACCAGCCCGCGCTGTCCGTGTGCCTCAACCTGTCGCGCGACCACAAGTCCGAGGACGAGGTCGCGGCGATGTTCCGGATCCTCAAGCGCCGCACGCGCGAGGTGTTCGTGTGCGGCGAGGACGGCATTCCCGACGACCTGCGCGAGGGCGCGCTGGTGTTCGGCTTCGGCGAGGGGGCCGCCGTGCGTGGCACCCACCTCGAGCTGGGGCCCACCTCGACCCGCTTCCGCGTGGACGACATTGCGTTCACGCTGCCGGTACCCGGCGCGCACAATGCCGACAACGCACTCGGCGCCATCGCCGCGTGTCGCACGCTGGGCGTGGCGTTGGACGAGATGGTGGCGCCGCTCGCACGCTATCGCGGCGTGGCGCGGCGCTTCCAGTCGCTGGGGCATGCTCGCGGCGTGGAGGTGGTGGACGACTTCGGGCACAACCCGGCCAAGATCGCCGCCTCGCTCGCCACGGCCCGGCTGCGCGCCCGGCGCGTGCTCGCGATCTACCAGCCGCACGGCTACGGGCCCACCCGGTTCCTGCGCGAGGGGTTCGTGGACACGTTCGCCACGCGCACCGCGCCCGAGGATCGTGTGTGGATGCTCGAGGTGTTCTACGCCGGCGGCACCGCCACGCGCGACTTCTCCGCGGCGGACCTGGTGCAGGACATCGCCGCGCGCGGCCGGAACGCGGAGTTCGCGCCCTCGCGCGAGTGGCTGGTGGCGCGGGTCGCAGAGGTGGCCGAGCCCGGGGACCTGGTGCTGGTGATGGGGGCGCGCGACCCTTCGCTCACCCTGTTCGCACGCGACATCCTGGCCGCGCTCGAGGCGAGCGCGTGACCGCCACGCTGGTACTCGTGCTGGCCGGCACGCTGCTGGCCACGACGCCGGCGCCAACTCCAGCGCCCAAGCCTGCGCCGCCCGCCGGGTTCACGGGCACGTGGCGGCTGGATGTTGCGGGCAGCGAGATGGGCAAGAGCCGCAAGCCGCCGCGCTCACGCGAGGAGCGCATAACCGAGGACGGCGCCTGGGTGCAAATACGCTCGCTCACGGTGCGCGCGACGGGCGACACGCTGCTGCTCGACTATCGCTACCGCACCGACGGCGAGGCCACGAACCAGGTCATGGGCCAGGACGTGCGAACGCGCGGGCATCGCGAGGGTGGCGCGCTGCGATTCGAATCCGAGGCGCAACTGATGCTGTTCAAGTTCGAGGTGTCCGAACGCTGGAGCGTGTCACCCGACGGCGCCCGGCTGACCATGGAGCGCACCTCGAAGTCGCCGCTCGGCAAGGAGCAGCAGCGCCTGCTGTTTCGACGGGAGCGCTGAATCTCGCCGCTCAGCCCCCGAAGCGCCGCTCGACGTAGTCGTCGAGCAGCTGGGCGAAATCCTCGGCGATGCGATCGCCCTTGAGCGTCACCGCCAGCTTGCCGTCCACGTAGACGGGGGCGCGCGGGTCCTCGCCGGTGCCGGGGAGCGAGATGCCGATGTCGGCGTGCTTGCTCTCGCCGGGGCCATTCACGACGCAGCCCATCACCGCCACGTTCAGTTCCTCCACGCCGGGATAGCGCTCGCGCCACATCGCCATGCGTGCCGCGAGATGCCCGGTGACGCTCGCGGCCAGTTCCTGGAAGAACGTGCTCGTCGTGCGGCCGCAACCCGGGCAACTGGTGACCTGCGGCGTGAAGTGGCGGATCCCGAGCGACTGTAGAATCTGCTGGCACACCCGCACCTCCTCGGCGCGGTCGCCGCCCGGCGCGGGCGTGAGGCTGGTGCGGATGGTGTCACCGATGCCCTCGAACAACAGCACCGAGAGCGCCGCCGTGGTGGCGACGATGCCCTTGGTGGAGAGGCCCGCCTCGGTGAGCCCCAGGTGCAGCGGGTAGTCGCATGCCGCTGCGAGCGCGCGATAGACCTGCACCAGATCGCGCACGTCGGAGACCTTGGCGGACAGGATGATGGCGTCGTGCGGCTGGCCGCAGCGTTCCGCCAGCTCGGCCGAGGCGAGTGCGCTCTCGCGCATGGCCTCGAGCACCACTTCGCGGTCGGTCAGGGGTTCGCTGCGCTTGGCATTCGCGTCCATGAGCCGGGTGAGCAGCGCGCGGTCGAGCGAACCCCAGTTGACGCCGATGCGCACCGGTTTCCCGTACTCGACCGCCACCTCGATCATGCGGCGGAAGTTGTCGTCGTGTTTCTCGCCCACGCCGACGTTCCCGGGATTGATACGGTACTTGTCGAGCGCGCGCGCGCACTCGGGGTACTCGGTGAGCAGCGTGTGACCGTTGTAGTGGAAGTCCCCCACGATTGGCGAGCCCACGCCCTGGCCACGAAGTCGCCGGACCATCTCCGGCACGGCCGCCGCCGCCTCGCGCGTGTTGACCGTGACCCGCACCAGCTCGCTGCCGGCGGCCGCGAGCAGCGCGGCCTGATCCGCGGTGGCGGCGGCATCGGCGGTGTCGGTGTTGGTCATGGACTGCACCACGACCGGGTGGTGGCCGCCGACCGGCACCTGCCCGACGCGACACACCACGCTCATCCGCCGGTCACGCCGGCGCGTGTCCTCGATCTGGATGACGGGCATGGCGCGAAGCTAGGCGGGGCACGGGACCGCGTCAAACCTACGCGGGCTGGCCGGCACGCAGCGCGAACCCCCCGGTGCCGTGACGCCGGGGGGCTCGAGGTACACCGCTCACCGTGCTGTGCGAGCGCTCACCAGAGATAGACGTGGAACCCGAGCTGCGTGAAGTTGCTGCCCACGGTGCCGATCGAGGTGAAAGTGGTCTTGGGCGTGCCGTCATCCTCGAGCTTGTGGTATGCGAGTCCGTGCGAGGCCGACACCGTGAGGTGGTCGGCGATCATCCACTCCACTTCGAGTTCGCCCGAGACGCCGAGGGTCGTGTACTTGATCGCAGGAGGGAACGTCGAGTCGTCGTCCTCGAGCGAGCTCCACTGGAAGCCCGGGCGGAAGATGAGGTTCACCTTGTCGTTCACGCGCTTGAGCGTGATGGGGACTCCCACGTCGAACGCGAATCCGGTCCACGTCTCGGGAGATGGCTCGATCTTGAACTGGTTGTAGCCCACGCCGAAGTCGACTCCGACCTGGTCATTGAACCAGTGCCGGCCCCCGATGGTAGGGCTGGTCTGAACGGGGGCGATCGGGATCGCCGCGAACGGCGAGGTCCCGGTGCGGAAGCCCAGGCCTCCCATGGTCTCGCCGGCGGCGTCGGCCGCGGGAGCCATGAACAGCATCGAGATGGCCGCGGCAGTGAAGAGGAACTTCTTCACGGGATCCTCCTTGATCGATGGTGGTTCGCACCCGGTCTGCTCCGGGGGCGGGCGGCGATCGTCGTGACCGGCGCGCGGCGCGAGCGGAGTCTACGCGTTCCCACTCGCCGCACGATCACCCTAGGTTCCGAGCCCGAGTGCGTCAATGCTCACGCGCGGGGTGGTTCAGCCCCGGTGGAGCGGGTTCGGGAGCGCGAAGCGCGCCTCGCTGCCCTCGAGCTCGCCGCCAAGCGAATCGAGCGCGCCCTGCATGCGGGCGCGATACTCGGTCAGTAGCGCGGCACGAGTGCTTTCGCAGCCGGCGGCCTCCGGCCGCCATACCGCGTGCACGGCGATCGGTTCCGCCACACGCACGTGTACCACGCGCGGGCCAGCGGCGATCGGCACGCTGTTGTGCAGCACATTCGGCAACCCGCGTGTGAGCAGGCTCGACCGCGTGCGCTTGAGCACTTCGGCGACGCGTTCCTGCGCGAGGCGCGGGCGGTCGTAGAGCGCGGGATCGAAGCTGGCGAGGCGCTGGAGCTCGAGCAGCCGCCTGCGGTCACGGCGCACGCCCTCGGCATCGCTGGCAGCTCGCTCGCGCATGGCCCTTCGCAGCTGGAACTGGGCGCGCGTGAGATCGGCGTCGAGCGCGTCGTAGCGCTCCGCGAGCAGGCCCTTGAGCTGGTCGAACGCCGCGGCCTGCGCGTCGAAGTAATCGACGCCCGCCGCGGCGGTTAAGCGCGGCGTGGCGAGCGACAGCCGCTCGCACTGGCGAATGAGCACGTGGCGCATGAGCGCGCCGAATCGCTCCGGCACCGCCAGCGCGTCCCCGCGCGGCAACAAGAGCCCGCGTTCGAGCCGCGCCATGTCGCGCGCGAGCCCGCGCCGCGCATCGCCGAGGAACGCCAGTCGCCACACCACCGGCACGAGGAGCACCGGGCGCGCGTCGCCCGCGGCGCGCAATCGGCCCGCAGTCTCCCACGCCATATCCACCAGGCCCGGCAGCAGCGTCGAGGCGCGCTCGCCCTGCCAGGTCGCGGTTCCCTCGGGATGGAGCAGCACGCCGTGGCCCTGGCGCGCCCAGCGCACGGAGTACTCCTTGCCGCCGCCTCCCGGCACGTTCGCGATCAAGTTGTTCGCCAGCCAGAACGCGCGCACGAGCGGGGAGGCATTCACGATCTCGTAGCTCGCCCAGTGCGCCATGAGCGGCGAGGCGAGCCGCGAGAGCTCCTTGTCCACCATCCAGTCGGTCAAGAACTCCGGATGATTCGGCCCGAGGAACGCCGCGGTCCCGGGATTCACCGCGGCGCGCAGTCGCGAAAGGTCGGCCGCCGGCAGGTCGAACCGCCGGATCTTCAACAGCCGAGGCAGGATCGCGGCGCGATTCACGACCCCCAGCAGGTGCACCAGCCATGCTGCCGGCGAGGGATCGCGATACTCGAGCGGGGAGAACTTCCCGCTCGGAACGCGATGCCCCGCCGCGGAGGTCACGCCCGCACGAGTGGCTTGTACTTGATCCGGTGCGGCGTGTCCGCGTCCGCGCCGAGCCGCTCGTGCCGGTGCTTCTCGTAGTCCTGGTAGTTCCCCTCGAACCACACCACCTGCGAGTCGCCCTCGAACGCCAGGATGTGCGTGGCGATGCGGTCCAGGAACCAACGATCGTGCGAGATCACCACCACGCAGCCCGCGAACGCGAGCAGCGCATCCTCGAGCGCGCGCAGCGTGTCCACGTCGAGGTCGTTGGTGGGCTCGTCCAGCAGCAACAGGTTGCCGCCCGTTTGCAGCAGCTTGCCCAAGAGCAGGCGGTTCCGCTCGCCGCCCGAGAGCGTGCCGACCTTCTTCTGCTGGTCCGCACCTCGAAAGTTGAACCACGCGCAGTAGGCGCGCGCATTGACCTCGCGCTTGCCGAGCGTGAGGAGCTCGTTGCCGCCCGAGAGCTCCTCGTAGACGGTGTTCCCCCCGACCAGTGCATCGCGGCTCTGGTCCACGTACGCGATCTTCACGGTCTCGCCCGCGCGGAACGTGCCCGCGTCAGGCTGCTCCTCACCCACGAGCATGCGGAACAGGGTCGTCTTGCCGGCGCCGTTCGGCCCGATCACGCCGACGATCCCGGCGGGGGGCAGCTTGAATGAGAGATCGTCGATCAGCAGCTTGTCGCCGTAGCCCTTGCGCAGGCCGTTCGCCTCGATGACGACATTGCCGAGCCGCGGCCCTGGCGGGATGTAGATCTCGACGTTGTCGACCTTCTCGCTTCCTTCCTCGGAGAGCATTCGCTCGTAGGCCTGGAGCCGGGCCTTGCTCTTGGCCTGGCGCGCGCGCGGGGCGAGCCGCACCCATTCGAGCTCGCGCTCGAGCGTCTTCTGGCGCGCGGACTCCTGCTTCTCCTCCTTGGCGAGGCGATCCCGCTTCTGCTCCAGCCAACTCGAGTAATTGCCTTCCCACGGGATGCCCTCGCCGCGGTCCAGCTCGAGGATCCAGCCCGCAACGTTGTCGAGGAAGTAGCGATCGTGCGTGACCGCCACGATGGTGCCCTCGTATTCCTGGAGAAAGCGCTCGAGCCACGCCACCGACTCGGCGTCCAAGTGGTTGGTGGGCTCGTCCAGCAGCAGCAAGTCAGGGCGTGCGAGCAGAAGGCGGCAGAGCGCCACGCGGCGGCGTTCACCGCCCGAGAGCGTGGTGACCTCGGCGTCCGCCGGCGGGCAGCGCAGCGCGTCCATGGCGATGTCGAGCTGGCGGTCCAGGTCCCACAGGTTCCGTGCGTCCATCTGGTCCTGCACCTTGGCCTGCTCCGCGAGCAGCTTCTCCATCTCGTCGTCGCTCATGGGCTCGGCGAATTTCGCATTGATCTCGTTGAAGCGGTTCACCACCGCCATCTTGTCCGCGACGCCCTCCTGCACGTTCTGGAGCACGTTCTTGTTCGGGTCGAGCTTCGGCTCCTGCGGCAGGAACCCCACGGTGTGGCCCTTGCCGAGCCAAGCCTCGCCGATGAACTCCTGGTCCTGGCCGGCCATGATGCGGAGCAGCGAGCTCTTGCCCGCGCCGTTGGCACCCAGCACGCCGATCTTGGCGCCGTAGTAGAACGACAGCCAGATCCCCTTCAAGATCTCGCGTTTCGGGGGGACCACCTTGCGGAGGTCCTTCATCACGTAGATGAACGGACGGGTCGGGTCGGCTGCCACGGGGGGGGCTCGCTCTCGAGGAAAAGGCGCTTCGCGCGCCGTGGAAGCAGGTGGGAGGGGGTCGAACCGAGGGAGAATGCCGCGCGCTCGGGCAGTTTTCAAGCCCACGCCCCAAAACGCAGCCGGCGGCGCCCCCCATTCCGGGTGGGAGACGCCGCCGCGCGATTCGCCCGGTCAGGCGAAGTCGGGTGTGGGGCTCAGCTCACGACGCGGGCCTGCGGGGCCGATCGCCGCCGGTCGCGGAACAGCCACCAGAACAGTCCGCCCACGAGCAGCAGCGGGAACAGCGGGATCAGCAAGAAGCCCGTTCCGAGCAGCACACCGAAGCCGCCGAGGAGGCAGGCGATCAGGATGAACGGCAGCGCGAACAGCAGGCCCACCAGCTTGAGCGCCCAGCCGATGATCTTGAACGGCAGCCACAGGAACCAACCGACCACGCTGAACACCGAGAACAACACGCCCATCACGATCAAGACCGTGAATGCGACGGCGGCGAGGACGATCAGCTCGACCACTTCGGACCTCCGGAACAGGACCGTTGCACCGACGGGCGCGGCCGCAGGCCACGGGGGCGCCGGTGCAGGGAGTTACGTTGACGCGGCGGGGAGTGTTGCAATGCTCCTGTCACGGCCGCGAGCCGGCGATCTGTCGCCGCCGCGGGCGGGCGCTGCTAGAGTGCCAACCCCCAAGCCGACCGACACTTACCGGAGGTACCCATGCCTGCCACACGGCTGACGGTTTTCAACAACGGCTCGATCCGCGTGGAAGGCGATTTCGAGCTGGTGGACCAGGACGGCAAGGCCTTCGGGCTCGCGGGCCGCACGCGCATCGCTCTCTGCCGCTGCGGCCAGTCGTCGAAGAAGCCGTTCTGCGATTCCACCCATAAGACGTGCGGATTCGAGTCCACCATCGTCGCCATCGAGATGGAGCCGCCCGCGCCGAAGCCCGGCAGCTGAGCGTGCGCGCGCGCACCGTCCTCGTGGCGCTCGCCGTCGTCGCCGCCGCAGGCGTGTGCATGCGACTCGCCCTGTGGCAGCTGTCGCGCGCGAGCGAGAAGCGCGCGGTGCATGAGGTGCAGCGTGCGCTCCTGGCGCTGCCGCCCGTCGAACTGGGCGAGTCGCTGTCCGCCGAAGCTCCCGCAGCGGGTCGTCGGGCGCACGTGCGAGGCGTTTGGGAGCGCGAGCATCACGTGTTGCTCTCGGGGCGCGCCTACATCGGGGCGGCGGGCGTGTCGTTGGCGACACCGGTGCGGCTGGCCTCGGGCGAACGTGTGCTGGTGGAGCGCGGTTGGCTCGCGGCCGCCGACTCGCGCACCGCGCACCCCGAGTGGCTACGCGACAGCGTGGCGGACGTGGTGGGCGTGATGCTGCCGCTCGCCTCCGCCGCCCGCGCGAGCGAGTGGGTGGCGCTGCCCGCCGAGCGCGCCGGCGTGAAACTGTGGTCGGCGCGCACGCTCGACTCAGCGAATGCGATCGCGCGGCTGCCCGGTCCGCTCGCGCCATGGTCGCTGCGGGTGTTGCCCGCGAACGGAGCCGCTCCGACCGCGAGCGACAAGCCGTCGCCGAAGCCCGAGCCCTACGACGTGCCGAGTGAGAACGTGCACCTGTCGTATGCGATCCAGTGGTTCGGCTTCGCCGCCGTGATCCTGGGCGGTGCGATCGCGCTGGCGCTCCGGCGGAAGCCGGGGGCAACGCCCTCCCGCGTGTCCTGAGGGCGTCGCCGGCCGACCCCGGCAGTCCGCCGGCGTCATTCACCGACGCCGGGCCGCCATTCACCGAAAGCCACGCGACCGCGCGCGGGAACGTCCGTAACTTGCCTTCGTGAGCGAGGCCCACGGACGCACGGTGCGCCGGGGCCAACGGGAAGGGAGGACGCGGATGACTCAGCAGAAGGCGCGTTTCGGTCCACGCGGGGACGGGCTCGTGTGGGGCTTCGTGCTCATCGGCCTCGGCGGCTGGTTCCTGCTCGTGATGAACGAGATGGTGCCCGAGGAGGCGTGGCACACGTGGTGGCCGGCGGTGGTGATCGTGGCCGGCGCCATGGGGCTCGCGGGAGCGCGTGACCCCAAGTCGGTGGGCTCGGGTGTCACCACCCTCGGCATGGGCACGTGGATGCTCATCGCGGTCAATGACTGGTACGGACTCGGCTGGAGCCGTAGCTGGCCGCTGGCCATGGTGGCCGCGGGGCTCGGCATGCTGGCCGAGTGGCTGGCGGAGTTGTTCGCGCAGCGCGCGAAAGGAGCGGAACATGTCGGCTGACAGGATCTCGAAAGGTTGGCGCCGCTGGCGGGAGGCCGCGTTCGCGACCTGCACCGCATGGCTGGTGCTGCAGAACATGGCGCTGCTGGCGCTCGCGGCATGGGGCGATCCGTCCAACGCATGGGCCGCGGGGAAGGCCATCGCTCACGGTGCCGTGGTCGCAGGCGGGCAACTGGTGGTGTTGGTGCTGGCGGTGACCCTGGGACTCGCGCTCGCGGCGTGGCTGGTGCACGCTCCCGCAGAGGAAGCTCTGGAGCAGTCCCTGGAGGTGGGTCATGACGACTGACCACGAAACCCCGATCGAACCCGTCCGCGCCACGCGCAGGGGCGCGCCCTCCGGGCGGCTCATCTTCGGTGCGGCGCTGCTGGTACTGGGTGCGATGTGGACCGCCGACAACCTGGGGCTCGTGGACGCCGATGCCGTGCTGCGTTGGTGGCCGGCGTTGCTCTTGGGCTACGGGCTACTCAACCTGGTCGGCGCGTTCGGGACGCGCAAGCCGGTGGGTGGTGCGCTGTTCGCCTTGGTCGGCGGCTGGATGCTCGCGCGCGAGCTGGGTTGTATCCAGGTGAGCATCTTCCGGATGTGGCCGTTGTTCCTCATTTTCATCGGCGCGTCGCTGGTGTGGCGCTCGATCAGCGTGAGCCGTGCGGCGGAGTCGGGCGGGCGCGGACAGGGTCCGAATCCGTGGGGCTTCTCGGGCGGATCCGAGAACGCGAGTTACCCGCGGCCGTTCGCGTTCATGGGTGGGGTGGAGCGCAATATCGAGTCCCGGGACCTGGTCGGCATCGAGGCCACCGCGGTCATGGGCGGCGTGGTGCTGGACCTGCGCGGCGCCCGCGCGCGCGGGCCCGAGGTGGTGGTGGAGGCGTTCGCGTGGTGGGGCGGCATCGACCTGATCGTGCCGCACGACTGGCAGGTCGTGGCCGAGGTCTCGCCCATCATGGGAGGCGTCGAGGACAAGACCCGCAACTCGGGCGATCCCAATGCCACGCGGCTGGTGGTGCGCGGCATGGTGGTCATGGGCGGAGTCGAGCTGCGCAACAAGTCCGGGGACGACCGACCGGGCGAGGGCAAGCGCTGAGCCATGCATCCACTGCTGGCTCGCCCCGCCCGGCTATTGCTGGTGGTCGCCACCGCCGCGCTGTTCGGCGTGCCGCTGGCGTGGCTCTTGCGCCTGCTCGAGCCGCGGCCCTGGAACGCGGCGCTCGCGTTCGCCGTGCCCATGCAGGTGTTCTACAGCTTCATCGTGCTGTCGGCGTGGTGGGTGTGCCGGCGCAATCCCATGCGCGGCAACGCGGCGTGGAAGGCGCTCACCGCGCAGCTCAGCGTGGCGGTGCAGGCCAGCGCCGTGTGGGTGGCGCTCGGGGCGTTCTGGTCGGTGGCGCTCTCGCGCTGGCTCTACGACGGCCTCTCGCGCACGGCCACCTTCAGGGACCTGGGCATTCTTTTCGCGGCGGGCATACCGCTGTACTTGCTCAGCGCGATCGCGCACTACCTATTCCTCGCCTTCGAGGCGTCACACGCCGCCGAGCGGCAGGTGCTCGAGACGCAGGTCACCGCGCGCGAGGCCGAGTTGCGCGCGCTACGCGCCCAGCTGAACCCGCACTTTCTCTTCAATAGCCTGAACTCCATCAACGCCCTGATCGGGTCCGATCCCGAGGGCGCGCGGCGCATGTGCGAAGGACTCGGCGACTTCCTGCGGCGAACGCTGGCGCTGGGCGCGCGCGAAGCCGTATCGCTGGGGGAGGAGCTGGCGCTCGTCGAACGCTATCTCGGCATCGAGCAGGTGCGCTTCGGCGACCGACTGCGCGTGGAGCGTGCCGTGGACCCGGACGCCGCCACCTGTCAGGTGCCGCCGCTCCTGTTGCAGCCGCTGGTCGAGAACGCCATCAAGCACGGCATCCAGGACTGTCTGGAAGGCGGCGCCATCCGCATCGAGGCGCGCCGCGAGGGCGCCATGCTGCGCGTGGTCGTGGAGAATCCCGTGGACGCCGACGCCCCAGAGCGGCGCGGCGAAGGGGTGGGGCTCGACAACGTGCGTCGCCGGCTCGAGATGTTCGGCGCGCGCGACGCGCAGTTGGTCACGGCGCGCCGGGGCGAGCGATTCCGCGTCACGCTCACGCTGCCGGCGTTCGATGCGCGAACGGCGGAGGTGGCGCATGCCTGAACCCATTCGCGTGGTGTTGGTGGACGACGAAGCACCCGCTCGCTCGCTACTGCGGGAGTATCTCGCGGCGCACCCCGGCGTGGAGGTGGTGGCTGAGTGCGCGAACGGGTTCGAGGCGGTGAAGGTGATCTTGGAGAAGCGGCCCGAGCTGGTGTTCCTGGACGTGCAGATGCCCAAGCTCGATGGCTTCGAGGTGCTGGAACTGCTGGAGCCGGACCCGCGTGCCGCGGGTGCCCCCGCCGTGATCTTCTGCACGGCGTTCGACGAGTACGCGCTCCAGGCGTTCGAGGTGCACGCCGTGGACTACCTGCTGAAGCCATTCGGTCGCGAGCGCCTGGCCGAAGCGCTGGGGCGCGCGCGCGAACGCCTGGCGCTGGCCGCGAGCCGCGCCCCGGAGTCGGCCGAGACGCCGCCCTCGCCGAGCGGAAGTGCGCTCGCCCGCACGGCGCGTGGTGCGGGGCGGCACGCCGAGCGCATCGTGGTGCGCGACGGCGCGCAGGTGCACGTGCTGCCGGTCGAGCGCGTGGACTACCTCGAGGCGCAAGACGACTATGTCGCCATCCACGCCGGCGGCAAGGCGCATTTGAAGCACCAGACGCTCTCCGAACTTGCCGAGGCGCTCGACCCCGACCGGTTCGTGCGCGTGCATCGCTCGTTCGTGGCAAACGTGGAGCGCATCGCACGCATCGAGCTGCTCGCGAAAGACCAGCGCGTCGCCGTCCTCCACGACGGCCGCCAACTCCCCATCAGCCGCACCGGCCACGACCGGTTGAAGGAGTTGCTGGGCTGAGCGGATTCCAAGAGCAGGCCCGGGGGCGGGGGCACTGATCGAGAGCAGTCGAGAGCAGGTCCGAGCCATGGAATGGCGAGGGCCGTTGCGAACGACAGCGACGGTCCTGACAGGAGGTCAGGACCGAGCGATGCTCTCGATCAGTGCCCCCGCCCCCGGGCCGTCCGGAAGCGGTTGAGCGCAACGATCAGATCGCGCCACCGCCTCGCTCGCCCGTGCGAATGCGCACGCACTCCTCCAACGGCACCACGAAGATCTTCCCGTCCCCGATCTCACCGCCAGAGGTTCTCGCCCCGCGCATGATCGCCTGGATAGCTGGCTCCAGATAGGCGTCGTTGACCCCCAGCGTGACCTGCGTTTTCTGCACCGTGCTCTGCCGCACCGGTTCGCCGCGGAAGTACTCGACCTCGCCCTCCTGGCGGCCGTGGCCGTCCACGGTCTGGACCGTGACGCGGTAATGCCCGCCCTCGTCGAGCGCGGCCTGGAGTGCTTCCTGCACCGCCTCGAGCCGTTCCGGGCGGATGATCGCGATGATGAGTTTCATGCCGACGACCCTCCCCGGCTCACAGGTGGTAGCCGCGCTCGCCGTGCGCGGAGATGTCGAGCCCGTCGCGCTCGTGGGCATCCGGCACGCGCAGCCCGAGCATGCGCTGGAGCAGCGTGGCCAGCAGCCACGTGCCGCCGCCCGCGAACACCAGCGTGACGCCCACGCCCACGACCTGCTTGACCAGCTGCTCGGAGTGGCCAGCGATCAAGCCGGCGACGGGCTGGAAGCAGAAGATCCCGGTGGCGAGTGCCCCCCAGATTCCGCCGACCCCGTGCACCCCGAACGCGTCCAACGAATCGTCGTGCCCGCTCCGGTGCTTCAACCGCACGGCGCCGTAGCACACCACCGACGCGACCGCGCCGATGACGATGGCCCACAGCGGCATCACGTGACCCGCCGCCGGCGTGATGGCGACGAGCCCGGCGACGATGCCCGAGGCGAGCCCCAAGCTCGTGGGCTTGCCGGTGTGGTTCCACTCGAGCAGCATCCACACCAGTCCCGCGCTGGCCGCGGCCGCCTGCGTGGTGGTGAACGCCAGGCCCGCGGTGGCGCCGGCGACCGGGTTCTCCACCGCCACGGCACTGCCCGCGTTGAAGCCGAACCAGCCGAACCACAGCAGTCCCGCCCCCAACAGCGTGAGCACCAGGCTGTTCGGGAGAATGGCACCGCCCGGATAGTCGCGCCGGGGCCCGAGCACGCGGGCCAGCACGAGGGCCGAGATACCCGCCGCGATGTGCACCACGGTGCCGCCGGCGAAGTCGAGCACGCCATAGCGGTAGAGCCATCCCCCGGGTGCCCACACCCAGTGCGCGAGCGGGCAGTAGATGAACGTGGACCACAGCAGGATGAACCACACCCACGCCGAGAACTTCATGCGCTCGGCCACGGCGCCACTGATCAGCGCGGGCGTGATGATGGCGAACTTGGCCTGGAACATGACGAACACCAGCTCGGGGATGGCCTTGTCGCCGAACAGCTGCTGGGGCGACAAGCCATGCAACGCCAGGTACTCGGGCGACCAGCCGATCCAGCCGCCCTGGCTGCGTCCGAATGCGAGCGAATAGCCCACCAGCACCCACTGCACGCCGATCACCGCCATGGCCACGAACGACTGCATCATGGTGGTGAGGATGTTCTTGCGCCGCACCATCCCGCCATAGAACAGCGCCAGGCCCGGGATCATGAGCAGCACGAGCGCGGAGGAGGTGAGCATCCACGCCGTCGAGCCCGCGTCGATCGCGGGCACTGCGACCTGCGCGAGCAGTGACGCGAGGAAGGGTCGAGCCAAGGGCACCTCCCTGTGCGATTCGCCGGATTCCACGGCGGGTCCGCTCGCCGACGTTCACGACTGCGTCTCGGCGGACGACCCGCAGCCCGAGCTGCGGCGCGCATCATCGGCGGCGCGCCGGCCGTGGTCAACCGAGAACGACGCGAACGGATTGTCGCTGATCGATCACGCGTTCGGGGCCTGAATCCCGCTTGTCTTCGCTTGGAGCCCTCACTACCCTGACCGTCGCCCGCTTCCACCGCCGCATCGCGCCTTCAAATCAGCAACGAGGCGGGTGCGGCTCGAGTGAGAATGCCCGCTACCCCCTTCTCGCGAGGATTCGTGAACGTCGCTCGTTGGAGCAGGTCATGGGGCCTGTCCATTCTGGCTGCCTCGATGGTGGGATGCACTCGAGCTCGTCCCCAGACGGAGTTTCCCGAGCTGGGGTTCACGGTGGACTCGACGCAGCTCGGCGAGCGATTCGTGACGGCGAGCGGAGGAATGACGCTGCGGCCCCCGGCGGGTTGGATAGCCGCCCCGGCCGACACCTTGGCCGAGGCCATGCGACGCCTCGGCCGGAAAGAGTCGGCCGGGAACGACGAACCGCGGCTGCGCGCGCTCTACCGCGACCTCCCCACCGGCGCCGCGCTCGCGGTGTCGGAGTACGGTGGGCCCTGTCCTTCCGCGCGTCGTGACCGGCTGGTGACCCTGCAAGAACGGGGCCTACGGGAGCACGACCCCGCCGCCGACGTGAAGAGTGGTCGATTCGGCGTGCGCGGCCTGGAAATCGTGCAGCTGAGGGCCGTCCAGGACGACCGCGTGGTCTTCAAGCTGCTGGTCAGCCGGCCGCCCGGGCCGCTCTTTCAACTCGACTATGTCCTGCCGAGGGGCGTATACATGTCCAAGCTTCGTGCCGTTGAATCCTCGATCGGTTCCATCGAGGCTCCCTGAGGAGGCCGCAATGACCAGACGAATCGCCGCCGCGCTATCCCTCGTTTTGCTGCTGTTCACCCTTTCGGGCTGTTCCGCGCACATGCACAAGATCGGCTCCGGAGCCGCGGGAAGTGACGTCACGGTGCAGCGTCAGTGGTACGTGCTGTGGGGGCTTGTCCCCATCAACACGGTCGACACCGCAGCGCTGTCCGGCGGAGCAACAAACTACGACATCCGCACCGAGACCACGTTCCTGGACTTCGTGATCAACATCTTCACGGGGGCGGTCACAATCAACTCCCGCTCGGTGACCGTCAAGAAGTAGCGGGTCCGCGCTCGCAGGCACCGCGGCCGGATCCCGGCCGCGGCGTCAGACACAGGTGTTGACGCACAAGGCGCCACCGTCGCTCGGGCGAACGGTGGCCGCCTCGCCAGCATCTCGTACGACGCGCAGCCCAGACTGCGGAGTGTCTAGTTCCCGTCCCTCGCCAGCCACGCCGCGAGCGCCGCGGCGCGCGGGTCTCGGGGCCAGCGCCGCACGAAGCCGAGCACCAATGGCCGCGCGTCGTGCTCGCGCCCCTGGCCGGCCACCGCGGTGAGCAGGCCGTGGGCCGCGTCAGCCGCGGTGTCGCCCAACGCGAGCATGCGCCGGAACGTGGGCTCCGCCAGGTCCCAGCGCTCGACATCGAGCGCGACGGCTCCGAACGCCCGTTGCGCCTCGAGCCCACGGCCGAGGCTCACGAGCCGGCCGTCGTTCTCGTACAGGAACGCATCGGCCGACTCCCACTCAGGCAATACGCGTTCGCCAAAGCCCATCACGGACAGGCCCGGGAAGAACAGGCGCAAGGTCTCGCCGTCACGCATGGCCGCCTCGAACGGCGTGTAGCTCCGGCCGCTCGGGCGCGACCGCAAGGTCACGTTCCGGCTCGCGATGTCCTGGAACGCGCGCGGATAGGGATTCACGAACGCCAAGCGGGCGCCCGCGGGCAGGCCGGCCGCGCGCAAGCCGGTGACGGTGTTCCGGACCAGCAGGCTCTCGCGCATCGTGCGATCCACGGGCAGCCCGTTCGCCTGCATGCGCTCCCGGGCACGCACGTTCCACAGGCCGAGAGCCACGCATGCGAGTGTGACAAGTCCCAGGGCTCCGCGCGCGAGCCACGCGGGCCGCCCGCGCGAGGCGCGCTCGAGCGCGCCCGCGACGAACCAGCAGCCGCCCGCCCACGGCAGGTAAAGGTAGTAGAGGTAGCTGTGATGCAGCAGCGGCAGCACGGGGGCAAGGAACGCCAGGAACCACAGTGCAGCAACCTCGCACGGATGCCGCGTGTCGCGCCGTTGGGCGAAGAGCGCGGCTGCCGCGACGAGCGTCACGAGGACTCCCACGCCCAGCGCGCCGGCGTCCACCGCCGCCGGCTGGTCCGGGATCGGCCCCGCGAGGCCCGTGGCCCACCAGAGATAGGTGGAGAGATTCTGCGCCAGATGGCGGACGTCGAGGCTGGTGGCGTACGCCGCTCCTCCTAGAAAGCGTCCGCCCCGGGCGAACGCGAGCGCCAGGACTCCCAGCACCGCCGCCACGCCGAGCAGTAGCGAAAGTGCGACCGCCGCATTGCGAGACTGCGGCTCGCCCTGCTCCGGCCGGTGGCGAGACAGCGCGAGGGCGAGCGGAAGCGGCAGCAGGAAGGCGACCTCCTTGCAGAGCATCGCGAGGCAGCCGAACAAGACCGCCAGGGCGGCGGGCACCCGGCTTCGCGACCGGAGCGCGCTCGCGAACGCCAGTCCCGCCGCCAACGCGAAGACCGCGGTGAGGAGCTCGGCGAAGCCCGAAGCCCAGCGGACCGGTGTGAATGCCGCGGGCGACGCCGCGAACATCGCCGCCGCCGACATGGCGGCCCAGCGAGCGCCGAAAAGCTTCACGCCCAGGGCGTACGTGAGCGTTGTCGCCACGCAGTGCGCCAGCAGCCGCGCGACATTGTAGGGGAGCGGGTCGAGCCCGAAGGCGCCCACCATCGCGCTCCACGCCACGGGGCCGGAGAGCCAACGCAACGGTGAGCCGGCGAATCCCTCTCCGGTGCGCGCCGTCGTCAGGAACGTGATGTCGTCCGAAGCGAAGAACGAACCCAACGCGGAGCCGTGGCAGACGAGGGCGACCGCCAGCGGCGGGGCGAGCCAGCCCAAAGGCTCCCACCACCGGCGCGTCATGGAACGGCTCCCGCCACCGGCGAGCGGCGCGGGCCGCCCGGCCGCCAACGTCACTTGGGCGTGTAGCGCTGCTTCTCCACGATGGCCGCGGCGGTGGTGGCCCCGAGCGTGAACGCCGAACGGAACTCACCCTCCACGCCGACCTTCGCGCCATTGCGCGGGGCGCCGTTCTCCTGGGTCACCACCGGGATCTTGCCGGTGCCATCGTCCAACTCGTAGGCGCCGTAGCCCAGGATGCCCAGCGAGCGCGTCACGTCGCCGGCGACGCGGACGGTCTGCTTGTCGAAGCGAGACGGATCGTCGAGCAGGGTCTTGATGGTCGTGACCTCGGAACCCTTACAGCCGACGAGCAACGGGACGAGCACCAGCGCGGCCGCGAGCGACACCAGGCGAGTGACACGAGTCGTCATGGGGGAACCCTCTTGGTTCGTGGAAGCGGGGAAGCGGGGCGCACCGCGACCCTACCACGGGCCTCGTGTCACTCGCGCATCGGGACGGCTCAACGAGGCGGCACCGCGCCTCCGGCCGGCCAGTCGGAATCACCCACCCGCACGAGATTCATCTCGATGAATCGCACCGGGTCCTGTCCGGGGACGATGCGGTCGCCCACCTCGTGCCACTTCCCGTCGCGCACCGTGGCCGTGAACCGGATGGTCATGGGGCCGGCGGGGATCTCCCACACGAAGCCCGAATCGGTCGCGGCGAACGTGTAGTCGCCCGAACGCCCCTGGGTGTAGGAGCGGAATCCGAACGCCTTGCGCCCCGCATCCCAGGCTAGCACCGCGAACGCGTTGAACGAGGTCTTCCCGTCGGCTTCGTAGCCGCGACCCTCGATGACCTTGACCGTGCTATCGAGCATGGGTCCGACCCGTTCGGTCTGGGTGAGTTCGTGCCACTTGCCATCCGGCTCGAGGATGCGGGCCTTGCCCCGCCACACGCCGTCCAGTGTCGCCAGCGGCTTGAGCGCGGCACGCTGTGCCGCCATCTGCGCGGTCGGATCGGGCCGACCCTGGCCCGAGGCCAGCGTGGGCAGGAGTAGCATCAGTGCGAGGAAGCGCGGGAGTAGCCGTCGAGTCGTCATGTTCGTGTCTCCGGTTCGAGAGAGGGCGGCCCGGCTGCGCTCGCCGGGGGAACGAAATTCATGAGCCGGGCTTCAGCACCATCAGGATGAGAACCGCGAGCGGTGTGAGAAGTGCCGCCGCTCCCCACCATTCCCAGCGCCGCGCGAGCGCGTGGTAGCCCCGCGCGTCGAACTCGCCGCTTTGGACCCCGACGCGCGCGAGCGTGCGCATCTGTTGCTGGAGCGGGGCGACGCGCGCGCCATAGACAATGCCCGAGACCGAGAGGAGCGCCAGGCTCCACGCGATCCAGGGCGTGCCAAGCAGCGGAAGTTGGGCGTGAAGCGCGTTGAGGACTCCGGTCACCACGATGATCACCACGCCGGGCAGCGTGAACCAGCGATCGCTGCGGATGATGCCGTCCATGACGTGGTGAAGCAACCGCGGGTCGCCCGTACGCGCGGCATGCGCGTGCCAGAAGAGCCCGGTGATAATGTTCCCGAGGAACAGGATCACGGCGGTGATGTGCACGAGCTTGAGGACCAGGTACATGCGAGCCGTCCCTTGGGAGTGGGTACGCGAGGAGGCGAAGTGCCGCGTGCGAACGAACGCGATCATGCTGGGCATGTCGCGGCCACCCGGCCACGGCCATCCGATGAACAGCAGGGCCCGGGCGATGAATGGCATGTCGTAGCGGGCGGACGGTGGCCGCCGATTCACGCGAAAGTCGGGCGAGCAGCCGGCGTCAGGGCGTGCCGGCCGGCACGGCGGCCGGGTCCGAGGTAGCGGAACCGCGCTCCGGCCGACCCGCCGGAGGAAGCAACAGTCCCGCCATCGCCATGACCGCGGAGTTCAGGCCGAACGCGTGCGGCCGCATGCCCTGGACCGAGGGCAACGCCCAGCCCAGCCACACGAGAGCCCAGGCCACCACGCCCGCCGACAGCCCCAGCACGAACTCGCGTCCCGCGCCGCGCGCGCGTGCACTGGCGCGTCCGCCTTCGATCCGTGAGCGCACCCACGCGACGGCTGCGAACGGCAGCGTGAAGAACACCCCCGAGACGACACCATCCAGCGCTTCACCCCAGCTGACCTGCTTATCCAGGTGGAGCGCGGTGACGAGGCTGACCGTTGGCAGCGCGAAACCCAGCACACGAGCGGTGAGGCGGTTCATCGGGCGCCCTCCGGTGGTTCGAGCCGCGCGGTCCGGCCCGCCGGACGCGGGCCCCGGGCTGCGACCCCCATACTACCCCTCACGGCGCTCGCCGCTCCCGACTTTGCAGCCGGCTTCGGCCGTCCCGCTCAAGCCGGCGGCGCTCCCGCCGATGCTTTACGATAGTGCTCGTTCACGGAGGCCCTGTGCGCCTCCCCGTCTTCCCGGCGGCCCTGTGCGCCGCCGCAACCGGAAAGGACGCGTCATGAACGCATCCCTTCGCGACGCCTTCGGCGTTCGCCAGCCGCTCGCCACGCCCGCCGGCCCCGTCCACATCTATCGGCTGGACACGCTCGCCACGCAGTTGGGAGTGGACCTCACCCGGCTCCCGTTCTCCATTCGCGTGTTGCTCGAGGCCGCGCTGCGCACCTGCGACGACTACCAGGTCACGCAGGACGACGTGAAGCGCCTCGCCCGTTGGCAGGCCACCGGCGCCGAGCCCGTGGAACTGCCATTCAAGCCGGCGCGCGTCATACTTCAAGATTTCACCGGCGTACCGTGCGTGGTGGACCTGGCCGCCATGCGCGACGCCGTGCAGCGCATGGGTGGTGATCCCGGCCGCATCAACCCGCTCGTTCCCGTGGACCTTGTGATCGACCACTCCGTACAGGTGGACCTGTTCGGCTCGCGCGCGGCACTCGAGAAGAACGCCGAGATCGAGTTCCAGCGCAACCAGGAGCGCTACGAGTTCCTGCGCTGGGGGCAGAAGGCGTTCTCGAACTTCCGCGTCGTGCCGCCCGCCACCGGCATCGTGCACCAGGTGAACCTCGAGTACCTGGCCGGCGTGACGCTCACCTCGCCCGACGGCGGCGCGACCGTGGCCTACCCGGACACGCTCGTGGGCACGGACTCGCACACCACCATGATCAACGGCCTGGGCGTGGTGGGCTGGGGCGTGGGCGGCATCGAGGCCGAGGCCGTCATGCTGGGCCAGCCGCTCTACCTGCTCACGCCGCAAGTGGTGGGCTTCAAGCTTACCGGCCGGCTCCGCGACGGCGTCACCGCCACCGACTTGGTGTTGACCGTGACGCAGATGCTCCGGAAGAAGGGCGTGGTGGACAAATTCGTGGAGTTCTATGGCCCCGGTCTGTCCGGCATGTCGCTGCCCGACCGCGCCACCCTCGCGAACATGGCGCCCGAATACGGCGCCACGATCGGCTACTTCCCGGTGGATGCCGAGACGCTGCGCTATCTCGAGCGGACGAATCGCAAACCCGCCGCGGAACTCACCGAGGCCTATTTCAAGGCACAGGGCCTGTTCCGCAGCGACGACACGCCCGATCCCACGTTCAGCGACACGCTCGAACTGGAGCTCGGCGCCGTGGAGGCCAGCCTCGCTGGCCCCAAGCGGCCGCAGGACCGCGTGCCGCTCCGCGACATGAAGTCGAGCTTCCGCAAGGGCCTCACCGCGACCGTCAAGGAGCGCGGCTATGGCCTTGCCGAGAGCGAGCTCGCGCGCACCGCGACGGTGGCGAGCAACGGCCACGCCGACACGCTCACGCACGGCGCCGTCGTCATCGCGGCGATCACGTCGTGTACGAATACGTCGAATCCTTCGGTCATGCTGGGCGCCGGCCTGCTCGCGAAGAAGGCGGTGGCGAAGGGCCTGCGCGTCAAGCCCTACGTCAAGACGAGCCTGGCACCCGGCTCGAAAGTGGTCACCGAGTACCTGCGCGCCTCGGGCACACTCACCGACCTCGAAGCACTCGGTTTCCACGTGGTGGGGTACGGATGTACATCCTGCATCGGGAATTCTGGCCCATTACCGGAAGCAGTGGCCCAGGCAATTGATACTGGCAAGCTCGTCGCTGCCGCGGTGCTGTCGGGCAACCGCAACTTCGAGGGGCGTGTGAATCCGCTCACGCGTGCCAATTACCTGGCTTCGCCGCCGCTGGTCGTGGCGTATGCGCTCGCGGGCAGCGTGGACGTGGACTTCGAACGCGACCCGCTCGGCATGGGAACGGATGGCGAGCCAGTCTACTTGAAGGACGTGTGGCCCTCGCAGCGCGAGATCGCCGAGGCAATCGCCGCGAGCCTCGATCCGAGCATGTTCGCCTCGAGCTACGGCAACGTGTTCGACGGCAATCCGCGCTGGAACGCCATCCCGGTCGCGGGCGGCGAGCGCTACGCGTGGGCGGCGGACAGCACCTACATCCACGAGCCGCCATTCTTCCACGGGCTCACGCCCGAACGCGCGCCGCTCACGGACATCACCGGCGCGCGCTGCCTGGTCATGGTGGGCGACTCGGTGACGACGGACCACATCTCGCCCGCGGGCGACATTGCGCTGGCGAGCCCGGCGGGTCGCTGGCTCGGCGAGCGCGGCATCGAGAAGCGGGACTTCAACAGTTACGGGTCGCGCCGCGGCCACGACCAGGTGATGGTGCGCGGCACGTTCGCGAACATCCGCCTCAAGAACCTGCTCGTGCCGGGCAGCGAGGGCAACGTGACCGTGCACTTCCCGAGTGGCGAACAACTCGCCATCTTCGATGCCAGCGCGCGTTACCAGTCCGCGGGCACGCCGCTCATGGTGCTGGCGGGCCGGGAGTACGGCACCGGCAGTTCGCGCGACTGGGCCGCCAAGGGCACGCTCATGCTGGGCGTGCGCGCGGTGCTGGCCGAGAGCTTCGAGCGCATCCACCGCAGCAACCTGGTGGGCATGGGGGTGCTGCCGCTGGTCTACGAGCCCGGTCAGGACGCGGAATCGCTCGCACTCGACGGCCGCGAGACGTTTGACTTCACGGGCCTGACCGGCGAACTGCGGCCGCGGCAGAAAGTGAAGGTGCGGGCCCGGCGCGAGGATGGTTCGGTGATCGAGTTCACGGCGATCGCGCGCCTCGACACGCCGGTGGACGTGGACTACTACCGGAACGGCGGCATCCTCCAGACGGTGCTCCGGAGTCTCGCGAAGACCTGAGCCGGTCGCTTCGTAATTCAGCGCCGCTCGGCGGCCCGCACGGGCGGTGCTAGCGGGCGGCGTTCGAGCAGGCCGATCGGGAGTTCGCCCTCGGACGTGATGGGCCCTGAACCCGCGTGCATGAGCCCGCCGCGACGGGCGGCCGCCGCCAGCGCTTGCTGGCGCGCCGCCGACAGCCCTCGCTTCGAGCGGGGCTCGTGCGCTGGCACTAGGAACAGCACGGGGGCCGCGCCCGTCCGGCCCGCCGCCAGCCAGCGCGACACGGCATTGCGCGCGAATCGTTCGGTCTCGGACTCGGGAATGCCGGTGAGCGCCAGGAGTCCGCCGGGCACCGGCAGCGGCACCACCGCCAGTTCGTCGTGCGTCCAGGAGTCCTCGAGGTCGATCGCGTGCTCCGGGCTCACGCCCCGCCATTCGAGCACGCGCGGCGGCAGCGTGCGGGCGAAACGGCACTCGGGCCGCCACGCCCGCACGGCGTTCTTGCACTCCTCGAGCAGACCGCGGATCGCGACCGATTTGACGCTCGGGTCGCGCGAACCGTGATGGGCGAGTCGCTCGTGCGCGGCCATGGTTGCGTCATCATCGAACAGCACACCGTCGATGGGCAGGTACACGGCGAGGTCGGTGAGCAGGTCCACCGCGGCCTGCCGCGCCTCGGGCAGGTCGGGCGAGAGCCGGGTGCCCCACCGCGGGGTGGGTCGGCCCCAGCCGCCCGCGGCCACGCGCCACGGGGGGTTCCGTTCCCACGCCCAGGTCAGGTTCATGCTCGGCGCCCGCACCCACACGCGCAACCCCGCGGCGGCGAATCGAGCGGCGGCCATGGACCACACGTCGGCGAGCACGGGCAACTGGTGATTCATCGCAAAGCTCCGCACCAGGTGACCATCTCGCCGCGGGTCCGCGCATGCGGGCAGCACGACGTGCGTGGCGCCCAGCGCCCGGGCGCGCGTGACCGCGTTCTCGAGGCGCGCGCGGAAGCGCGTCTCGTCCGGATCCCACACGGCGTCCAGGTCCACCTGCACCGCACGCACCGGCTGCGGTGGAGGCCGCAGCCAGGAAAGCGTGCTGTCGGAGATGGGCAGGTCGCGCGTCACCAGCACACGCGGCAGGTCGCCGCTCGCGAGGTCGGCTGCGGTCACCTCGCGCGGCTCGAGCGTGAGCGTCACCGAGAACCCGGCGAGCGCCGCCTGGGCGCGCGCCATCTCGTTGTGGAATCCGTACGGCCACACCAACACCGACGCCGGCCGGCCCAGCTTCTGCTTCAGCAGGCGCTGCGACTCGGCGAGGTCCGCGCCCAGCCGGTCGCGGTACTCCTCGCGGTCCTCGTAGCGTGCCGTCTCGACTCGCCAGCGCCGTGTGCCCACCGAGGGCGCGGTGTCGCCGTGCGGGTTCGAGGGCTCGTACTGATGGAGCGCGTGCGAGTGCGAGGCGATCGCGACGTCGCCGCGGACCGCGATGCGGCGCAGCTCGGCCCACGAGAGGAGCGGCGGCAGGTCCGGGCGCGCCTCGCCCACGAACGACGTGATGGGCGCCAGCGTCGCACGCACACCTTCCTCGCGCAGCACGGGCAACGCCTCATCCAGGAAGCTCCGGTAGCCGTCGTCGAACGTCAAGACGAGCACGCGGAGCGGGAGTAGCTCCGGATGCGCGCGTTTCGCCAAAAGCTCCTCGAGCGACAGGATCGTCCACCCCTGCGCGCGACTCGTGCGGATCTGTTCGCGCAGGAACGCCGCAGGGACCGTCTGCAGGTTCGCGTTCGGATCATCCGAGATGTGGTGGTAGGCGAGGATGGCGATGAGTGGGAACGGCGTTGTCGCGGCGGACTCGGCCGCAGCCGCAGCCGCAGCGGACCCGGCCACAACAACCCCGGTGGTGGCCAGGAAGCTCACCACCAGCGCCAGGGGCGGGAGCAGCACCCTACGCATCAGAACGCTCGCACGACCGAAAGGCGCCACCACGCGCGGCGGTAGCCCCCGGTGCTCAGTAGATTGGAGTCGCCTCTGCCGCCCTCGGCGGTCAAGCTCCAGTCTTGGTCTGGCGCCCAGCGAATCCGTCCCGACGCTCCATAGTACGGATCGGCAGCGCCGCCCTTGTCGCGCTGCCAGCCGGTGCGGCCGATGGCGCGCAGCGACCAGCGCGGCTCCGGTCGCCACTCGATCTCGGCACCGGGTCCCCACTCGCGATGGAAATCCGGGTCGTAGTAGCCGTGATCGAGGTCTTGGTGAACGTTCAACTGTTCCACGCCGAGCAGCGCGGTCACGTCCCAGCGCCGGCCGTCGACGGTCTGCCAGCGCGCGGACGCAGCGCTGCGCTCCGAGCGGTTGCCGTCGCTGAAACGGGCCGCGCGTGCATCGGCATGGAACGCCACGCGCGACGTGACATCGAAGTCGGCGGTGCCGACCCACGCCAACAGCGAGATGCCCCGCTCGAGCGCGAGCCGTGTGAGCACGGGCTCCCGCACGGCGACCGCCTCGAGTCGCACGTGGTCCATGGGTCGGGCAATGACTCCCGCCTCACCGCCGCGCGGTGCGCCCACGCGGTCGTCCCACGTCACCGACGTGCCACGTGCGTACACCGTCCACGCCGCGCTCAACCGGCGGCGAACACCCGCGGACAGTTGCATCACGTTGCTCGTGCCGCCAGCGTCCTCCGTCACGTCGTGACGCCAGCCCACGTTCCCGGCAGTGTTCCGCGCCAGGGGCCAGGACAGTTCGACCGCGGGACTCGACACGTTCTGGCCGTCGCTATCGTTGGAGCGGCCATAGCCCAACTCGAGCGTCGTACGATTCTCGCGCGCGATGCGCTCCGCCAGCGCCGTCGCCTCGCGGTCCTCCGGGACGAGCGCGCGATGCGTGGCGAGCGCCCTGAGTGCCCCGTCCGGGTCGTCGTCCCAGTAGCGCGCGAACGCGAGCGCCTTCCACGCCTCGGCATCGGCGGCATCCCGGGCGACGAACGATTCGAGCCGTCGTGTGGCGCTGCGGTGCCGGCCGAGGTCGTTCAGGTTGCGAGCGATGCCGAGACGCGCCGAGGCCAGCTCGGGTTCGCGATCGAGAAGTGCCGCATACGCTGCGATGGCCTGGCGGTGACGGCCCATCCAGCCCAGCACGCGCGCGCGATCCAGTGCCGACTCGGTGTCGCCCGGCTGCTCGGCGAGCAGCGCGTCGTAGGCGGCGAGTGCCGCAGACAGGCTATCGGACCGGGCCAGCGCCAGTGCCAGCCGACGTTTTGCGGCAGCGTCCTCCGGGTGCGTGGCCAACCAGGCGCGCAGATCGCGTGCGGCGCCGCGGGGGTCGTCGGCACGCAGGCGCTCCTTCGCAAGGTCGCCGAGCAGGTCCCCGGCGCGATCGGGGAACTCGGCCGACAGCCGTTCGTAGAGCCGCACGGCTTCAGCGGTGCGGCCGGCTTCGCCCGTGAGTCCGGCCTCGAGCCAGCGCAGGTCGAAGGCGCGCGGATCCCGTGCGATCGCCGGGCGCAGCAACGCGAGCGCCGAGTCGGGCTGGCCACGGTCCGCCAGGTCGCGCGCCTGGCGCCACGCGTTCCGCATCGGCGCCGCTGGCGCCGCCGGCGAAGGATTCGCCAGCACCGCGAGCAGCATCGCCAGTGCGGGCGCGAGCGCGCCGAGGCCGGACGAGCGCCGCATGCGCACGCTTATCGCTCGGTCTTCCATTGCGTCACGTTGCCGCGTGCGGTGCGGCGCAGCAGGCCGGCGGGTGTGGCGGACACGGTGATGAGCGCCATGAGCATCCAGTAGATGATGGGGTAGGAGACCGCGACCGGGTAATAGCGCAGCATGCTCCTGTCGTAGCGCGAGTCGAGCAGGACGCCCGTCAGGAGCTGGGTCAGGCACAGCGTACCGATCATCATGCCCCACCAGTTCGGGATCGGGGACGCACCCACCGGCGGCACGCCCATCGAGTAGGACACCACCCACAGCGTCGTGAGCACGACGAAGCAATACGCCCACAGGATCGAAAGGATCGCTTCGTAGAACACCGGCCACATGCGCCGGGACCGCCAGCTCACCATCATGCCCGCGTGACGACGCGCCACCTGCGCCAGGCCGAGCGCCCAGCGCCGGCGCTGCCGGATCAGCGCGCCAACCGTTTCGGGCACGCGCATCCACACCAGTGCGCGCGGCTCGTAGCGCACGTCGTACGAGGCGCCCTGCAGCTTCCACGTCATGTCGATGTCCTCGGTGGCCATCTCCGGGCTGTAGCAACCCACGTCGATCATCGCCGAGCGGCGAAACGCGCCGACCACGCCCGACATGGTCAGGATGCGCCCCCAGATGCGTTGCGCGCGCCGCAGCAGGCTCACGATGGACGTGAACTCGATCAGCTGGAGCTGGGACAGGAACGTGACGCGGTTGAAGACGCGCGGATTCCCGGTGACGCCGGCGACGCGCGCGGACTGGAAGTGCGGCACCATCCAACGCAGGATCTGCGGGTCGGGGCTGGCGTCCGCGTCCATGACCAGCACGATCTCGCCCCGCAGGCACGGCAGCGCGTCGTTCATGGCCATGGCCTTGCCCTCATTTCGCTCCTTGGCGATCAAGCGCACCTGACCGCGACTCGCGAATGCCGACACCACCTCGCGCGTGCGGTCGGTGGAAGCGTCGTCCACCACCACGATCTCGAAGTCCGGGTAGTCGATCCGCGTGGCGGCTTCCAGTGTTTCGACGATCACCTTGGCCTCGCAGAACGCCGGGATCAGGATGGAGACCTTGGGGTAGTGCTCCAGCATCGGGGGGGATTCCCGCGCGTCCTCGCCGCGTTCGCGCCGCAGATAGAAGTGGAGCCCGGTGGTGACCCAGGTGATCGCACTCAGCACGGGGTAAGCCGCGAAGAAGATCAGCGACCACCAGTAGACCGGGTGCGCCTGCACCAGGTTGAGGAACTGGACGATCGCGGCTCTCACGGCTGGGCCTGCTCGTCCGTCGGGCGTGCCGCAACGCTGCGAATGACCGTCGGGCGATAGACCTTGGTGCCGTCCTCGATGCGCACGACGATCACGCTGGCCGTGAGGCACTCGTCGGGCACGGCGGGCATGCCCACCGGCCGGCCGACGGTGTCGTGCGAGAAGTCCTCCCGCACCGTCCGCACGTGCGTGCGTGCGCGCTTATTGCGGAAGAGCCGCACGTTGTGGAACGCCCACAGCGCCGTCACCAAAACGATGACCACAAGCGCGATACCGACGAACCGCAGCGTGTAGCGGATCTCGACGTCACTCACCCGGCTGAACACGAGCCACCACCAGTAGACGAACAGCACCCAGCCACCGGCAGCGACGAGCGTGTGGAACGCGCGGCGCGCGGGACCCGCTTGAATGGGTTGGCGTCCGGGAGTCGAGGGAACGGACATGGGGAGGTCGGTGCACAGGTCCGGGGAGAGAGGGCAAAGCGTCGGGGGTCCGGTCGGCCATGACCGCCCCCGCGGCGAGACACCAGAATCATCGGCCTGCCGGGGCGTCAGCTTGACCCCGGGGCCTGTCTCGCTCGCGGGCCCATCCCGATGCGGGGCTTGGAGTACCGGCGGCGGTCCGGAGCCGGCCCGCCGCACGAGACCCCCGAGAGGACTCCCGGGGGTGTCGAGTCGTGCTGCGTGGCTGGGTTACCGCGTGACCGCGGCCTCCTCGCGCTGCTGGCGCTCCCACCAGAACGGGCCGCGCCCGCGCTTGCGCGGCGCGAGCTCGTCGAGCGTGGCGGCGTCATAGAGCCGGCCGTTCAGCATGACGCGCGAGATGCTTTCGGAGTCACGGATGTTCACGAGCGGGTCGCGGTCCAGCACGAGCAGGTCGGCGAGTTTGCCGGGCTCCAACGAGCCCAGGTCCCGGTCGTAGCCGAGGTGACGCGCACCCACGAGCGTGGCGCAGCGCAGCGCCTCGTGCGGCGTGAGCCCGCCTTGCACGAGGCTCCAGATCTCCCAGTGAGCGCCGAGGCCCTCGCGCTGGCCATGCGCCCCGATCTGTACGCCGACGCCGGCGCGATAAAGCTTGGCCGCCTCCTCGGCCACGGTGATGTGGTTCCACTCGCCGTCCGGCGCGGTCTGCGGACGGCGCGAGCGCGCGTCGAGGATGCGACGCGGCACGAAGCCCTGGAGCCGCGAGTTCGCCCACACGTCCGTCTTGGCGTACCAGTGGTGCTCGCCGTCCAAGCCCCCGTACGCCACATTGAACGTGGGGGTGTAGCCCACGCGCGTCTGGCTCCACAGCTGTACGACGTCGTCGTAGATCCGGCCGATCGGCAGCGCGTGCTCGATGCCGGTGTGCCCGTCAATCACCATGGTCATGTTGTGCGGGAACAGCGCGCCGCCCTCCGGCACCACGTTCATGTGCAACTGGCGGGCGGCCTCGAGCACCATCTGGCGCTGGTCTCGTCGCGGCTGGTTATAGCTCTTCACGCTGTGCGCGCCATAGGCCTGCATGCGGCGCAGGTGCATGAGCGCATCGCCGAGGCTGTCCACATCGGCGTGGAAGTCGCCCTTCGCGCCGTACAGGATGGTGCCCGTGGAGAAGATGCGCGGCGCCACGATAAGGCCCGCGCGCTGCATCTCGGCCTGCGTGAAGATCTCGTATGAGTCGTTGGACGGGTCGTGCACCGTGGTCACGCCGAACGCGAGCGAGGCGTGGTCGATCCACGAACGCTGTGGAATGAGCTGCTCGGTGCCCATACTGCCGTGCCAGTGGCAGTCCACCAGGCCAGGCACGATGGTCTTACCGCTCACGTCGACCACCTGCGCCTCGCGCGGCACGGCCACCTCGGCACGTGGGCCCACGGCGCGGATGCGGTTGCCGTTCACCAACACGGTGCCGTCGGCGATGATCTCGTCGCCTTTCATGCTCACGATGCGCGCGCCCACCAGCGCGATGCTGCCGGCCGGCTTGTCGAGCGGAAACGCAAATCCGATTCCCTGGCGACGGGCCGGCGTGCCCGGGAGCGAATCCGCTGCGCCGGGCGCGAACGTGAACAGCTCGCGCAGGTCCTGCGAGTAAAGCTCGTCGCCGAGCGCCCAGTGGAGCGTGCGCGAGTCCCCGGACCAGCCGAGCCAGTCGCCGGCGTCCTGCGACACGAGTTTCACGGGCAGGTCCTTCATCCCGGGGCCGAAGTCCACCGGCCGTCCGGCGCGCACCGCGGGCGCCAGCCACACGCGGTATTTTTCGCGGAACGCGATCCAGCGCTCGTCGGGAGACAGGCGCGCCTCGGTGAAGTACACGCCCTTGAGATGAATGCGCTCGTCGCGGCCGGCCAGGTCCACGCTGAAGATCGTGCGCTCGTCGCTGTCCGTGCCGGTGGCGTCCGCCAGGTAGACGCGGTCGCTCGCGGCGCCGAACTGCGGTGCGAATCCGCGGCGCGAGATCCGGCGCGCTTCGCCCCCGCGGCTCGGCACCTGGTAGATGCCGGGGTCGCGTGACCAGGCGGTGGGGAACAGGTAGCCGCCGGGGATGGCGCGGTACACGATGCTCGCGCCATCGGGCGAGAGCGCTGGTTCCACGTATCGTCCCGGTCGCGTGGTCACCACACGGCCCGCGCCGCCCGCCGAAGGCAGCATGCGCACCGAGCCGAGTGTGGTGTCGTTCCATGTGACGTACAAGATGGAGCCGCCATCTCGCGACCACGAGGGATAGAACTCCCAGTGGTCCGTCTGGCGCGTAAGCCGGCGCGGCGCGCCATTCGGGAGCGAGCGAACGTACAGGTAGCCCAGGCTCGAATACACCACGCGATCGCCGCGCGGCGACACGCTCACCCATCTCAACATGCGGGACGCCACCGTGTCGGGTGCGACCACGACGGGGAAGCGAACGGCCTCGGCCACCCGGCGCGTGTCGCTCACATGGAACGGGATCGCGCGCACCTGCTTCGTGGCCACGTCGAGCCGATGGAGCCCGCCCTTGGCCCAGAACACCAGCGCGCGAGAATCCGGCGTCCAGGAGATTCCGGGGTAGACGCCGTGCACCGCCCAGATTTCTTGAAGGTCCCGGTCCATCCCACCGAAAAGCGCATGCTCCGAGCCGCTCTCGAGATCCAGCACGTGCAGCACCGACCTGAATCGCACGCGCTTCAAGTAGGCGAGCCGCTTGCCGTCGGGCGACGGCGTCGGCCGGATGGCGCCGCCGGGACCACCAACGAGCGTGATGACCTCGCCGCTCTCGCGGTCCAGTTGTTGGATCGTGTAGATCTGGCCGTTGCCATCCTTGTTGTATTCGAACGAGGTCCCCGGCGTGGCGTCCATGCTCCAGTAGAGATGGCGCCCGTCGGGCGAGAACGCCGGTTCGCCCTCGTCCTTCTGCTCCGTCCGGCGCTTGGTCATCTGGATGCCTTCGCCGGCGGGTCCGTTCGCATGGTAGAGCCAGATCTCGCCCGCGCCCGCCGACCGCGTGGACGTGAAGTGCTTGCGCGCGGCCACGTAC
>CAYQNV010000027.1:0-19195 GCA_964418975.1 uncultured bacterium | reverse complement strand
CCATGAAGCTGCTCGAGGGTGAAACGCTGGCCGAGTCGATCCGCCGAGTACCGTTCGAACTTGGGCCGCTTCTGGAGCCGGGTATCCAGATCGCGGACGCGCTCGAATCGGCGCACGCGAAGGGGATCGTGCACCGGGACTTGAAGCCGGCCAACATCTTCGTCAACCCCCGGGGCCAGTCGAAGATCCTGGACTTCGGCCTCGCGAAGATCGAGCGGTCGCTACCGTCGGGGGCGGGCGGCGCCTCCCAGGCGCCTACGCAGGTGCCCACCAACGACCTGACCATGGCCGGCAGCACGATCGGCACGGTGTCCTACATGTCGCCCGAGCAGGCACGCGGGCAGGTCACCGACGCCCGCACCGACCTCTTCTCGCTGGGCACGGTCCTCTACCAGGCCGCCACCGGGGTGCTGCCGTTCCAGGGGGAGTCGGCCGCGGTCATCTTCGAGGCGATATTGAACCGCGACCCCCCGTCCATCAGCCTGGCGAAACCGGCTCTTCCCGCGGAGCTCAATCGCATCCTGGGCAAGGCGCTCGAGAAGGACCGCGGCCTGCGCTACCAGACCGCCACCGACTTGAAGACCGACCTCCAGCGGCTCAAGCGCGACACCGACTCCGGGAGCAGACGCACGGCGGAGATCGGCGACTCCGGGTTCAAGCCGGCCTCAGAGAGGTCCGTCGCCGTCCTCTACTTCGAGAACCTGAGCAGTGCCAAGGACGACGAGTACTTCCGCGACGGCATGACGGAGGACATCATCACGGAGCTGACGAAGATCGAAGACCTCAAGGTGTTCCCGCGCCCGGCCGTGATGGTCTACCGCGACCGGGCCGTGACGGCGCCGGAGGTCGGGCGCGAGCTGAACGCCGCCTACGTCGTGAGTGGAAGCCTGCGCCGCGCTGGGAACCGCCTGCGGGTGAGCGCGCAGCTGACCCAGTCCGGGACCGGGATCGCGGTCTGGGCCGAACGATTCGATCGCCAGATGGAGGACGTGTTCGAGGTGCAGGACGAGATCGCCAGGAGCATCGCGGGAGCGCTCCGGATCAAGCTGTCGCCGCACGAGGCGAAGGCGATCGCGGTCAAACCCACCGAGAACCTTCAGGCCTACGACGCCTACCTACGGGCGCGCAGCTTCGCGCGGCGCGTGACGCGCACCGACCTCGACTTCGCACTGCAGATGTACGAGCGGGCGATCGCGCTCGACGCCGGTTTCGCCGTCGCCTACGCAGGTCTCGCAAACGTCTGCGGTCTCTACTTCGAGTGGCACGAGCGCGACGCGCGCTGGATCGAGAAGGGGCTGGAGGCGTCGGAGCGCGCGCTCGAGCTCGCACCCAACCTGCCCGAGGCCCTGGCGGCGCGGGCAAGGATCTTCTACGCACAGAAGGACTACGAGAAGGCGGCCCGCCTGGCCGAGCAGGCTGTGGCGCTCAAGCCCGACTGCGACGGCGCCTACTACATGTTGGGCCGCGCCTACTTCGCGAGCGACAAGTGGGAGCAGGCGGCCGTGATCGCCAGCCGCGCCGTCGAGGCCAGCGGCGACGACTACAACGTCTACATCCCGTTCGTGAACTCGATGGAGCGACTCGGCCGGGCGGAAGCCGCGAAAGAACTTCGGCAACAGCAGCGGAGCACGCTCGAGCGCCACCTGGAAATCGTGCCGGAGGACGTGCGCGCGCGGATCCTGCTCGCGAGCATGTTTGCGAGCTCGGGTGAGCGCGATCAGGCCGTGCGGGAGATCCGCAAGGCGCTCGAGTTGCGGCCGGACGACACCAACATCCTCTACAACGCCGCCTGCGTGTACGGCATCCTAAGTCAGCGCGCCGAAGCGCTGGTACTGCTCCAACGGCTGAAACAGGCCGGCATCCTCAACGTGGATTGGGCACGGCGCGACCCGGATCTCGCCTGCCTGCAACAGGACCCCGAGTTCCTCGCGCTGGTCGGCGGCCCCGCGCCGGAATGAGCCACTCGCTACCCTTCTGACAGGCCGGCTCCAAACGCTGGCGGGCGAAGCCGCTGCCGCCTACACTCCGTCGCCCATGCGCCCTTCGAGCCTCCCGTACGCGATCCTTGCGGCCGTTTGCCTGGCGAGCGCCGCGTTCGCCGTGGAGTCCGTGTGGTCTCGGCTCCCGGCCAGCTTGCCGGCCGACAGCCTGGCGCCGGAGCTCCGCCGCATCGAACGCATCGGGCCGCGAGCCACCGCCGCCGGGGCGGCATTCGCGCTGGGCCAGTTCCATCATGCGCGCGGCGAGTACCGCCCGGCCGCGGACGCGTTCGGCCGCGCCGCCGCTCGGCTCTCGGGCTATGACCGCGCACAGGCCCGCTACCGGCAGGGACTGGCCTGCCTCGGGGCGCAGGAGGCGGGTCGCGCGCGTGCGGCGTTCGAGGAGGTGGCCGCGACGTCTCAGCCCCTGCGGGCGTTCGCGCAGCTGGGACTGGCTCAGTCCTTTGCGCTGACCGGCGAGGGGACGCGCGAGCTGGACGTGCTCGACCGGTTGCTGGAGGGACCCGCGGGCGAGGCCGAGCCCGCCGCTCTCGAGCGCTACGCCGCACTGTGCGAGCGGCTGCACCGTACGAGCGATGCGCAGGCCGCGCGCGATCGGCTGTTGCGCCGCTGGCCGCGGAGTTTCGAGGCCGCGCGCGTGAGCCAGCCCGCGGTGAAGACGCAGCCGTGAGGCGCGGCCGCAACGTGAGCTCGCCTGCCGCGGCCTCGGCCGCGGCGCGCACGCCGCTCATGCGCCAGTATCTCTCGACCAAACAGGAGGTGGGCGACGCGTTTCTGTTTTTCCGGCTCGGCGACTTCTACGAGATGTTCTTCGAGGACGCCGTACGAGGCGCGCAACTGTTGGGCCTCACGCTCACGTCGCGCAACAAGCAGGACCCCGAGCCGATCCCCATGTGCGGCATCCCCTGGCACCAGCGCGATGGCTATGTCACGCGACTGCTGCGCCTCGGCCACAAGGTCGCGATCTGCGACCAGCTCGAGGACCCGACGCAGGCCAAGGGGCTGGTGCAGCGCGGCGTCACCGAGGTGCTGACACCCGGCTCCGTGACCGCGGACCAGTTCCTGGAGAGCGGCGCCAACAACTTCCTCGGGGCACTCTGGCCACGGTCGGACCGCCTGGGCGTGTGCCTGGCCGATGCGTCGACGGGCGAGATGAAGCTGGCGGAGTGCGACTGGGACGAGGCTCCCGCCGTGCTCTCGCGGACGCGCGTCGCCGAGTGGCTGCTGCCGGCGCCGCTCGACGAGGCCGTGGCGCCTAGGCTGGAGGCCGCACTCGCGGGACTCCCCGGTGCTCGCAGCTCGCTCCCCGTGGCGCGCTGGCTCGACGAGTCGCGCCCGCCCGCGCGCTGGAGCACGGTCGTGGCCGACGCGCACGCCGACCTGCCGCTGGCGCTCTCCGCGGCCGCCGCGGCGCTCGATTATCTCGATCGCACGCAGGGTGGCGTCGCGGCGCAGATGACGCGCGTGGAGCGCTGGAGCGAGGAAACGCTGCTTCGCTTTGACGCCGCCACGGCGCGGCACTTGGAACTGTTCGCGCCGCAGCCCGGGGGAGAAGCGGCCCACACACTCTGGCACCACTTGAACGTGGCGGTCACCGCGGCCGGCTCGCGACGGCTCCGGAGCTGGCTCGAACGGCCGCTCGCCACGCTCGCGGCCATTCGCGCCCGGCAGGACGCCGTGGCGGCCTGGCTCGTCACGGGAACGCCGCGGGCGTCGTTCCGCGAGGCCTTGCGCGGGCTACCCGACCTGGAGCGCCTCGCGAGCCGCGTGGCGTGCGCCAAGGCGACGCCGCGCGAGTTGGGCGCCCTCCGCGACGCGCTCCATCGCCTGCCCGACCTGGCCCACGGCCTCCAGCACTCGGGCGTGCCGGCAGCCGCGGGCACCGCGCGCGCGCTGGCCGTGCCGCCAGCGCTCGCCGAACGGCTGGCCGCCGCACTCGTGGACGAGCCGCCGGTGGCGGCACGCGACGGTGACATCTTCCGCGCCGGTTTCGACGAGCTGCGCGACTCGCTCCATGAACTGTCGCATTCGGGCAAGCGCTGGATCGCCGAGCTGGAAGCGAGTGAGCGCCAGCGGAGCGGCATCGCCAGCCTTCGAGTCGGCTACAACAAGGTATTCGGCTACTACCTGGAGATCACGAACGCGCATCGCGACAAGGTGCCATCCGACTACGAGCGGCGGCAGACTCTCACGAACGCCGAGCGCTACGTGACGCCGGCGCTCAAGGCTCGCGAGTCCGAGGTGCTGGGCGCCGACGAGAAGTTGAAGGCGCGCGAGCAGGAACTGTTCGTGGCGCTGCGCGAGGAGGCCGCGCGCTACGTGCCCTCGCTGCAGGCCGCCGCCGATGCACTGGCACGGCTCGACGCCGAAGCCGCGCTCGCCGAGGCCGCCGCCCGCTACGAGTGGACGCGCCCTGTGCTGGAGGACAGCGACCGCATCACGGCGGACGGAGTCCGCCACCCTGTAATAGAAAGGCTGATTCCGCGCGGCGATTTCGTGGCGAACGACGTGCGCCTCGACTCACGCGAGCGGCAACTCGTGCTGCTCACCGGCCCCAACATGGGCGGCAAGAGCACATACCTGCGCCAAGTGGCGCTGCTCGTGCTGCTCGCGCAGAGCGGCTCGTGGGTGCCCGCCGCGAGCGCCACGATTGGATTAGTGGACCGGCTGTTCACGCGCGTGGGCGCCGCCGACCGACTCGGAGCGGGGCAGAGCACGTTCATGGTGGAGATGACCGAGACCGCCGACATCTTGAGGTCCGCGACCTCTCGGTCGCTGGTGTTGCTGGACGAGATCGGCCGAGGCACCGCGACCTACGATGGTCTGGCGCTGGCGTGGGCGGTAACCGAACACCTGTGCGACGCGCGGGGGACGCGTCCGCGAACCATCTTCGCCACGCACTACCACGAGCTCACCCAGCTCTCGGAGAAGTTGCCGCGGCTGGCGAACGCCCACGTCGCGGTCAAGGAATGGGGGGACGGCGTGGTGTTCCTGCACCGGATCGCCGAGGGCCCCGCCGACCGCAGTTACGGTATCCACGTCGCGAAGCTCGCAGGCCTGCCCGAAAGCGTGATCGAGCGCGCGAAGGTGGTGCTCGCGGAACTCGAGAGCGAGCGCACGGTGGAGGAGCTGGAGAAGGCCCCGAAGCGGCCCAAGCGCGATGTCGCGCCGGCACCGCTTCCGCTGTTCGACGTGGCCGCGGCCGCCGAGCACCCGCTGGCCGAGGAGCTGCGAAACCTCGCGCCCGAGGGCATGACGCCGCTGGAGGCACTGCAGCGGCTGGCAGAGTGGAAGAAGCGCTGGGGGTAGGAGCGGCGCACACGTCGAGTCGTCGTGCTCGACTAGCGCCGGCCCCGCACGTGCTTCCGCGCCGGCAGGTGCGTCGCCGGTTCGTGGCCTGAAAGCCCCGCCTCGGCGATCTGCACCAGCGCTGCGAGCGCGACCTGCCCGTTCTTCTTCGCAGGCTTCCCGGCCTTCTCCGCGCGCCAGGCCTCGAGCCGCTTCCAATGCGACGGGCGTTTCGCCTGGAGCCAGCGCTCGAGGTCCGCGGCGTTCTTGAACCACGCCACCACGTCCGCCAGCGGCAGCCGGCGCTCGCACACGCGCGGGTCGTACTCGCGGCACAGCACCGGGTGCTTGCCGTGGATGCTGCAGCGGCCCTGGTCGTTCAGCTGCTCGCAGCGAGTCTCGATGTGCAGAAGCCAGCGCTCGGGCTTCTCCACGTAGAGCTCGAGCGAACGGTGGTGCAGCACCCACACCCACTGGTCGTACTCCCACGGCGAGCGCGGTGCATCCACCTCGATACTCACCGTCTCGCAGCAGCGCGTGCAGCCGGCGCACAGGTCGGCGTTCTCGCCGGCCGGGAGCTGGAGGGCGTCGCGACGATCCGCGCCGGGCTCCAGCGTCGAGGCACCGCGGCTCACGCGCCGCCCCGACCACGGGCGCCGTCCAGCATGCCCTCCAGCACGTCGAGACAATTCTCGTAGCGTCCAAACGACGGCATCAGGTAGACACCGTTCGCCAGGTCGCGCGCTTCGGCCAACAGCTGGCGCGCGAGTTCCACGCCCACCCTCTGTCCCTCGTTGCCGGCGTCGTGCATGCTGCGGCGGATCCAGTCCGGCACCTGGATGCCGGGCACCTCGTTGTGCAGGAACTCGGCGTGGCGGAACGACTGGAGCGGCAGGATGCCGATCAGCAGCGGCACCTTGGGGCTCCCGCCCAGCTGGTCCAGGAACCGTTTCCAACTCTCCAGCTCGTACACCGGTTGCGTCATCACGTACTGCGCACCGGCATCGAGCTTCCGCTGGAAACGTTCCAATTCCACTTTCAGGTCCTCGGCGGTCGGGTTCACACCGCAGCCCATGGCGAACGCCGTGCGGCCACCGATGGACGAGCCGGCCTGGTCGGTGCCTTCGTTCAACTGGCGCACGATGCGGATCAGCCCCACCGAGTCCGTGTCGAACACCGCGGTCATGTTGGGGTAGTCGCCCAAGCTGGGCGGGTCGCCGGTCAGGCACAGGATGTTGCGCAGGCCGAGCGCGTGCGCCCCGAGCAGCTCGCTCTGGAGCGCCATCAGATTACGGTCGCGCGTCGTGTAGTGAAGGATCAGCTCCATCGCCGGCAGCTCGCGGTGGATCTGGTAGGCGAGCGACATGGCGCTCATGCGGATGCGCGCCATCGGGCTGTCGGCGATGTTGATGCAATCCACGCCACGCTCGGCCATGAGCCGCGCACCGGCCATGACCTTCTGCGTCTGGATGCCGCGCGGCGGGTCGATCTCCACGCTCACCGTGAAGCGCGAGCGCATGAGCTTGAGAAGGGTTGGCTCCTCGGCATCGCCCGTGCCCTCGGTGACCGTGGCGGGTTCCAGCACGCGCACTTCGGCGCCGCTCGGCAGCGATTCGGCCGGCAGGTGCGAGGCCAGGCGCTCGCGCATCGCCCGGATGTGCGCCGGAGTGGTGCCGCAACATCCGCCCAGCAGCTTCACGCCGAGCGCCACGGCGCGTGCGGCAAAGTCGGCGAAGTAGTCGGGGCTCGACAGGTACACGTAGCGCCCTTCCACGAACTGGGGCAGGCCAGCATTGGGCATGGCCGAGACCGGTGTGGAACCTGCCTCGGCCACGAACTGCTCGAGGATCTCCAGCGTGGCCTGCGGCCCCACACCGCAGTTGACGCCCACGACGTCGGCGCCGGCCTGCCGGAGCGCGCGCACGACCAGCGCCGGCGTGTGGCCGTAGCGAGTCTTGCCGTCGGGGCCGAATGTCATCTGCGCCACGATCGGCACCTCGGCGGTCACGCCGCGCACCGCGCGGATGGCGATCAAGATCTCGCTCAGGTCCTGGAACGTCTCGAGGACGAACACGTCGAGCCCGCCCTCGAGCAGCCCCTCGGCCTGCGTTCGGAACACGGCCGCGGCCTCGGCGGGCTCGATGGGGCCGAACGGCTGGAGCGCCTTCCCGAGCGGACCGATCGAACCCGCCACGAACGCCGCCGTCCCGGCGATCTCGCGTGCATTGCGCGCCAGCTTCACGCCCTGCCGCGCGAACAGCCGCGCCTTCTCATCCAGTCCGTGAGCGGCAAGCCGTACTGCGTTGGCCCCGAACGTGTTGCTCTCGATCAATTCCGCGCCAGCGGAAAGGTATTCGCGATGGACCTCTTCCACGAGCGCCGGCCGCGAGGCGTTCAACTCGTCGAAGCAGCGTTCGAACGGGATGCCCTTCTGGAAGAGGAGCGTCCCCATGGCGCCATCGGCGAGCAGCGGGCCCTGGGACAGGCGATCGAGGAATGGAGTAGCCATCGGAGGGCGCACATTACGCGCGCGGGCAACGCCCTTCAACCCGACCCGTTCGTCGCGTCGCGTGCCGCACACGCCGGCCCGCATGCGACGAGTCGCGAGGCGTCTGCTAACTTCCCGCCCCGTGAACATCGCCCGTCTCCTCACGCTCGCCCTGCTGGTGCCGACGCTGGCTCTGGCCGCGCGATCCAATGTTCCCACGCTGTCCGCCCGCGACGTCCGGCCGGGCCAGAAGGCGCTGGTGCGCACGGTGTTCGCGGGCGATTCCGTGGAGACGTTCGAGGCCGAGATCGTCGGGGTCATGGCGGGCGGTCGAGCCGAGGGCGACCTCATCCTGGCGCGCGCCACAAGTCCACGGGTGGAGCGCTCGGGTGTAGCGCAGGGAATGAGTGGCTCGCCGGTGTACGTGGACGGCCGGCTGATCGGCGCGCTGTCCTCGGGCTGGGCGTTTTCGCGCGAGCCGATGTTCGGAATCACGCCCATCGCCGAGATGCTCGCCGTGCTGGACGAGCCCGAGACGCCCGCCGAACCCGGCAGCGCGGGTCCCGTGGGCGTCGATCCACTGCCGGCCTCGCGCGCCCGCTTCCGCGAGTTCCGCTGGGCCGACGAGGACACCACCCCCGAGCCCGCTTCGCCCGCGCGCGACCCGCGCCGCACGCCACTGGCGTTGCCGCTCGCGGTGAGCGGTGCCCATCCGGCCGCCATGAGCGCGCTCCGCGCGATGTTCGAGCCCGAGGGCTTCGCCGTGGTGCCCGGCGGGCGCGACCGCACCGCGACTCGCCGCACCACGCTCGAGCCCGGCGATGCCGTGGCGGTGGACGTGCTGCGCGGAGACCTGAACCTGTCGGCCATCGGCACCGTCACCTACCGAGACGGCGATCGCGTGCTCATCTTCGGTCACCCGTTCTTCCAGAGTGGCGAGGTGCGGCTGCCGCTCTCGACCGCACGCATCACCACCGTGCTGGCGAGCGTCAATACGTCGTTCAAGCTCGGCACGCCCGGCACGCCCGTGGGCACGGCCACGCAGGACCGCCGCACGGCGGTCTCCGGACGCCTCGGCGCCTCGCCGCGGCTGCTCCCGATTCGCGTCACGGTGCGCGGCGCGCGTCCGGCCACACAGCATTTCTCATTCGAATCGGTGGAGGACCGAAGCCTGTTGCCGCAACTCGTGAGCACCGCGGTCTTGAACAGCTTGCTGGAATCGGGCGGCACGGGCGTCATGCAGACTATCCGCTGGTCGCTGGTGGTGTGGAGCGGCGGCCGCGCGCTCCGGCTCGCCGACGTGGCCGCCGGCGACGGCCCGGTCAACGACGTCGCGGCCATGCTCGGCGCCCCGGTGCGCTTCCTTGCGGGCAATCCCTATCGTCGCTTCCACGCCGACAGCCTGGTCGTGGAGCTGGAGACGCGCCCCGGCCGGGAGCAGTCCACGCTGCGCACCGCCTCGCTCGCCACGACGAGCGTGCGGCCCGGTGGTGTGGCGCGCGTGCACGCCGTGCTCGAACGCTGGCGCGGCGCGCGCGAGACCGTGCAGTTGGACGTGCCCGTGCCCGACGAACTGCCGGACGGCCGCTACGTGATGACGTTGAGCGGTGGGCTCGAGTTCGATCGTTTCCTCGCCGCGCGACTGCCCGCGCGTTTCCGCGCCGTCTCGTTCGAGGACGCGTGGACGCGGCTGGCGGGCGTGCGCCGTTCCGACGCGCTGCATGCCGGGCTGTGGGCGCGCGCGCCCGAGATCTCGGTCGAGGGCGACGACCTGCCGGAACTGCCGACCTCGGCGCTGGCCGTGCTGGCGCCAGGCCAGCAGGCGGGCGATCGCGCGCGTCGCGGCGACTGGGCGCTGGTGCAGGAGGTTCGCCGCCCGCTCGACGCTGTCGTGCGCGGAGAGCTGCTGCTGGAACTCGTGGTGGACCGTAACGCCCCTTGAGGGAGGTTATGCGATGAAGCGCTGGTTCGGTCGGGGGCTGCACGAGATCGCACTGCTGATCGCCCTCGGCATGGGCACGGGGATCGGCGCGAGCCTCGCACATGCCGCCGACACGCAATGGTGGACGAGCAACTCGGCCGCCGACCACGCGCGTTCCGAGGCGCGCGGCGTGTTGGTGGATCCCGACGGCGTGCTGCGGCCGGGGCCGCGCACGGAGTCGTTTCCGACCGACTCGCTGGGCATCGCCTGGTGCATGGTGGTGCTTCGCGATGGCTCCGTCGCCGTGGGCGGCGATCGCGGGCGCGTGTTGCGCTGGAGCGAGAAGGGCGGCTGGAAGGTGTGGGCGCGGCTGGGGCCCGGGCAGGTGCTCTCGCTCGCGGCGGACGGCGACGGCGTTGTGGCCGGCACCGGGCCGCGCGGCCTCGTTTATGCGATCGCCGCCAACGGCGACACCGCACGCCTCGCCGAGACCGGCGAACGCTACGTGTGGGGCCTGGCCCCGGCGGGGAAGGGCGCGTGGTATGCCGCGACCGGCACGCGCGGACGGCTGCTGCGCGTCACTGCGCGGAAGTCGGAAGTGTTGCTCGACACCGAGGAGAGCAACCTCGTCTCACTCGTCACTGATGGCTTGGGCGGCGTCCACGCGGGGGGGGATTCGCGCGGACGCGTTTACCAGGTATTCGCTTCCGGCGAATCGCGCACGCTCTACGACGCCGCCGAGGACGAGATCCGCGCGCTCGCCACGGGCAAGGACGGCACGTTGTGGGCCGCGGCGCTCAGCGTGTCGGCCGCGGCGGAAGAGGCCGCGCCCGAGGAGGGCCCGCAGCCCGCGCGCAGTGCCGTCACGGGCGGACGCGCGGTGCTCTATCGGCTCACGGCCGAGGGCGAGGCCGCGGCGTGGTGGACGTCGCCGCAGCCGCTGGTGTTCGCGCTCACCTCCGCCCCGAGCGGCCTGCGTGCGGCGACGGGGAATCGCGCGGGAGTTTATCGCGTCGAACGCGCGAACGGCGCCACGCTCGAGTTGGCCCCGCCGCAGGGCCAGGTCACAGCACTCGCCACGCGGGGTGACGCCGTGCTGGCACTCACCTCCAATCCGGTCGTGTTGTGGCGCCTGGGCCCGGGTGTCGCCGAGGGCGGCGAACTGCTGTCGACGGTGAACGACGCGCGCCGCTTCGCGCGCTTTGGCCGGCTGCGTGCTTCGGGCACCGGCAGCCGCTCCTTCAGCACGCGCAGCGGCAACAGCGATGCGACCGACACCACGTGGAGTCGCTGGCAGGCGGTGGCGGGGGATGGCGCCATCGCGTCGCCGCCGGGCCGCTACCTACAATGGAAGGTGAAGCTCGGCAGTGGCGACGCCAGCGTGGACGAGGTCACGGTGTCGTGGCGCGAACCCAACCTCGCGCCCCGGGTCGAGGACCTGTCGGTGGCAGCCCAGGGGCAGTCGTTCCGCGAGGGCGAGCTGAGCGCTCGCACGGAGAGCATCACCCAGGCGCTCCCCGGCGGGCAGAAGGTCGAGTACTCGGCCACGGTGGGCGGCAGCCGGCCAGTGCGCGAGATGCCGATCTGGGCACGGGGCATGCGCACCTTGTCGTGGCGCGGCACGGATGCCAACGGCGACGCGCTTCGCTACCGCGTGCTGTTGCGCGCCGAGCCGGCGGGGGACTGGATCGAGATCGGCAAGGACCTCGAGGTGTCGCTGCTCACGTGGAACACGAACACGCTCTCGGAGGGCCGCTACCGCGTAAAGGTCGAGGCGAGCGACCGCGAAGCGAACGCCGTCGGTGAGGCACTCATCACCGAAGCCGTGAGCGAACCGTTCAGCGTGGACAACTCCGCGCCCGCGGTGACGTCGCTCGAGGGTTCGACGACGGGCGGTCGCGTCGTCCTGTCGGGCGCGGCGGCGGACGGCGAGGGCTGGCTCCAGCGCCTGGACCTGTCCATCGACGATGGTCCGTGGCGCTCGATCTCGCCCGAGGGCGGCATCGCCGACGCGCCCCGGCTCACGTTCCGTGTGCCGTTGCCCGACCTGGCCCCGGGGCCGCACCTGTTGTCGGTGCGCGCGGTGGACGCCGCCGGCAACGCCGGCACGCGAGCCGTGCGCGTGACGGTGCCGCGAGCCCGCTGACGGCGGATCGCTTGCCGCGCTTGCAGCGACTGGCCCTGGAGCCGGTAGCGTTGGCGCTGCTGCTGGTCGCCGTGGCTTCGCTGTGGGGCGCGCTGAGCGACTGGCTCGCCGAGCTCGGGCGTTTTCAGGGCCTGTGGCTGGTGGCGTTCGCGGCTTACGCGCTGGCACTGCTCCGGCGGGCGCGCTGGCGCGAGCTGCCGCATGCCGGCGCGTTCGTGGTGCTGGTCGCTCTGGCGCTCCGGGCTGTCGTGTTCGCCGTGCCGCCGACGCTGTCGGACGACGTCTACCGTTACGTGTGGGAAGGCCGCGTGCTCGCCGGCGGAGCGAACCCCTGGCGGCATGCCCCCGACGACCCCGCGCTCGAGCGCTTCCGCGACCTCGACGTGCACCCGCACGTCAATCACCCGGAGCTTCGCGCCATCTACCCACCGCTCGCCGAAGCCGGCTTCGCGCTTGTGGCGCGCCTCTCGCCGTCTCTCGCGGCCGTCAAGCTGTGGGTGATGCTCCACGACCTGGCGCTCTGCGCACTGCTCGCGTGGTGGTGCGCTCGACGCGGGGGCTCGGCATGGGATGCCGCGGTCTATGCATGGAATCCGCTGGTGGTGGTGGAGTACGCCGGCAGTGGGCACCACGATCCCACCGGCATCCTCTGGCTGGTGCTGGCGTTGGTACTGCTCGAGCGGCGTCCGGTCGGTTCGGCGCTCGCCGCCTCGGCCGCCGTGCTCGTGAAACTCGTGGCGTTGCCCGCACTGCCGTTCTTGTGGCGGGCCTGGTCGCCGCGCGCGCGGCTCGTCGCCGGGCTGCTGCTGGCCGGCTCGCTCGGCGGCTATCTCGCACTGGTCTCGGGGCCGGACTCGGGGTTGGCCGCGTTCGCCCTACGCTGGCGTCACAACGACGCATTGTTCGGCGTGCTCGCCTTTTCGCTGGGGGAGCGACCCGCGCGAGCGTCGGTCGTGATCCTGCTGGGCGTCCTACTGCTGTGGGCGCTCCGACGTGGACTCGGCGCGGCCGACGGCACACGCTTGCTGCTGCGCGCCGGACTGTTGCTCGGGCCCGTCGTTCATCCCTGGTATCTCGGATGGGTGCTGGCGCTGGAACCGCTCCGGCCCTCGCCGGCGTGGCTGTTCCTGTCCTGCACCGTGACGCTGGGGTACGGTGCGTTCGCGCCGCCCGCGGCGGCGGGCGGCTACCATCCGGAAGCCGTGACACGCGCGCTCGAGTACGGCCTGCCGGCGCTGCTCGCGGCGGCACTCGCGCTCGTGCGAGGGCGGCGAAAGCGGCGGGGAGGGCCGGCGCGTGTTCGAGCGGATGCTTGAGGCGGTGAGGCGCGAAGCGAGCGGAGCGCGAGCACTCCACGACGTCGTCAGCCTCGCCCGGTTCCATCGCATCCAGGCGAGCCCGGGCTACGATGCGGCGGCCGAGTGGCTCGAGGGCGCGCTCCGCGACGCGGGCTTGACCCCCGAGCGCACGCTGGTGCCGGCGGACGGCCACACGCGCTACGGCGGGTTCCCCATGCCGGAGGGCTGGCGCTGTCGTCACGCGCGCGCGGCCCTGCACGGCGCGGGCGGCCACGAGCCGCTCGCCGACTTCGCGGCCGCGCCGCTCTCGATCGTGCAGCGAAGCGATCGCGCGCACGGACGCTTCCCGCTGGTGGTGCTCCCATCGCTCGACGCGCTCGCGCACACGGATGTGCGTGGCAAAGCCGTGCTGGTGTCGGGCCTCGTGCAATTGGCGCACGAGCGCGCGGTCGTGTCGCATGGCGCGGCGGGACTCGTGTACGACGGGCGCCGGCTGTTGCCTCCCGTGCGCACGGACGAGCACGACCGCGACTCGCTGGCCTACACGTCGTTCTGGTGGCTCGCAGATCGGCCGCGCGGCTGGGGCGTGGTGGTGAGTCCCGCGCGCGGCCAGGAACTCCGTGAACGTCTCGCCGGAGGCGAGGCGCTCACGGTGCAAATTGACTTCGACTGCGAGCGCTACGTGGGCCACATCCCGATCGTGAGCGCCGCGATCCCCGGCGGGCTCCCGGGAGAGGTGCTGCTCACGTCACACCTCTGCCATCCGCAGCCGGGCGCCAACGACAACGCCTCGGGGAGCGCGGCCACGCTCGAGAGCGCACGCGTGCTGGCGGCGCTGGTGGCCAAGGGTGATCTCGCCGAGCCGCGACGCACGCTGCGCTTCCTGTGGATGCCGGAGTTCACCGGCACCTACGCGTGGCAGGCGCTTCATCCCGATCGCGCGGCTCGCACGGTGGCGGCGCTCAACCTGGACATGGTCGGGGAGCGCCAGGAGGACTGCGGCAGCACCTTGCGACTCGAGCTGGCGCCCTACTTCATGGGCTCGTTCGCCGACGAGCTGGTGGCCCGCATCCTGTCGGCCTCGCAGGCGTGGAAGGAGGACGCTCCGAGTGCACCCCGCACGTCGCTTGCGCGCATCGCCGACGCGCCCTACTCGGGCGGAAGCGACCACGCGCTGTGGCTGGACCCCTCGTCCGGTGTGCCCTGCCCGATGCTGATCCAGTGGCCCGACCGCTACTACCACTCGAACTACGACACGCCCGATCGCTGCGATCCCGAGTCGCTGGCCCTGGCGGTGCGCGCCGCGGCCACCTATGCGGCGTTCGTGGCGGGCGCGGGGGCGGAGGAGTTGGATTGGCTGCTGCAGCTGGTGACGCGCGGGGCGCGCCGCCGACTGCTGACCGCCGCCGACACGGCCAACGCCTGGGAAGCCGCGCACGCCGAGCGCGAACGCGGTCAGTGGGCGCTCGCGAGCGTCGGCCGGCTGGCGATCGGCTGCCCGCCGGAACACGAGCTGCACTCGACGTTGGCCAGGCTGCTGCCGCTGGCGGCGGAGCAACTCGAGGGCTGGTGGGACTACGAGATCCGGGGCGGGGTGAGCCGCCCGCACTCGTCTCCGCCGCCCTGGGACACCCGCGTCCCCGTGCGCGCCACTCCCGGACTGCTGTGCCCCATCCGTTGGCTGGCACCCGGCTGGGACGACTTGGGCCCCACTCGACAGGCGCGCCTGCTGGCACTCGAGGCGGCGATCCCCGGCGGCACCACCGCGTGCGACCTGGCGTGGTTCGCGTGCGACGGCGTACGCGACGTGGACGGTATCGCGCGCGTGGTCCAGCGACAGGGCTGGTCCGTGGAGCCGGCCCTGCTGACGGAGTGGTTCGATCTGGCGGTCGTGCTCGGCGTGTGCACCTGGCGCACCTCCCCGGGCCGCGAGGCCGGGGGGGAGGTCAGCGCGTGACGCTGTCCGCCGCGGCGGGCCGAGACGCGCGTTTCAACCACGGCGCGAGCGGCTCCAGCCGCGCGCGCTTGATGAGCGCATGCTTGCCGGGGTTCGCGTTGTTTCCGACCCGCGCGATGTCCTGCAACTTGGCGAGTGCGGCCAGGCGCTCCACGGTCTCCCAACCGGCGATCACCCGGCCGAACACGGTGTAGCCGCCATCCAGATGCGGCAGGTCGCGGAGCGCGATGTAGAACTGCGAGCCGTTGGACTCGCGTGCGGGGTTCTCGGCGTCGGCTTTCCGAGCCATCGCCACGGCGCCCTGCTCATGCCGCCGCCCGATCTCGGCGGGGAGTGTGTAGCCGGGGCCGCCCTGCCCGTCGTTGAACGGGTTCTCGTCCCGCGAGTTCGGGTCGCCGCCCTGGATCACGAAACCCGGCACGACGCGGTGGAACGTGAGCCCATCGTAGAACCCCTCGCTCGCGAGCTTGCGGATGTTCGCCACCGTGCGCGGCGCGCCGGCGGGGAAGAGTTGGATCGCCAGCGTGCCGACCGCGGTTTCCAGCACGAGTGCCTGCTCGCGTGCTCCGCGCGCGGGGCTTCCCTTGCCCTTCGCGGCGGAGGGCGGGCTGGCCGCGGCGCAGGCGCCGAACGAGAACGCGGCCAGCAGGGCTGCGGCGATGGCTCGGGTGATACGCGGACGCGCGGCAGGCATGGGCTTCCTCACGATGGGAGCAGGAGTGAGAGTGTATCGCCCGCAACCCGGCGACGATTTCAAGGGATGGTCAAGAGGTTGGCGATGCGGCGTCGGCTGCTATACTCCCTGCCCGTTTGGCCTCATCCTTCGACTTCGCGCAGTGCGGCCACGCCCCAGTGGCGGCCCGTGCGACCGTGGTCGCGGCGATGGGAGTAGTAGAGGGCGGGTTCGCAACTCGTGCATGCGCCGGTGTCGTGCAGGGCTTCCGCCCGTACGCCGGCGGTGCGGAGCGCGAGCTTGGCCGCCGTCGGTAGGTCGAGCCGAGGTCGTGGGCTCGTCCGGCGGACGGCGGTGTCCGGGAAGCGAGCCGCGACGTCTTCACCCACTTCATAGCAGCAACCCCGGATCGCGGGGCCGAACGCGACGTTCACGGCGTGCGGCGCGCAGCCGGCGAGCCGGCACACCGCCTCGAGCGTGGTGAGCGGCATGCCGTCCGCGGTGCCGCGCCAGCCGGAATGCGCGGCGGCCACGACGCCCGGGGCGTGAAAGAGGATGGACATGCAGTCCGCGGTGGTCACCGCGAGCACCACGCCGGGAGCGCGCGTCACGAGCGCGTCGCACTCGGGATGGTGCCCCGGGGCGACCGCCTCGACCACGCGGTTGCCGTGCACCTGTCCCGCCGTCGCGAGGCGCGCGGGATCGAACCCGGCGTTGCGCATGAACCGCTCGCGGTTCGTGGCCACGGCGGAGGCGTCATCCTCGGTCGAGCGACCGAGGTTGAGTCGGTCATAGGGCGGGCGGCTCACGCCGCCGAGCCGGGTGGAGAACAGCAGCACGGTCGCGGGAGCGGGATCCCGCGGCTGCCAAAACGGTACGGTCGCGTCCCGATCGAGTATCCACATGGGCGCGGCACGCTAGGGTCGGGGGCTTGCAGCGTCAAGCCCCGGGGACGAGAGGAATCATGGTGAGAGCGCGAGCCTGGGTGTCGTGGAGTTTGCTGATGCTTTTGTCCGTGCCCGCGCTCGTGGTGGTCGCGCAAGCGCCCACCCCGAAGTCGCCGGTGGCCACCGTGGGCACGCGTCACATCGAGCGGGATGAGTACGACCGCCGGCTCGCGACCGCCGAGCAACAGATGGCGGCGCGCGGCGGCGGGCGCCCGGCCGAGTTCCGCGACGTTCTGCGCCGGCAGTTGCTCGAGACCCTGATCCGGTTGAACCTGCTGGTGCTCGAATCGGGCCGACTGGGGATTACCGTGAGCCCCGCCGAGGCCGAGTCCGTGCTCCGGCGCGACCCGTTCTTCAGCCCCGGCGGCACGTTCGATTCGCGGCGCTGGCAGCTCACGCGCACGTCGGATCCAGGGCGGTTCCAGAACGCGCTCGCGTTGAGCAGCGAACAGCTCGCCGCGCGGCGGCTGGACGACCGGCTCCAGGCACGCTTCCGCCCCGACGACGGCGAGCTGCGTGCGAAGGCGCTGCGTCAGCTCCGGCGCGGCTTCACCCAGGACCTGTCGCTGCGGGTGGCGGAGTTCAGGGGTTCCTATCGTGAACCGCGCGAGAGTGAGGTGGTGACTTGGTATCGGGCGAATGCGAACCAGTTCCGTCGCCCCGATCGCGCCGTGCTGAGCGTGGTGTTCGTGAACGAACCGCCGCGCACCCAGACCGAGGTGGACGACGTCGCGGCGGGCGCCGCGTGGACGGCGCGCATGCGCCGTGCCGCCGACAGCGTGCTGACCGCCGTGCGCGCCGGAGCGACGCTCGAGGCCGCCTCCGCCGCCTACGGTGGACCGCGCGGGGACGTCTCGGTGCTGCCGGACAACTTCCCCGGCTACTGGAAGGGCGATGCCGCGCGAAGCGCCGAGGTATTCAAGGCTGGCCCCGGATCCCTGCTCCCCGAGCCCGTCCCGGGAGCCGAAGGCTTCCTGGTCGTGCGCGTGGATCAAGCCACGCGGGCGCACGTGGCGCCGCTGCGCGAGGTGGCGCGCGAGATCCGCGCGCGGCTGCGCGAGGACGCGCGCGCGCACCAGGACGAGCGCGAGCGGCTGGCGTTGTTCACCCAGTTGCGGGACTCGCTCTCGGGCCCGGCGTGGACGTTTCGCTGGGTGGCGGTCGACACCGGCAGCGTGCGCGTGCCGGAGCCGAGCGAAGCGGACCTCGATCGCTGGTATCGCGCGCACCTCGCGGACTTCTCGTCGTTCGATGCGCGCACCGGGAGCATCGTCGCGCGCACGCTGGCGCAGGTGCGCGACGAGGCGAAGGCGCGCTGGAGGCGCGACAGGCGCATCGAGACCGCAAGGCTACAATCGAGCGAGCTCTACCAGGCGTGGAGTGCGGGTCGGCGCGCCGCCGCGCTCGAGAATGCGCTGCGCGTGCGCGAGACGAAACCCGCGCCGCTGGGAGCCGATGTGGACACGGGCTTCGCCGCGGCCGCGCTGAGCGACACGGTGTGGGGTCGGGGCGAGCCGCAGGGCGCCGGGCTGGCTCCGTACGCGCGCGGCTTCCTCGTCTGGCAGGTTTCCGGCCGGGTGGCGAATCACACGCCGAGCTTCGCCCAGGTGGAGCCGACGCTTCAGCTGGCGATCGACCAAGCGCGCCGCTCGACGGACGAGCAAGGTGGCCGACAGCTCTACGAACTGGACCCGAAGCGGTTCGGGTCCGGGCGACGATTCCACTTCACGCGCATGCTGGTGGCGATACCGCCGATCGCCGACATCAAGCTCACGCGCGCGGAAGTGGAGCGCTGGCATCGCCGCAATATCGACAAGTACTCCGCGGAGGAGCTGGTGCGGGCGAAGCACGTGCTCATCTCCCCGGTCAACAGCACCGCCGCCGCAGACCGTGCTGCCCGCGTGCGCGCCGACTCGCTGATGGCGAGGATCCGGGCGGGCGAGGACTTCGACGCTGTCGTGGCGCGCTTCTCGGACGATCCGGCCACGAAGGACAAGGCGGGCGACCTCGGCGTGTTTCGACGCGGCGCGATGCTGCAGGCGTTCGAGGACGCCGTTTTCGCGATGCAGGCCGGGGAGCTGGCGGGACCGGTAAAGACCGAGGTGGGCTATCACCTTATCCAGTGCACCGAGCACGTGCCGGCATATGTCCAGCCGCTCAACCTTGTCTACAGCATCGTGGCCAGCAATCTCGCGGGCGTGAAGGCCGACACGGTGGCGCAACGGCGTGCCGACAGCCTGATGAGAGTGGTTCGCACCGTGGCCCAGGCCAAAGCGGCCGGCCGGCGCCTGGGCCTGGAGTCGAACCTCTACGTCCACGGCGAGGAGGAGATGATGGACAATCCCAACCTCGCCGGTTACTTCGAGAAACTGTTCACGCTCAAGCCCGGGGAACTGATGCCGTTCAAGTGGCAGGCGCGCGGCGCCGGCTACTGGATCACTTGGGTCGACTCGATCGCGCCCGCGGTCAAGCCATCG
>CAYQNV010000026.1:0-36611 GCA_964418975.1 uncultured bacterium | reverse complement strand
GGCATCTTGCCGTTGGTCCCGACGTAGATGACGTTGTCGTAGCCCGAGAACCCGAAGTTCTTCATCAGGCGGATGCGAGCGGCCAGTTCGTCGTCCTGCGTGGTGATCGCCCCGCCCTCGAAGCTATTGATGAACTTGGTGGCGTGGAAGCTGAAGACCTCGGCATCGCCGAACCCGCCGATCATGGTGCCCCGGTGGGAGCAGGCGAAGGCGTGCGCGGCGTCAAATGCCAGTTTCAACCCGCGCGCACGAGCGATTCCCGCGAGCCGCTCGACGGCGCAGGGCCGTCCCCAGACGTGAACGCCGATGATCCCGCTCGTGCGAGGTGTGATGAGTTCCTCGACCTGGTCGGGGTCGAGGTTGTGGGTGAGCGGGTCGATGTCGCAGAAGACCGGGGTGATCCCCTGCCACTGCAGCGCGTGCGCGGTCGCCACGAACGTGAAGGACGGCACGATGACCTCTCCGGTCATCCCGAGCGCTCGGATCACGAGTTCCAGCGCGACCGTGGCGTTGCACACGGCGATGCAGTGGCGGGTGCCGGTGAGTTCCGCCAGGCGCCGCTCGAACTCCTGCACGTAGGGCCCGTTGTTCGTGAACCACCGGCGATCGAGGATGTCCTGGACCCGCGACAGGAATGCCTGCCGGTCGCCGACATTGGACCGGCCGACGTGGAGCGAGTCCTCGAACGCCGGCTGGCCTCCGAACGCGGCCAGGTCCTGCACGGTTCGCTTCTCGCTCACGCCGCCGCTCCTTGGGATGATCCGGGGGCCGACACCCCGTTGGGTCTTCGCGCTCACGCGGAGCCGCGCAACGCCTGGAACAGGTTCGCCCAGCCCGAGACGGCGTTCTCCTCCGAGAGCTGAGCGCGCATCGATTCCGCGTTCCTCCTCCCGGTCTCCGGCGCGAACTCGACGATCTGCGAGAGCGTCAACTCGGGGATGTGGTGCGTGTCGAAGACGATGATGCCCAAGTCGTTGAAGTGCCGGAACGGGGTGGTGTCGCCTCGCACGTAGACCTTCTTGCCCATCATTAACAGGGCGACGATGTTCCCGAGGCCCTGCTGGTATCCATGGTTCATGATGACGGCGTCCACTTCGCGAAGGTGGCGCGCATACTGCTCCGGCGGAAGGAACTCCGTCAACGGCGTGAACCGATCGCCGAACAGCTCGCGCCCGAGCGCGACCACCGAGGAGACGTAGGCCGGATCGCCGTAGGAGAGCGGGGAGAGGACCCGCAGGCCCTCGGAGCGGAACCGCGCCAGCGCCCGGAACACCCACGCGTGGTCGTTCGAGGGGTCGCCCGAGTTGCCGACCAGGATCGTGGCGCCCGCAGGGTCGCGAGCCGGCGCGTCGCGGACCTCGAGCGTACCGTCGTCCATCGGTAGCGGATAGAACGCGCGGACGTATCGTGCCCGGCTCCCGTAGACCGATCGCACCGTCTCGAAATCGCCTGGCAGGAAACTGGAGATCACCGGGATGGCGGGGATGACCGACCGGCGCAGGTGCTCACGCAGCGCGTGGTGCCAGGTCCTCGGGCGGTACTTGAAGAAGTAAACGTCCCCACCCCAGATGGACCACGCGCATCGTCGCGCGGCCCCACGGAAGAAGAACAGGTAGAGCAGCACTCTCGGATTGTTCAGCTGGTGGATGACGACGCGATCGGTCGGCGACCGTCCGCGGAACGCCTTCAGGAAGCCCCATGCTCCGACATGCATCCGTCGGATCCGCCCGACGCCCTCCGCCCGGAACGCGGAACCGGGCGCTCGCTCGATCCAGAAGCGGTGTTCCTCCGGTGGGAACACCTCGGGGTGGTCCTCGAGGAGCTTCAGGAACCGAGTCGTGTAGGGGGACGAACTGATGAGGTGATGGATCACGCCGGTCCGGCCTTCGGCGGGGCCGCGATGCGGAGCATCCACCCGATGTAGACGGCGAAATAGAGGCTCAGGACCAGCGACAGGGCGGCGAATCCGACCTCGGGTCCGCCTACGAGTCCGCCCACGGCGATGCAGGCCAGCGACAGCAAGTTGCCGGTCATGCTGAGGAAGAAGGATTGCAGCTGCCGGTTCAGCACGAACGGGACGAAAGCAAGCGGCGCCGCCAGGAAGTAGAAGAACATGTACGGCGACAGCAGCCTCGCGTACTGCCCGGCCGCGGTCCAATTCGGGCCGAACACGAACGAGAACAGCGCCGGCGCCCCGAGGAGCAGCGCGGCGGCGGCCGGCAGGGCGATCCACACGGAGCGCGTGAGCACGGACCGGATGAGGCCGCTCAGGTCGCCACCTCGATTGTGGAGCTCCGCGGCTCGCTGGTAAAAGACCTGAGTGATGGCGGCCCCGATCAGCGTGACCGGTGCCGTAAGCACTCGCATGACCATGGAATAGTGGCCCACAACGACCGCGTCGAAGTAGTGCGCCAACAAGACCAAGGTGGCGGATGCATTGAGGTTGTCGAACAGCGCGTGGAGCGCGTTGATCCGGGGGAACTCCTTGTACCGGGCCGCCTGCCGGCGCATGCCCTGCCGCGTGAAGCGCAGCCCCGTGCCGCGAAGCCCGTTCCACGCGGCCAGCGCCAGCAGGATCGTGGCGAGGGCCTGGCCCACGATCGCGCTCAGGATCAGGCTGCCCGGCCCCAGCCGGGTGGGCGCGAACGCGATGGCGAGCCCCGCGGTGGTCACCGACTGAACGATCCGGCTCTCCGCGATGCGCCGGTAGGAGCGCTTGCGATTCAGCCAATTACCGAGGGCCTGAGCGAACCCCATGAGCAGCACGCCGAGCGGCAGGAGCCAGAGCCAGGCCGAGAGGGCCGGTGCGTGCAGCGCGCGCACGACGCCCGACCGAAGCGCGATCACGATGATCGCAGTGACCGCGGCCGCCGCACTGGCGAGCAGGAGCGAGAGGCCGAGTAGATCGAACGCGTCGTGGTCCTCCGCCGGCAGCACGATCGCCATCTCGTATCGTCCCGTCGCGGCGACCGCGAGCAGGGCGGCGATCCCCCCGTAGATCGCGAACAGGCCGAACTCCGCCGGGGAATAGAGCCGCGCCAGGACCGGCGTGACGGCGACCGGGATCACGTTGGCCAGCGTGGTGCCCGTCATGAGCGTGAGCACGCTACGCGCGAAGGAGCCCGGCACTAGGAGCTGTTCCCGGAGCCCGCGGAAGGGCCACAGTCCCGAGCGTAGGTTCCGGCGCGACGGGTCGGGCTCTGAGTTCCCGGACCCGTCGGGAGGTTCGTCGACTTCCATGCCGAAGCGCTTCATGTGAACCTGACGGGGAACTTCGGACAGCCGGGGCATTCCCGCGTGAACGGTGCCCACGGCGCCCAGATGGTGAGCAGAGAGAACCTCGAGGTTCAGGCCCCTACCGGAGGAGACGACCGTGAGCGCCCATGAACAGCCTATCCCGGTTCGCTGGGGCATGCTAGGCCTCGCCGGCAGCGCGTCTGTCGAAGGCGTGCGCTGATGTGCGGCATCGCGGGATTCGTCGGGCCGCTCGGCGACGCGGCAGCGGCGGTTCGCGGCTGGGGCGAGTCGCTCGCACATCGCGGCCCGGACGACTTCGGCGTGGGCGTGCTGGGGCCCGCAGGCTGGCGAGTGGATCGCGACGCCTCGCGCATCACGCCCGAGGCTCGCGCTGTTCTCTGGCACCGACGACTCTCGATCCTCGACCTGTCCGAGGCGGGCTGGCAGCCCATGAGCAGCGCCGACGGACGGCATCACCTGATCCTGAACGGCGAGATCTACAACTACCTCGAACTCCGCGCCGAGTTGCAGGCGCAGGGCGTGCACTTCCGATCGCACTCCGACACGGAAGTGCTGCTCGAGGCGTTCCGGCGGTGGGGGGTGGACGTGCTGCCGCGCCTGGTGGGCATGTTCGCGTTCGCCCTGCTCGACACGCAGGCGCGGCGACTCGTGCTGGCTCGCGATCCGTTCGGCATCAAACCTCTACATCTCGCAAAGTGGGAAGGCGGCTTCGCATTCGCCTCCGAGCCCAAGGCACTGCTGTCGCTTTCCCACGTGTCGCGGCGCGTGGACGCGCAACGCGTCTACGACTACCTACGCTTCGGCCTCACCGATCACGGCGATGCCACGCTGCTCGAGAGCATCCGCTCCTGTCCGCCTGCCCACTGGCTGGAGGTGTCGCTGGACACGGCCGAGCCGTCGCCACCGGTCCGCTACTGGGAGCTTCGCTCCGACAAACGCTTCGCGGGCACGTTCGAGCAGGCGGCCGAGGAGCTGCGCGCGCGCTTCGTCGACAGCGTGCGGCTGCATCTCCGGAGTGACGTGCCGGTGGGTGCGGCACTCTCGGGCGGCATCGACTCCAGTGCCATCGTCATGGCCATGCGCGCGCTCGAACCCGACCTGGAGCTCCACACGTTCAGCTACGTGGCCGACGACGCCGAACTCTCCGAGGAGCGCTGGGTGGACCTGGTGGGCGGCGCCGCCCGCGCCACGATGCACAAGACCCGGGCGCAGCCGGCGGATCTGCTGGGCGACCTGGACACGCTGTTGCGCGCGCAGGACGAGCCGTTCGGCAGCACCAGCATCTACGCCCAACACCGCGTGTTCCGACTGGCGCGCGAGACAGGCATCAAGGTGATGCTCGACGGCCAGGGCGCGGACGAGCTGCTGGGCGGGTATCACACGTTCGCTGCCGCGCGCCTGGCCTCGCTCGTCCGCCAGGGCCGGTTCGGCGAGGCGGTGGCGTTCGCCCGCCGCGCCAAGCGCACGCCGGGACGCGGACCACTGCTGCTGTGGGCCGGCGAGTTCCTGGTGCCGCCGGCGTTCCAGGCGCCGCTCCGGCGCATGGTCGGCCAGGAGCTGGCGCCGGCGTGGCTCGACGCGCGCTGGTTCGCCGATCGCGGCGTGCGCATGCAGCCCGCCAAGTACACGTTCGGCGACTCGGACCAGGTGCTGCGCGAACAGTTGTTGCGCGCCACCACGCGCAGCAGCCTGCCCATGCTGCTCCGCTACGAGGACCGGAATTCCATGGCGCACTCGATCGAGAGCCGCGTGCCTTTCCTGACGCCCTCACTGGCGGAGTTCGTGCTGAACCTGCCCGAGGAGTATCTCGTGGACCGCGACGGCACTTCGAAAGCCGTGTTCCGCCGCGCCATGCGTGGGTTGGTCCCGGATGCCGTCCTCGACCGGCGCGACAAGATCGGCTTTGCGACGCCCGAGCACCACTGGCTGCTGGAACTGCGGCCCCAGGTCGAGCGACTGCTCACCGACGAGAGCGTGGCACGCATCCCGCCGCTGCGCGCTGCGGCGCTGCGCGCCGAGTGGCGCGCGATCTGCGAAGCACGGCCGCGTCGTGACTTCCGCGCCTGGCGCTGGGTCAACCTGATCGAGTGGGCGCAACGCACCGGGGCGGACTTCGCGTGAGTGCGTCGTCCAGGCCGACGCAGGTGGTGCAACTCAGCGAACGCTGCCGAAGCGAGGCGTACGGTTTGGCGGGGGGCGTGACGTGCGAATCCGGATGATCACGCAGTTCTTCCCACCCGAGACCGCCGCCGGCGCCAATCGCACGGGCGCGATGGCCGAGGCGCTGCGCGGGCGATACGCGCTCGAAGTGTTGACGCTCGAGCCGGGCTATCCCGATCCCGCGCTCCACGCGGCGAGCGACTGGCGCGAGGCGGATCGTGCGCGCGGCTATTCCGTTCAACGCCGGCCCGCGTTCCGCCCGCACGAGGCCTCGCTGGTTCGCCGCGCGATGCGCGAGATCGCGATGAGCATGGCACTCGTGTCGACGGCTCGGGGCGCTCGCCCGGACGTGATCCTCGTGAGCACTCCGAGCATGTTCCTGGCGCCGGCGGCGTGGCTCGCCGCACGCTGGACGGGTGCAAAGTTCGCCTGGGACGTGCGCGACCTGACGTGGGCGTATGCACGAGAGAGCGTGCCCGCGGGAGGCTTGCAGCTCTGGCTGGTCGCGGGGCTCGAGCGCATGATGCGGTGGCTTCTCCGGCGCACCGATCTGGTCATCGCAGCAACCGCCGGCCTGGCGCGAGTGCTGGTGCGCCAAGGCGTGCCGGAAGCGCGCATGGTCACGCTCGCGAACGGTGTGTCGCGCGAGTTCCTCGACCGGTTCGCCCCCGAGGCGCCCCGGCCCCTGCCCGCGCGACCGCGCGTCACGTATGTGGGACTCATGGGCTACAACCACGGTATCGGCATCCTCCTCGACGTCGCCCGGCGCTTACCCCAGGTGGATGTGGTGCTGGTCGGCGACGGCCCGGAGCGTCCGGGGCTCGAGGCGCGGCTCCGCCAGGACGGGCCGGCGAACGTGCGACTCGAGCGCTACGTGACAGACCCAGGAGCGCTGGCCGAGCACTACCGCGCGAGCGATGTGCTCGTGAACCACACGAAAGACACGCCGATCTTGAACGAGATCGTGCTTCCCGCCAAGACGTTCGAGTACTTCGCCACGCGCCGCCCGGTGGTCTACGCGGGTTCGGGCTTCGCCGCGGACCTGCTGCGAGAGCGCGACCTGGCGGTGGTGGTGGCGCCCGAGGACGCCGCGGCGCTCGCGCGCGGCATCGAGCAGGTCTTGGCCGAGCCCGAGCGCTCGCGCGAGCGTAGCGAGCGAGCGCGTCTCCTCGCGGAGCGCGAGTACTGCCGCGAGGTGCAACTGGAGCGACTGGTCGAGGAGTTCGAGCGACGCTTTGGGGACGCTCACGCGTAGCCACGCACATTGCCGCGATCTCTGACCGAGGTGTAGGCTGGCCGCCGGCCACGCGTAGGCTGCTTTCCGCCGTGGTCGCGGGCAACTCGCGAGGGTGCCGCGGTCATACTGGCGAGTTGGAGGGCGAGTGGCAGGTGGGCAAGGCATCCCGGGAAGCGCCGAGCGCACCGTTCAGACACCGGATCGCGGTCGTCACCACAGTCCACCGCTGGGGGGACCCGCGTGTCTTCGAACGCGAGACAGCCACCTATCTCGCGTGGGGCTGCGAGGTGCATGTCTTCTTCCCGATGACGACTCCCCCGGCGCGAGCGGGCTGGAGTGAGGATCCGGGCCTCCACTTTCACCTCCTGACGGAGCCCCGCGGCCGGCTGCAGCGGCTGCTCGTCTCGCTCGGCACATTCCAACCCATCCAGCGCGCGGGTCCCTTTGACGTCGTCCACTTTCACGACCCCGAACTTATCCCCGCCATGGCGCTGCTCGCTGCCAGATGGCCCCGCACTTATTTCCTCTACGACGTCCACGAGGACCTCCCCCTGGAAGTGAGATCCAAGCGCTACCTCCCCGGGCCGCTCCAACCCGCCATCGCCCTTGCGATGACGGGTGTGTGGCGAATCGCGCGCAGTGTCTTCGAGGGCTTCGCGCCGGCGACGGAGGCGATCGCGCGCCACTGGCCGCCGGAGCGCACGCGCATCGTCCACAACTACCCCAAGGCTCTTTACGCGACGCCCGCGGATGAAGCTGTGCCGCTCGACCGGAACCGCTTGCTCTACGTGGGCGGGTTGACGGAGGTCCGCGGGATCCGCGAGATGTTCGACGCGGTCCAACGCGCGCGCGCGCGTTTCCCGGACCTGCGGCTCGACCTGGTCGGCCCCGTGGTCGATGTGTCGCTCGGGCCGCTTGTGGCGCGTCGGGTGGCGGAAGGTTGGTGCCGCCACACGCCCTGGCTCGCCCCCGAACAACTCGCCCCCTTCGCGAGAGGTGCCGCGATCGGCCTCGTGCCCTATCTCCCACAACCCGACCACCTCGAGGCGCTCCCCACGAAGATCTTCGAGTACATGGCCATGGGGATCCCGATCCTGGCCAGCGACTTCCCGCTGTGGCGCGAGCTCATCGAGAACACGGGCATCGGTCGGGTGGCGCCTCCGACCGGTGCGGGTCTGGCGATCGCGCTCGAGACGATGCTTGGCGACCCGGCACGGCTTGCCGAGCAGGCCGCGCGCGGCCGGGCTGCCTATGCGCGCGGCTATCGCTGGGAGACCGAGCGCGAGAACCTCCGCTGGCATCTCGACCAGGCCACTCGGATGCCACGCAAATGAAGGTCGCCAGCATCGTGGGCGCGCGCCCCCAGTTCATCAAGGCAGCCGTGCTGTCGCGGGCGTTCGCGCGTTGGAACGAGGCACACCCCGGCAGCGTCCACGAGGTGATCGTGCACACGGGGCAGCACTACGACCCGAACATGTCGGACGTCTTCTTCGAGGAGATGGGCCTGCGCCGGCCCGACCACAACCTCGGGGTGGGAGGTGGGCCGCATGGTGCGATGACCGGGCGCATGCTGGAGGGGATCGAGCGGCTACTTCAAGAAGCGCCACCCGAATGGGCGATCGTCTACGGGGATACCAATTCGACGCTCGCGGGGGCGCTTGCCGCTGCGAAGCTGCGCATCCCGGTGGCGCACGTGGAGTCGGGATTGCGCTCGTTCAACCGCAGGATGCCGGAGGAGGTCAACCGCGTTCTCACCGACCACCTCTCGCAACTGCTCCTCGTGCCGACGCGCACCGCCGTCGCGAACCTTGCCCGGGAGGGGATCGCCGGTGACCAGGTGGTGGAGGTCGGCGACGTCATGCTCGACGCCGCACGTCACTACGGTAAGACCGCGGTTCCTTCGCCCGGGACGAAGCGCCTGATCGACGTGCTGGGCGAGGACTTCCTCGTCGCGACGATCCACCGGCCCGAGAACACGGACGACCCGCAGCGGCTTCGCTCGATCCTCGGGGCGCTCGAGGAGCTCTCGGCGCAGCGCGCTGTGGTCCTGCCGCTGCATCCGCGCACGCGCAAGGTTCTCGCGGGATGGTCTCCACCGCCCACGCTGCACGTTCTCGAGCCGGTCGGGTACTTGGACATGCTCTGCCTGCTGCGAGCTTGTGCCGGCGTTCTCACCGACAGCGGCGGACTGCAGAAGGAGGCCTACTTCTTCCGCAGGCCCTGCCTCGTGCTGCGCGACGAGACCGAGTGGGTGGAGCTGGTGGAGGGTGGATATAACCAGCTCGTGGGGGCGGACCGCGGCGCAATTCTCAAGTGCGCGGAGACCTTTTTCGACCGCGCGCCCCATCCGGCCGCCGACCTCTTCGGCGACGGCCACGCGGGGGACAGGATCGTGGCGGAGTTGATCGAGCGCGCAGGATCAATCGCCTAGCGGCAGCCGCGTCAGGGGATGCGGCTCGCCTGCAGCACGGAGTTGCGCCGCATGCCCCAGATGTCCTGTTGGGCTGCCGCGGGCGAGAAACACGATCCGCATCTACACGCTCGCCGGCGATCTCGTGATGACGCTGGACCACGACGGTTCACGCGGCGACGGCCAGACGTCCTGGAACCTGAACTCGAGGAACGGGCAGGACGTGGAGTCCAGCGTCTACCTGTTCACGTTGAGTTCATCGCTCGGGCATCAGGTCGGGCGGTGCGTGCTGCTTCGTTGAGCGATCGGGCGCGCCTAGTAGGCGCTCGCGTCCTTGAACACGCGCGCGACGGTGAGAAATAGTATGCGCACGTCGAACCACAGCGACCAGTTCTGGAGATAGTAGAGGTCGTAACGGATGCGATCCTCGAGCGGCGTGTCGCCGCGCAGGCCGTTGACCTGCGCCCAGCCCGTCATGCCGGCCTTCACGTGATGGCGCAGCATGTAGCGCGGGATCGAGCCGCGGAACTCCTCGACGAAGCGTGGCTGCTCGGGTCTCGGGCCCACCAGGCTCATGTCGCCCATGAACACGTTCCAGAGCTGCGGCAACTCGTCGAGCGACAGCCGCCGGAGCGTTGAGCCGAAGCGCGTGCGGCGCGGATCGTCCTTCACCGTCCAGCCCGGTCCGCCGGCCTCGGCGTTCACGCGCATGCTCCTGAACTTGAACATGCGGAAACGCCTGCCGTTCAGCCCCACGCGCTCCTGCGCGTAGAACACCGGGCCCGGGGAATCGAACTTCACCAGCAGTGCCAGTACCGCCATCACCGGCGAGGCCAGCAGCAGTCCCAGGCCGGAACAGACCAGGTCGAACGCGCGCTTCACCACCGCGTTCCAGCCCTGTTCAGGGCTCTCGGTGACGAGCACCACGGGCATGCCGTCGAAATCCTCGACGCTCGGGTTCAACCGAAACGCCTGCGACAGGTCGGGCACCAGGCGCACCGCCACGGTGGAGTCCGCGAGCAGCGTGAGTGCTTCGGACTCGGCCTCCCATTCGCGGCGCTCGAGCGCGATGTAGATGATCTCGGGCCGGACGTCCGCAAGCAGGCGCGGCAGGTCGGCGATCGCGCCGAGCACGGGCACTTCGTAGAGGCTCCGGCCCACCTCGGCCGCGTCGGCCGCCACCAGCCCGTGCACGTGCAGCCCGAAGTCGGCGTGCCGGCGGATCTTCTTGAGCAGCATGCGCGCCGGCTCACCCGTGCCCACCACCAGGATGTGGCGCAGGTTCCGGCCGCGCCGGCGCAACTCTCGCAGCACGAGTCGCGCGCAGATGCGCACGCCGCCCAACAACAGCGTGGCCAGCACGAGGAAGATGGCGATGGCGGTGCGCGACAGCTCGCCGCGCGCGTAGAACGAGCCCACGCCCGCCATGGCGGCCACCACGACCATCGCCTGCACCACGGCGAGCAGCTCGCCGCCCAACCGTGAGGTGCGTGCCGAGCGGTACAGGCGGAACGTGCGTAGCACCAGGAGCGCGGTGGGCGTGAGTACGGCGCCGCTCCACAGGTAGAGCGACAGCGGCGGCACACCGAGCGGCGTGGGCAGGCCGAGCGCATGGAAGCGGAGCCAGTAGGCGCCGAGCCATGCGGCCGCGATGAGCATGGCGTCCACCACGAACATGCCGGTGGCGAACAGCTGTCGGCTGCGGGCGAACATGCCAGCGAGGGTAGAGGATGCGAGCCGGGAGCGACAGAGCCCGGGCGTGGCGCGTTCGTCGCGGGAATTCCGGCCTCGGCAGCTCGCGCTCGTTTCGTAGCCCCGAGCGCTGCACGATGGTCGCGATCGCAGCACACGCTATGCATGACTACGTTGGGTCGGCGCTCGACCCGGCGCCACAGGAGGATCCTCATGGCGGACATGGCCAAGGCAGTCGCCACGCAGCTCGCGAACATCGAGAAGCGCACCGGCAAGACGCTCGCGCAGCTCGCGGCCATCGTAAAGAGGAGCGGTCTCGAAAAGCACGGCGAGATCCGCGACATACTCAAGCGCGACCTCGCCATGGGCCACGGTGACGCCAACACGCTCGTCCACCACGTGCTCCAGTCGGATGGCGACAGTGCCGCGAAAGCACAGGGTCTCTCGGGCGACGCCGTGCTCGACGGGATCTACACGGGAGCCAAGGCCGCGCTCCGCCCGATCCACGACCAGCTCATGACCGCGATCGAGGCGTTCGGGAAGTTCGAGGTGGCGCCCAAGAAAGCGTACGTGAGCCTGCGACGAATGAAGCAGTTCGCCATGATCGGCCCCGCCACGAACACGCGCGTCGAGGTGGGACTCAACCTGAAGGGTGTGACGGGCACCGAGCGGCTCGTGGAGCAGCCGCCCGGCGGGATGTGCCAGTACAAAGTGAGGCTCGCTAGCGCCGACGAGGTGGACGCGGAGCTGCTCCGCTGGCTCCGCCGGGCGTACGACGCGTCGGCCTAGCCCCCTCGGGCCGCCGGGAATGGTGCGCCCGCCCGCCGCGCGGGTATGCTGCGCCGCATGTTGCCCGTCGAGACGCCGCGCCTGGTGCTTCGCGAACTCACGCCCGACGACGCGCCGTTCATCCTGGAGTTGGTGAACGACCCCGCCTGGCTGCGCTTCATTGGCGACCGAAACGTGCATTCGCTGGAAGATGCGCTCGGTTACATCCAGAAGATCCGCGAGGGGAGCTACACCCGGCACGGCTTCGGGCTGTGGGCCGTGGACCGGCGCGAGACGGGCGAGGCGTTGGGGTTGTGCGGCCTCGTCCGGCGCGACGCGCTCGCGCACGTGGATGTGGGCTTCGCGTTCCTCGAGCGACACCGTGGCCGCGGTTACGCGCGCGAGGCCGCGGCGGCCACGCTGGAGCTGGCGCGCGAACGGTTCGAACTGCGCAAGGTGGTCGCCATCACCGACCTCGACAACGCCGCTTCGCGGAAGGTGCTCGAGGGCGTTGGCTTTCGCTTCGAGCGGAAGATCCACTGGGGCGAGACCAATGAGGAGCTGAGCCTCTACGCGAAGGAGCTGGGCGCATGAGCGGCGAGCCGTGGAAGCCAGCTCTGCTCGGCCAGTTCGGCGCCGCGATCGACATGCTCGAGAATGCCGTGAGCGCTTGCCCGGACGAGCTGTGGGACGACGCCTCGCGGCCGGTGTCGCAGCGTTTCTGGTACCTGGCCTATCACACGCTGTTCTGGCTCGACTACCACCTCGCCGACTCCGACCACGGCTTCTGGCCACCGCCTCCGTTCACGTTGGGAGAGCTGGACCCCTCGGGTGTGTACCCGGATCGCACGTACACCCCGGCCGAGCTCCTCGGCTACCTCGCCCACGGCCGCGCACGCTGCCGCGAGGTGATCGCGGCGCTGGAGGACCGCCACGCGGCGGAGCGGTGCGCGTTCGCCGCCCGCGACCTGTCGGTGCTCGAGCTGCACCTCTACAACCTGCGGCACGTGCAGCATCACGCCGCCCAGATGAACCTGCTGCTCCGGCAGGGGACGGATTCCGCGCCCGGTTGGGTCGCGCGAGGGCGGGACCCCGAGCAGGGTTGAGCCCCCGTTCCAGCCGGTCGGCCCCTGACCGCCCTGGAATTCACCGAAAATCCGCCAAATCCTGACAGAATAAGCTCTTGTAGCGGTGGCTCGCGCTCCCGTATACTGCCCCGCTGCTTGCAGATGCCCGCCTCGGCGGGCCATATCATGTGGAAAGGAGCCCGCTATGGGCCTGCTTGAAAAAGTCGAGAACACCCAGATCAAGACCGAGCGCCCGGACCTGCGACCCGGCTTCACGGTCGAGGTCATGGTGCGCGTGATCGAGGGTGACAAGGAGCGCCAGCAGAAGTTCCGCGGCCTCGTCACCAACGTGCGTGGCGCCGGCATGCGCAAGACGTTCACCGTCCGGAAGATCTCGGAGGGGATCGGCGTCGAGCGCACGTTCCCACTGCACTCGCCGACGCTCGCCAGCATCACGGTCATCCCGTCGGAGCAGAAGAAAGTGCGCCGCGCCAAGCTCTTCTACCTGCGCAAGAAGAAGGGCAAGGCCGCTCGCTTGAAGGATCGCGGAGTCACCGCGACAACCTAGTGACGCCCGCCCGCTGGCGCCGACTGGCACGCGAAGAATCCCGCCTCGCGGGAGAGCGCGCCACGGTGGCCGGGGTGGACGAAGCCGGACGCGGTCCGCTCGCCGGACCGGTGGTGGCCGCGGCGGTGGTGCTGGACCTCTCGTTCGATTGGGACGGGCTGGACGACAGCAAGCAACTCACCGCCGAGACACGCGATAGGCTTTTCGCCCGGGTCCTCAAAGGGGCCCGGGCGTTCGCTTGGTCCGTGGCGGGCCCGCGCACGATCGACCGCGTGAACATTCGCCGCGCCACGCACGGCGCGATGGCCCGCGCCGTGGCGCGGCTGGCGATCGTGCCCGAGTTGGTGCTGGTGGACGGCCACGAGACCGTTGCGGCGATCGCGCCCGAACAGCAGGCCGTCATCCGTGGCGACGCCCGCTGCCTGTCGATCGCGGCGGCGAGCATCCTGGCCAAAGTGGTCCGCGACCGCATCATGGAGCGCCTCGATCTCGTGTGGCCGGAGTACGGTTTCGCGAGACACAAGGGGTATGGCACGCCTGCGCACCTGTCGGCGTTGCGCGAGCACGGGCCGTGCCCGCTCCACCGCTGGAGCTTCGCGCCGGTGACCGAGTTGGAGTTGCCGCTGACGTGAGCCCACGCTCGCTCGCGCCATGCTACATTTCGCGTTCCCGAGAACTCGCCCCCGTGGGAGCGAAACGATGGGATTCGCACAGGAACGCGGCCGCGCGGGCGAGGCGCTGGCAGCGGCCTATCTCGAGCTGGTGGGCTGCCACCGCGTGGCGCGCAACGTGCGCCTGGGCGGTGTGGAGGTGGACCTCGTGGTGGATGACGGTGCGTGCCGCGTGCTGGTCGAGGTGAGGCTCCGCTCGCGAGGCGACTACGGTGGCGCCGCCGCGACGGTCGACCGGAACAAGCGCCAACGCCTGGTGCGCGCCGCACGCGCGCTCGAACAGCAGGGCGTGCTCCATCCGCGAGTGGACGTCGTGGCCATCGACCTGTGCGCCACCGGAGCCACGATCACGCACCACCGCAACGCCATCACCGGCTAGTCCATGGTGCGACTGCCCCGCTTCGGCCGGCTGCGCCTGCCGCCCGTGACCGCGAACTGGCGGGCACGGCTGCGCGCGCAACGCGGCTGGTGGCGCCGACGACTGCGCGCGCTGGCCGGCGACCGCGAACTGCTGTTCCCCGAGGCGGGCGGCGGCGTGGTGGCGGTGGAAACACTCACCGCCGGCGCCGGCCCGCGCATCGCCATCCTGCACGCGACCGCCGGCAGCGGTCACAAGAGTGCCGCCGTCGCGATCGCGGGCGCGCTCGCCACGCTTGCGCCGGGAGCGCAGGTGCGCGCGGTGGACACGCTGGTGTTCGCGTCGCGCTTTTATCGCAGCACTTACGCCCAAGGCTACACAGCCATGGCGCAGCGCGCGCCGCGGCTGTGGGGCGCGCTCTATGCGCTGTGGGGCCAGCAGCGCGTCAATCGCAGCGCGGGGCCGGCGCGCGAGGCGCTCGACAGGTTGGCGCTGCGCGGGCTGGTGCGCGTCGTCGAGCGCGAACGCCCCGACGCCATCGTGTGTACCCACTTCCTGCCGGTCGAGGCGCTCTATCCCATCCGCGGTCGCGGTCGCCTGGACGTGCCGCTGCACGTGGTGATCACCGACTTCACGGCGCATCCACTGTGGGCGTATCCGCACGTGGATCGCTACTTCGTGGCCAGCGAGCAGGTGGCCGACGAGCTGGCCGGGCACGGCGTGCCGCGCGCGCGCATCGAGGTCACGGGCATCCCGGTGGACCCGCGCTTCGCCGCGTCGCACGGGCGTGAGGCCGTGCGCGTGCGCTTCGGATTCGCGGTCAACCGTCCGTTGGTGCTGGTGATGGGCGGCGGCGGCGGCGTGGGCCCCATGCAGGAGCTGGCCGAGCGGTTGGCCTCGCTCCCGGGCGAGCCCCAGGTGCTGGTGCTGTGCGGCACGAACGCGCGCCTCCAGCGCCAGATCGAAGCGCTCGCCGGCGCGCACGGCGGCCGGCTGCGGGCCATGGCGTTCACGCCGCACGTGGACCTGCTGCTCGAGGCCGCCGACCTGGTGGTGAGCAAGGCGGGTGGGCTCACCTGCGCCGAGGCGCTGGTGAAGGGCACGCCGCTGGTGGTGTTCCGCCCGACGCCGGGACAGGAGGTGGGCAACGCGCGCTATCTCGAGGCCGGCGGGGCGGCGGTGCACGCGGAATCACTCGACACCGTGGCGGCCACCGTGTCGCGCTGGCTCGCCGATCCCGACGCGCTGCGCCGTGCGCGTGAGAATGCCCTGCGCCTTGCACGGCCGTCGGCCGCGCACGACATCGCCCAGCGAGTGCTGGAGTCGGTGAGGCGAGAGGGCAGGAGCCGGGAGGGAGCCGCGTGAGCTGTCAGAGTGCGCTGGGCCTGTTGCTCGCAGGGCTCGTGCTGGGGGTCGCGTCGGCCCCCGCCGCCGCGCTCGACCGTGATGCCGCGCTCGCACGCGCGCGCGAGATCCGCGACCGCGTGAGCCGCGGCGACACCGCGCCGCTGTGGAGCGAGTTCGACGACGGCATGCGCGCAGCACTCAAGGACTCGGTGTCGTTCGCTGGCATGAGCGCGGGCATCCACGCGCAATTGGGCGCCATCGACTCGGTGCTGGACGAGCAGGTGAGCGAGCACGACTCGATGCTCGTGGTGCGTTCGCGATGCCGATTCGCCAAGCTGCCCGTGCCCGCCGTGCTGATGGTGGGCTTCACGCCCGACGGGCGCATCGGCATGCTCGCGGTGCGGCCCGACGCCCCGTCACCGACCGAGTACCCGAGCAAGTTTCTCGACTACCAGCCGAAGACACGATTCGAGCTGCCGTTTCAGGGCGAATGGTGGGTGGCGTGGGGCGGCCGCACGCTGGCCGAGAACCACCACGCGAACATCCGCGCCCAGCGTTTCGCCCACGACCTTTGCAGGATGAAGGACGGGCGCACGCACACGGGCGACGGCAAGGCGCTCACCGACTACCACTGCTACGGGCAGCCGCTGCTGGCACCCGCGGCGGGCGTGGTGGTGACCGCCCTCGACAGCCTGCCCGACCAGGCCATCGGTGCGAGCGACCGCTCGCGCCCGGCGGGAAATCACGTGGTGATCGACCACGGCCACGGCGAGTACTCGTTGCTCGCCCACCTGCAGCCGGGCTCGCTCAAGGTGCGCGTCGGGCAATCGGCGAAAGCCGGCGCCGTGCTCGGCCGGGTGGGCAACTCCGGCAACACCAGCGAACCGCACCTGCACGTTCACCTCATGAACGGCCCCCGCATGGAAGATTCCGAAGGGCTCCCGATGCCGTTCTCCGATTACCTGCTCGATGGCAAGCCCGTCGTGCGCGGCGAACTCCTGCGCTTCCAGCTCGTGAGCCGCCGCAAGCCGTGACGCGTTTCGAGGTCACATCCAGGAGGACTCCGATGGCCGCCCGCATGATCGTCGCCGCATGTCTGCTTTTGCTCGCCGTTCCTGCATTTGCCGCCAAGCCGCGTGCAACGCTGTACGTGACGCGCATGGACCCTAAGGACGCCACCGCGCGCGACTACTCCAGGCCGGGCTGGGGCGGCGGCATCGACCTGTCGTGGCCGCTCGGCGGCACGCAGGGACTGCTTGCTGTGATGGGCGGGGTGGAAGTGTCGAGCTTGCTGTCGAAGGTGAAGAAGTTCCAGGACCAGCTCACCGGCCTGCGCGTGGAGCAGCACACCGACCAGTTCTACGGCCGGCTGTTCGTGGGAGGCCAGCTGGGGCCGCATGGCAACGGGTTCCTGGAACCCTACGCGAACGCCGCGATCGGACTGGTGTTCTATGGCATCAGCACGACCGTGGTGGTCCCCGACGACTCCAACCGGGAGAATGACATCAACCAGCTGTTGAGCTCGCAGGACGAGGCGGCATTCGGCTGGTCGGCCGGCACCGGCGTCAACCTGAACTTCGGCCGCTGGGGCGTGGACGGCGGCGTGCGATTCCTGAAGCAGTACGGCGTGCCACAGCAGTTGGGCGACGGCGCCGTGACGGTGCAGCCGGCGTACCTCCAGTACCGGCTGGGCGTGAGCCTGGCGATCCCGCGCTGAGGGCGGCCAACCCATGCCCGATCCCGCTCCCGACGACCTGATCCGCCGCACGCTCGCCGGCGAGCGCGTGCCGCTGGCGCGCGCCATCTCGTGGGTGGAGAACGAGCACCCGCACGCCACGGCACTGCTGGACGCCTGCTTCGGCCGCACCGGGCGCGCCTTCCGCCTGGGCATCACCGGGCCGCCCGGCGCAGGCAAGAGCACGCTCGTCACCCAGCTCGCGCGCGATTACCGCGCGCGCGGTGAGACCGTGGCCATCGTGGCGGTGGATCCCACGAGCCCGTTCTCGGGCGGGGCGCTTCTCGGCGACCGCGTGCGCATGAGCGAACTCTCGGGCGACGAGGGAATCTTCATCCGCTCCATGGCCACACGCGGCAGCATGGGCGGGCTCGCCGTGCACACCGCGCAGGCGTGCGACGTGCTGGACGCCGCGGGTTTCGGGCGCATCCTCATCGAGACGGTGGGCGTGGGGCAGAGCGAGCTGGAGGTGGCGCAGACCGCCGACACCACGGCGGTCGTGCTCGTACCCGAATCGGGGGACACGGTGCAGGCGATGAAGGCCGGCCTCATGGAGATCGCCGACGTGTTCGTGATCAACAAGGCCGACCGCGAGGGCGCCGATCGCGCCGCGCAGGCCATTCGCTCGGCGCTGCATCTAAAGTCGCGCACGAGCGAGTGGGCCATCCCCGTGCACCTGACCGTCGCCTCGACCGGGCAGGGCGTGCCCGAGCTGGTGGAGCGTTTCGAGTCGCACCTGGCGTGGTTGGTCGAGACCGGCGCTTTGGAGCGCCGCCGCCGGCAGCGCCTGGAGCAGCGCCTCGAAGTGCTGGTGCGCGAGCGGCTGTGGGACGACTTCCGCGGCCAGGTCCCCGCCGGCGCGTGGGCGGAGGCGGTGGCCGCGTTGGGCGAACGGCGCAAAACGCCGAACCAGGTTGCGGCACGTCTGGCGAGGGGCGCGGAGCCGGACGGCGACTGATCTCGCGGAGCACTCGAACCCGCGCCGAACCCGGCGCGGGCCGGTACTACACGGCCTGGCCCAAATGCGAACGCGATTTTCCGGCTGATTGTTCGAGGCGTTGGTGGGATGCTGAGCGCGAGGGCGCCAAGCGCCCGCCCGGCCCGCTTTCCCGGGGAGGTCCCATGCCCATCGCGTCGCATCGTGTCCGCCACTTCATCCTCGCAGTGCTGTTCGCCATTCTCGCGCTGATGCTCTTCACGCGACCCGCGAACGCCGGCTGGAGCGCCGACCCCGTACAGGTGCACGCGACGACCGCGCTGTGTCCATTGGTGAGCGCGTGCGACGACAGCGAGTACGGCGCGATCGTGACGTGGCAGGAGAACACGGGCGTGGGCGGCGTGCTCAAGTCGCAACGCCTGCTGGCGAGCGGCGACCTGGACCCGACGTGGAGCGGGGCGGTGACCGTATGCGCAGCGGACGTCGCGCGCGGTGGGCTCGGCTCCGTGAGCGATGGGGAGGGTGGCGCCTACGTGTGGTGAATGGAGGGCAGACAGCTCGATCTCACGCGCGTCGCGCCGCAGGGCGTGATCGCCGCCTCGTGGCCGGCGCGCGGACGTTCCCTCGGAATGATGCTGTCGACCTCTCACCGGCCCGCGGTCGCAGCCGATGGCTCGGGTGGCCTCTACCTCGTGTGGCTTCAAGGTGACATCGTGGGCGGAGGAGCGGTCTACATGCGCGGGAGTCATGTCGGACCGGCCAATAGCTCCGTCGGTGGATGGCCGGCGGGCTCGCGAGTGCTCGGAACGACGGACGAGGCGATCGAGTTCGTGAACTCCTTCGCGATCACGGCCGCGCCTGACGGCGGACTCTGGCTCGCATGGACCACGACCGTGCTGAATGACCCCGCGATCGAGCCCGGGGATGTACGGTTGGCGCGCCTCACCTCCGCTGGACTGCCAGTTCCGGGGCCGACGCGCATGGCGTGTCGCTCGGTGCCTTCCATGGCGAGGTGCTGTTCGATTGGTTCGGCGGCGGGCCCGCGCCCACCATGAGTCTCGTCGCGGTCGCGAGCGATCGCGGCGACGGGGCATTCGTGCTCGACGCGCGCGGGATCCTCGAAGTTTCGGCGTCGCCGTACCCGTTGCGTCATGTGGATCGCGATGGCACCCCGATCGGGGGCTGGAACCCGGACGGGGTCTCCCCTGATCTCGGCGGCCTGCCCCCCTCCACTGACGCGGGGGTGGATGCCTCCCTGCGCGTCGTCGCCACCGGCGACGGTGGTGCGATGTTCATACGGTCGCAGGTCGAAGGTCGCGATGGCGTCTTCGCCATCCGAATGGGCCCGGCGGGCCAGGTTCTCGGCGTGCCGCCCACACCCGCTCCCCGCGCTTTTCGGGCGTGGTTTGCTCGCGGCGCCGGAGTGCACGTGCAGGCGGATGGCGCGGCTGCGGTCCGGCTCACGCTGCACGACCTCGCCGGCCGCGAGGTGGCACGCAGCGCCTTCGAGGCGGAGACTGCCGGCGAGTGGACCGTTCCCGGCACGGCCGACCTTTCGAGCGGCGTGTACTTTGCCCGCGCCATGATTGGCGGCCGGATGCTCCATGCGCGTGTGGCAGTCGTGCGATGACCACTCGCGAGGTCGCGCTCCGCGAACCTTGACCCCCCTTCGCCGCGCCGCGTAGGCTCGCTTGGAATGCGCGCGCCTCGAGCCCGCGTGCCGAGCCCCGAACCGACTTGTCTGGAGCGGCCCCGATGGCGACCAAGACGCGCAAGCCAACCCAGTCGCCGGCCCGCACGACCACCCGCGGCCGCGCGCCGCGCGCCAACCACCCCAAGGCCGCACGTGCTCGCGCGGAGCGTCCTGCCGCCTCGGCGGGTCCGCGCTCGAACGGCGCCTACGCCGCGATGCGCCGCGAGTTCGACGCCACCTATCCGAAGAGTCGCGAGCGCAAGGAGCTCTATCCCTACACGCTCTCGGGCGAGCCCGTCCGCCCGCTCTACGGCCCCGAGGACCTGGCCGGCATGGACTTGGCGCGCGATCTCGCCGTGCCGGGCGAGTACCCGTTCACGCGCGGCATCCATCCCACCATGTATCGCGGCCGCATGTTCACGATGCGGCAGTTCGCCGGTTTCGGCACCGCGAAGGAATCCAACCAGCGCTACCACTACCTGCTCGATCACGGGCAGACGGGACTCTCGATCGCGTTCGACAACCCCACGATCATGGGCTACGACAGCGACCACCCCAAGGCGCACGGGGAAGTCGGCAAGTGCGGCGTGGCGATCGACTCGCTGCGCGACATGGAGATCCTCCTGGACGGCGTGGACCCGGGTGTGATCTCCACGTCCATGACCATCAACGGTCCGGCGTCCATCATGTATGCGTTCTACCTGGCGAACGCCGAGAAGCAGGGCGTCCCGTTCGCGAACCTGCGCGGCACGCTCCAGAACGACATCCTCAAGGAATACATCGCCCAGAAGTGCTGGTGTTTCCCGCCCGAGCCGTCGCTGCGCATCATCGTGGACCTCATTGAGTTCTCCATGAAGCACGTGCCGCAATGGAACACGATCAGCGTGTCCGGCTACCACATCCGCGAGGCAGGCTCGACGGCCGCGCAGGAACTGGCGTTCACGCTGGCCGACGGCTTCACCTACGTGGAGAAGTGCATCGAGCGCGGCCTCGACCTGGACGACTTCGCGCCCCGGCTGTCGTTCTTCTGGAACAGCCACCTCGACTTTTTCGAGGAGATCGCCAAGCTGCGCGCCGCGCGCCGCATCTGGGCGCGGCACATGCGTGAGCGCTACGGCGCCAAGCGGCGCGAGAGCTGGCTCATGCGCTTCCACACGCAGACGGCCGGCTGTTCGCTGTGGGACAAGCAGCCCGAGAACAACATCGTGCGCACGGCGTTCCAAGGCCTGGCCGCGGTGCTCGGCGGCACGCAGTCGCTGCATACGAACTCCATGGACGAGACCATCGCGCTGCCGAGCGACAAGGCGGTGAAGATCGCGCTGCGAACGCAGCAGGTCATTGCGCACGAGACGGGCGTGACCGAGACGGCCGACCCGCTGGCGGGCTCCTACTACCTGGAGCACCTGACGAACCGCATGGAAGCGCAGGCCGAGCACTACTTCCGCCAGATCGACGGCATGGGCGGCGTGGTGCGCGGCATCGAGCAGGGCTTCTTCCAACGCGAGATCGGCGCGGCCGCCTACCAATACCAGCAGGAGATGGAGCGCAAGCAACGCGTCATCGTGGGTGTCAATGAATACGTCGAGCCCGACGAGAAGCTGGAGATCCCCGTGCTCTACATCGGGGAAGAGGTTGAGGAGGAGCAGAAGCGCTGCATCGCCGAGGTCAAGCGTACGCGCCACGAGCGCGCAACAGCCGAGGCGCTGCACGCACTGACCGCGGCGGCGAGGACGAGCCCTGGCGAGTCCAATTTGATGTCGCGCATCCTCGACGCCGCGCGCGCCTATGCCACCGAGGGCGAGATCCGTGGCGCCATGCGCGAGGTGTTCGGCGACTACACCGAGCCGGCGGAGTTCTAGGCTGTGGACTCCTCGATGCTCGGCGGTCTCGCGGCCGTGGCGGCGGTGGTGGTGGTGGCGCTGATCATGCGCGCGGTTCGTCCGTCCACGCCGCCGGGCGCTTCGTCCTCGACCGGCTCAACGCCGGAGCGCTGGGCGGACGACCGCCAGGCGGCCATCGGGGATGACGAACCGCAGGACGGCGACGCCGACGACGGGAACGGCGACGACGATTCGGACGACGAGGGTCACATCATCGCCGTCACCAGCGACGGCGCGGCGTTCGTTCCGCATCGCCACGCCGTACGTTTGGTCCCACCCGAGGAGCAGGGCGAGGCGTGGAAGGTGGGCGCGGGCATCAGGTCCACGAACCTGCGCGGCGAGCAGGCGCTGGCGATGAGCTGGCATGCCGCCGACTTCACCGGTGCGCGCGTCGTGCGCGGGGAGGCCGACGAGGGCCCGTGGCGCATGGAGGCGCTGGGTCGCGACGGCGAGTACCAGGCGTTCGCGTTCGAGACGCGCGAAGGCGCCGAGGCGGCCCAACGACTGTTCGAGCGGCTCGGCGTCGTGAAGCTGGGCGAGGACGAGGACGGCCGGCCCATGCCGCCTTCGCCGGAGCAGTTCGCCGAGGCTCGCCGCATGTACCTCGAGACCGAAGCCGCGCTGGAGCTGCCCGACGACGAGGACGCTCGCTGATCATGAGTTCGTCGGCGCGTGCCGGTCGCGCCCGTCTCGCCTCGCTCGATGTCGCACTCGTGGCGCTCGCCATGTCCGGACTGGCGTTCTGGTTGGTGATCGGCCTGCCCTGGGGCCCGCACAACGAGTCGTTCGACTGGATCGTGCGGCTGGAGCAGCGCTCGCTGTGGGGCGCGCTGTTCGAGAAGTTCCCGAGCGTGTTGAGCCTGCGCCCGCTCGGCACGGGTCCGGCGTGGGTGCTGTACCGGCTGGGTGGCCGCGACGTGGGCCTGGTGGAGATGGTGAACGCCGTGCTGGCGCTGACGGCGTGGGGCTGGGCGACGAGCGGCGCGCGCGAACGGCGGCTGTTCGCGCTCGTGTCGCTGGTGGCGGGTGGCGTGTTCTTCGCCGGCTACATCTGGGTGTTCCACCTGCACGGTATCTTCTATGGGCCACTTCTACTGTTCGTGGCGGGCCTCGCGCGCTCGGCGCGTGGGCCGCTCGACCTGCGCACGCTGCTCGGAGTGTTTGTGGGCGCAGTCGTCGCGGCACTCGCACACCCGTACGCGCTGCCGCTCGCGGTGGCGTTCGTGCTGGGCGCCGCGCTCGAGACGCCGCTGCTGCGCTCGCGTTCGGGCGCGGCCGCGCTCGGCATGGTGATCAGCGGTGCGGCCGTCGCCTACCTGCTACTCGTGCCGGGGAGCAACCGCGGCATCGAGGGCGAGCCGCTCGTGGGCCTGCTCGCGTCGTATCGCACGCTCGAGGTGAACGCGGTGGGTTCGGCGGTCGCCGGCCTGCTCGCAGCGTGGACCGCCACCCGCACGTGGCCGGGTGGGAGAGGCACTCTGGCGGGCGTACTCACGCTGGCGCTCGCGGCCGCGGGCGTGTCGTTCGGACTTCCCATTCTGCCATTGTGGCTGGCTTGGGCCATCGCCAAGTGTGTGCGGCGCGGACGCTGGACCATGGCGGGGCTGCTCGCCGGTTGCGCTCTGCTGCCGCTCCCGAATCCCACCGGCTCACCCACGTATGGGGTGTGCGCGGTGTTCGTCGCGGTGTGCGCGAGCGTGCTCGACGAGGGCGAGAGTGATGCCCTGCTGCGCGGGTTGGGTACGCGAACGGCGGCAGCGTGCGTGGCGCTGCTCCTCGGCGTGGCGCTCGCGGTGCGCGCCGGCGTGCCGGTGCCGATGGTGTCGCGGCTCGCGGCGCCGATCCTCGCCGAGGGTGAGCGCACGCGCCAGTTCGAGGTGTTGGTCACTCAGCTCATGGAGTCCGCGTGGCAAGGCGAGCCCGCACGATTCCTGCGCTCGGCGCAGAGTCCAACGGACGCGGACGCCCTCGACCGGCGTTTCCGGCCGCCGACCAACGACCACCACCTCGCCACCTGGCTCGACTGGAAGCGGGGGGGCCCACCCACGGGGCGCGATACGCTCATGTTCGGATTCGGCGGCGATGCGTTTCCGGGCATGGACACCGTGCTGTTCGCGCGTGGCCGATATGCCGGAGACGCGCTAGTGTTGCGCCGCTCGTCCGTCGCGCCGAGCGCGGACAGCACCGCGACGACGCGACCTTGATCGGGGCCACGCTGCGGTCCCTGGCTGGAGGAAGCATGCAACGCAAGATCCGTGTGCTGGTGGGCAAGCCCGGGCTCGACGGGCACGACCGCGGCGCCAAGGTGGTGGCCGCGGCGCTGCGCGATGCGGGCATGGAGGTGATCTACACCGGTCTCCACCGGACGCCCGATCAGATCGTCGAGGCCGCGGTGCAGGAGGACGTGGACGTGGTGGCGCTGTCCGTGCTGTCGGGCGCTCACATGACACTGTTCCCCGAGATCCACGAGCTCATGCAGGCGCGCGGCATCGGCGACCGCCTGTTGACCGGCGGCGGCATCATCCCGAACGAGGATATGGCCACGCTGCTCGCGCGGGGAGTGGGTCGGCTGTTCGGCCCCGGCACCAACACGCAGGACATCGTGGGCTATGTGCGCGAGTGGTACGCGGGAGTACACGGCGCCGACGCGCTGCCGCCGCTGCCGCCGCCGCCCGCGCGCCCCGAGCCCATGGTGGCCGCGAGCGACCGCCTGCAACCCGCTCCGGCGCGCGCGCGCACACCGGAGCGAGCCACGGCGAAGTTGACCGCGAAGCCTTCCGCGAAGAAGAAGCGCGTCGCCAAGCCGTCCGCGAAGAAAGTGGCCCGGAGCGTCGTCAGGAAGAAGTCCGCCACGAAGAAGGCGGCCCGGAGGGCCGCGAAGGCTCCACGTCAGGCCGCGAAGGCTCCACGTCGGGCCGCAAAGGCTCCACGTCGGGCCGCGAAGGCTGCAACGCCCGCCCGGAAGAATCGCGCCCGGCGGTAGCGTGAACCGCACCGGGCGACTGCTGGTCGCGCTGGACGGGAGCCCGCTCGAGGGCTCGAGCGTGCACCGGCTGCTCGCCGCGGCGTGCGACGGCGCGCGCGAAGCCGGCGGGCAAGCCGAGCACGTGCGCGCCTATGCACTTTCGATGAAGCCCTGCGTATCGTGCGGCCCCGACGCCACGCCCGGCTATTGCATCTTCCACGACGACATGGACCACGTGTACGAGCTGCTCGAGCGAGCGCATGCCGTGGTGGTGGGCTCGCCGATCTACTTCGACACGGTGAGCGGCCCGCTCAAGATCTTGATCGACCGCTGCAATTGCGTCACGCCACTGCTCACGCTCGCGGACGGCACGCAGGACTTCGTGCCCAAGTGGGCGCGCACACGGCGCGGGGCGTTCGTGACCGCGTGCAGCTCCAAGCACCGCTACGACCTGGCCGAGCGGACCGTGCGCGGGTTCCTGAAGTGGGTGGGGGCGCGCTGGGAGGAGACGGTGGCCTGGCAGCACGCCGACAACGACCTCGGCACCGCGCCGGACGAGCTCCTGGCGCGCGCCCGCGCGCTCGGACGACGCCTGGTGGAGAGCGAACCGCATCCTGCCGATGCCACGGCGTGAACCCCGTTCGTCGTCCTCTGTTGGAGGTGCCATGAGACGCATCCTGTCACTGCTCGCGCTTGCACTCCTTTCGGTTGCACCGGCCCATGCGGCAAGCGAGAGCGTTCGCAGCGTGCTGCTCACCCGGTTCGTGGGCGCGCCGGCGGATTCGTCCGCGCGGGGTGTGCTCATGCAAGCATTCCGCGCCGAGATGGACGCCGAGACATGGGCCTACGAGAAGCTCGCCGGCGAGACGTGGGGCGGGGCGGACGACCGCACCAACTTCTTCCGACTGGTGGACGCGGCGCCAGCCGACCAGGCGTGGTCGCTGGAGCTGAGCATCCGCGTGCCGCCCGAGGTAAGAGTGCAGCGCAAGGCGCCAGCCGATCCCAAGCTGCCGCCGCCGCGCGCCCGTGTGTCGCAGGTGCGCAGCTCGCGCGGGCTCACCATCGCGGTGACCGCCGTGGCTCCCAAGGTCGAGAGCGGCGGCGATGTGGCCGCCGAGCCGGTGCTGTTCTCCGTGTACTTCGCCGACGCGCGTCGCGTGGTGGTGCCGAGTCCACGGCTGCCGGCTGGGGGCTATGCATATCCCTGGGCGGACGCTGGCCGCGTAGTGGCGCGCGCCGCGCTCGAGGCGCTACACCGCGCGAGCGGTGGGCTGGCGCGCGACGAGCGTGCAGCGCTCGCCCCGGCTACGCGCGTGGAAACGACCGGCGCGCACGCCACGCCATGAGGTACGGCCAGCGCCTCGCGCCGCGGCTCGCGCTGCTGCTGCTGGCGTTCGTGCTGGCCGGTTGCGGCGCGCAGGTCTCGGGAGATGTGCCGGTGAGCAGCATGAGCGAGGCGCAGCGCGACTCCGCCATCGCGCGCTCCGAGATCCCCGGAGCGGCGGCGGTGGGGCGCTCGTACCAAGCTGCAGACCGGCAGGCCGCCCGGAACGCCGCGCTCGACAGCTTGCGCTGACGGCTGCCTCGAGCTAACTCGCCTCGGGGGCGTGGTTTCGGTACTGTCCTCGGCGCCTCCTTGGCCTGAGTCATCCCCGCTGCCCCTTCGGGCGGCGTCATGGGCGCCCCGGGCACTCCCCGGGCCGGCCCCCGGAGTCCACGCGCATGCTGTTTCTGAAGGAAGAGCACCTCCAGGTCCGTGACATGGTTCGGCGTTTCTCCGAGGACGTGGTGGCTCCGCGTGCTCGCGAACTGGACGAGACCGAGACGTTTCCACACGAGGCCGTGAAGCAGATGGCCGAACTGGGCCTGCTCGGGTTGCCCTATCCCGAGAAATACGGCGGCGCCGGCATGGACACGCTGTGCTACGCCATCGCGGTGGAAGAGGTGGCGCGCGTGTGCGCGTCCACCGCCCTCACGCTCGCGGCGCACGTGTCGCTGGGCTGCGGCCCGGTCTACGGCGCGGGCACCGAGGAGCAGAAGATGCGGTTCCTCGTGCCGATGGCCAAGGGCGAGGCTTTGGGCGCGTTCGGGCTGACCGAGCCCAACGCCGGCTCGGACGCCGCCGGCACGCAGACGCGCGCCATCAAGCAAGGCGACGACTACCGCGTGAACGGCTCCAAGATCTACATCACCAACGCGAGCTATGCGAAATACATCACGTTCACCGCGGTCACCGATCCGTCGCTGGGCGCCAACGGCATCTCGGCGTTCATCATGGACACGGCCACACCGGGATTTCGCGTGGGCAAGAAAGAGAAGAAGATGGGACTGCGAGGCTCGGACACCGTGGAAGTGGTGTTCGAGGACTGCATCGTGCCCGCCGACCAGATGCTAGGCGAGCCCACCGGCGGCTTCAAGACGTTCATGAAGACGCTCACCGGCGGCCGCATCTCCATCGGCGCGCTGGCACTCGGCGTGGCGCAGGGCGCCTTCGAGCACGCAGTACAGTACGCCAAGGTGCGCCACCAGTTCGGTCAGCCCATCGCCAACTTCCAGGGCATACAGTTCATGTTGGCCGACATGGCCACCCAGATCGAGGCCGCGCGGCACCTCGTGTACAACGCCGCGCGGCTGCGCGACGCTGGTTGCGAGTTCACGAAGGAAGCCTCCATGGCAAAGCTGTTCGCGAGCGAGGTGGGCAACTGGGTGACCGACAAGTCCATCCAGATCCACGGCGGCATGGGCTACTGCCGCGACGTGCCGGTGGAACGCATGCACCGCGACGTGAAGCTCATGGAGATCGGCGAGGGCACGAGCGAGATCCAGCGCATGGTGATCGCGCGCGAGATCCTGCGCGGAGCCTGAGCCGGGGCCGCCGCACGGCGGCCGGGAAGAGCACATGAGCGAGCGCGTTCACATGCGATGGGCCAGCGCCGGGTCGCGGCTGGACGAGCCCGCGGCCGCGGCGGCCGAGGTGGCGAAGGAGCTGCGCGCGCAGCTGGGCGAGGCGCGTCCCGACCTGGTGTTGGCGTTCGTCTCGGGCCCGGGCCAATCTCGCACCACGGAAGTCGCCGAAGCGCTGCGCGCCGCGCTGCCCGCGGCCACGTTCGGCGCGGTGAGTGCGCGCGGCGTGGTGACGCGTGAGCACGAGTTCGAGCAGGGCGTCGGGCTGAGCGTCGTGGCCGCCTACCTGCCGGGCGTGGACGTGAGACCGTTCCTGCTGCTTCAGGATTCCTGGGCCGAGCCGGTCGAGAGCCTCGAGGCGTTCGACCTACGCGCTCCCGGCGCGCGCGGTGCGGAGCTGGTGGTGCTGCTCGGCGATCCGTTTTCGTTGGACCTGGACCGCGTGCTGGGGCTGTTCAACCGCTGGGCGCCGGGCGTGCGCGTGGTGGGCGGCCTGGCCAGCGCGGCACCGCGGCCCGGCGGCAACACGCTGGTGCTGAACGACTGGGTGGCGCGCGAGGGCGGCTTCGCCCTGGCGCTGCACGGCGCGCTGCGCGCGGACGTGGTGGTGTCGCAGGGGTGCGAGCCCATCGGGCCGCCGCTCGACGTGACGCACGTCGAGGACAACCTCATCCTCACGCTCGACGGCCAACCGGCGGTGGAGCGCATCGAGCAGGTGTTGCGAGACGTACCCGAGTCCCAGCGGGCCCGGCTGCAGCAGGGGCTCTACGTGGGGCGGCCGGCGCGCGGAGAGGCCAGCGGTCGCGGCGACTACTTGATCCGCAACTTGCTCGGCGCCGATCGCGAACGCGGCGCGCTGGCCGTGGCCGACGTGATCGGGCAGCGCGAGAAGATCCGCCTGCATGTGCGCGACGCTCGCGCGGCGGTGGATGATCTTGAAATGCTGCTGTCGCCCCAGGCCTTCGACACGGCGGTGAGCGGCGCGCTGCTGTTCTGCTGCAACGGCCGCGGCCGGGCGCTGTTCGGCGAGCCCGACCGCGACATCCGCACACTTCAGGAGTCACTCCCCGCGGCCGCGCCGTGCGCGGGCATGTTCTGCGCCGGCGAACTTGGGCCGGTCGGGGAGCGCAACTTCCTGCACGGTCACACCGCCAGCATCGCGATCATCCGGCCGAGGTGAGCTCGGCGGCTCGCCGGACGCGGCGCTCTTCAACGGGCGAAGACCATCCGCCGTGCCGTGGCCCGTCCGTTCGCGCGCACCGTCACGAAGTAGGTGCCCGGTCGCGCCACTCGTCCCACTTGGTCGCGGCCGTCCCAGTGCACTGCGTGCTCGCCGCTCGTGAACGCACCGTCGGCTAGGTCGCGAATCCTGCGCCCCGCGACATCGTGCAACGTGACCAGGACGTGCGCCGGGCTTGGGAGCGTGAATCGGATGTCGCTCTCCGCCCGGGTCGGATTCGGGACCACGCGCACACCGGTCGCGGCGCCGGTTCGCTCGTCAACCCCGGCGAGTGCGGCCGACACGCACGAGTCGACGACCGCATACACGATGGGATTGCCCGGGAACAGCGCCGCGCACAGGTCGAGCGTGTCGGCCGGGTAATAGTTCCATGCCACGCACAGACTGCACGAGGACGTGGTCACGAGGCGAGGACGAGTCCCATCGGTGCTGCAGCCCGCGCCGTCGCCGGTGAATGTGACGCGCAGGTAGGCATCATTGAGAAGTGCCACGCTGTGCCCGAAAGGGAATGTGTAGGTGTTGAGCCCGATGGGTGACACCGCAGGCGGGAACGCCACCGGCCCCAACAACACACGTTCGGGGTGTGGTGGCGCGCACGCGGTGTCCCCCATTGCACCGACGACCGCGACCTCGAACGGCTGGATGCACGCGACGCGGAACTCCAGTGTCAGCGTCAAGCTGGAGATCCACACTCCGGGGGCCCCCGCACATTCGGCGCAGGAGCTTGGGCGCGCGCGGATGTAGTAGGCGTCGTCAGGGGGTTGCAGGTAGTCGATCAGGAATCGAACAGGCCCGGGGGCGCCCAGCGCGCAACCCGGAGGCTCCACGATGGCCGGCTGGGCGCCCTCCGCAGTCTGCACAACACCCACACGGTCGGGAGTCACCGTGGGTTTGGCGGGCGTGCCCGTGGCCGCCGAAGCCAGGAGCCCCACGAGCGAGAGTGCCATCAGAAAGCGGGTCAACCTCGAGTCGATCTCCAACGACTCGTGCGAACCACCGGGGCTAACCGTACGCCAGGGAGTCGTGGTGTTCTTCATGGTGCGGAGAACCTCACGAGTCGGGAGACCCGGCGCACTCCGTCCGCGTCAAGACACACGAAGAAGACGCCCGCGCCCGCGTCGCGACCGGCGCCGTCCCTGCCTGACCACGTTCGAGCGTGCTGCCCCGGGGGCAATGGGCCGTCCGCCAATCGACACACGCGCCGGCCGCGGACGTCGAACACATCCAATGCGGCGCGGGCGGACTTTGCCAGCTCGAATTCGATCGTCACCGTGCCGGCGCTGGGGTTGGGATGCGGAGGTCCGAGCCGCAGGCTGCTTGGCCGGTCAACGGGCACCGGGACAATCGTCGTGCCGAGCGCCAACGCCCACGTGTCGTGATGCACCAATGTGCCCTCGACACCTCCAAACACGAGCATGCGGTGCCGCCTCGGATCGTAGGTCGCGGTGTGTCCCCCGACCCCGTTGGGGAGCTCGCCTGTCGGGAAGAGCTGGGTCCATTGGGGATTCCCGGAAAGATGGAGCGCCCAGGTGTCGTTGAGGCCGAAGAACGAGCCCCCGGCGACGAACTGTCCGCCACCAAACACGATCATCACGTCTCGGACAGGGTCGTAGACCGCCTGCGGCCGCATGCGAGAGGCCGGGGGCTTGCCCTCACCGATGGCAGTGTACTGGGGTGTTCCCGAGAGATCGATCGCGAGCGCGAAGTCTATCGGGCCGTTGACCGGGCTGCCCGCCATTCCACCGAACAGAATCATCTGGTCGCGCACCGGGTCGTGGATCGCCGCGTGCTCCGCGATGCCGAACGTCAGTGGGGACGCCACTGAGACCTCCGTCCACGTCGGTGTCCCTGAGAGCGATAGCGACCAGAGGTCGGCCATCGGTGTCGAGGTCGGCGTGGGTGAGGGGTAGCCTCCGAAGACGAGCATGCGATCGCGGACCGGATCGTAGATGGCGCTGTGGCCGAAGCGCGGCGCCGGGGGCGTGCCGGCAGTGGTCACAGGCGACCACGTGGGGGTTCCGGTGAGCGTGAGTTGCCACACGTCGTTGTATGGCGAGTTGAGGTCGGAGCCCCCGAAGACGAGCATCCGATCGCGAATCGGGTCGTCATAGATGGCGGTATGCCCAAAGCGCGGGCTGGGCGGTGTTCCCGACGGGCTCAGCGCCTCCCAGACGGACGCGCCCGAAGCGGGGAGTGCCCAAATGTCGTTGAAAGCGTAAGGCGGCGTGAAGCCATCGTAGCCGCCGAATACCAACAGTCGGTCACCGACCGGGTCCAGGATGGCGGTGTGCTGTTGCCGGCGCTGCGGCGCGCCCGGCAACGCCAACTCGCTCCACGCCGGGGTGGCGGAGAGCGTCAATGCCCAGACGTCCCCGAGGTAATCTCGTGGTGAGGCATCCTGCCCGCCAAACGCGACCATGCGGTTTCGCGCGGCGTCGAATATGGCAGAGTGCAACCAGCGTTCCGATGGCGCGGCGCCCGTGGGCGCCAGCTCGGACCAAGCCGGACTTGCGCCAAGATCCAGGGCCCACACGTCCCCGCGGCCGGCGCCATCGTAACCGCCGAACACGATCATCCTTCCGCTCGTGCTGTCGTAGGCGGCCGCGGGTGCGAATCGAGCCGAGGGAGCCGTTCCGGCCGGAGCCAAGGACGACCATGCGGTCGAACCCGAGAGGTCGAGCGCCCAGACATCGGATAGGCGAAGGCCGTCGGAGGCCCCCGCGAATACGATCATCCGGTCGTGCGCCTCGTCGAAGACGGCCGCGTGCGAGTATCGAGCGGAGGGCTCGCCTCCCGAGGGCGAGAGCTGCGTCCAGGTGACCGAACCTGAGAACGTGAGCACCCAGACGTCCGCCAAGCTCGTGCTCCCGTCGTAGCCCCCGAACACAACCATCCGGTCACGGAACGGGTCGTACACGGCGGAATGGCCCGTCCGAGGGGCAGGCGGCGTCCCGTTCGGCACAAGCTCCGTCCAGCTCGGCGTTCCTGAAAGGCTCAGCGCCCACACGTCAGACCGGTAGGACGTACCATCGTACCCACCGAAGATGATCATGCGGTGCCGCACCGGATCATAGATCGCGCAGTGTCCTCGGCGAGCCGGCGGTGCCGCCCCGGCGGCAGCAATCAGCTGCCACGCCTCCGTTCCCAAGAGCGTGAGCGCCCAGGTGTCGATGCGGTCAAGACCGTCCGCATCATCGCCGCCGAACACGATCATCCGACCGCGCACTGGATCGAGGACGGCGCTGTGCGCGCGGCGAGCGTAGGGAGGCGGGAGCATGAGCCAGCTGCCGTCGCCGACCTGTGCCCGGGTGGGTGCTGCAGGGGCCATGAGCGCGGATTCCGGCGCCCTCGACGCGTGCGCCCCGGGCACGGACATCGTGAGCAGGGCAGCGAACCTGGCGCAGGTCTGGATGGCTGGACGCACGCGGAGTCTCCAGTCGGTCGACCCCGCTCCGAGAGAGGCATGGCCTGCACGTGTCTGGGGGACCGACAGTCCCACCGCCACACACGATGCTCCACGCGGCCAGCCCTGGGAGCCAAGGCGTCTGACCACCAGCCTAGTCCCCGAGTGCGCTCGAGACAATGGGAGAAGAGCGATTCCCGCTTAGTTACGTTGGAACGAAACTCTCAAATCCTGCGAGCAGACCCTTGTTCGGGCGTGCTCGGGAGCGTAACTTCAGAGCATGTCTAGGCCTCGGTCGCGGGTGTTCGCATGCGCCGCCATCCTGTCCGCCGCGCTGCTCACGGCCCTGCAGGGTTGTGGGCGCAGCGTCAGTTCCATCGTCGGCCCGAATGAGCCACCCGTGCTGGAGATCGTCTCCGCGCGGGCCGACCGACAGGGGCTGCAGTCTGTGCGCGTGCGCTGGGAGGGACGCGACCCCGATGGACGGATTGCGAGTTACTGCTGGACGCTCGCGCCGTTGGGCGCGCGCGGGCGAGCGGGGGAGACGAACTCGACGGCGGGCAACGAACTCATGCTCACCAGACCGAGCCCCGTGTCCGTATCGGGTCAGGGTTCGTCGCGGCCCGAACCCGACCTGTTCACGCTGTGGGCGCTGGACGACGCCGGAGCGGAGTCCGCGCCCGTGGATCTGGCGCTGTTCGCGAGTAACGTGGCGCCGAGCGTGACCATTGTGAATCCCGACCCCAGGTACTCTCAGTTTGGCCGCGATGTTACTCCGAATTTTTGCATCGCCTGGTCGGGCAACGATCCAGATGGCGTGTTCACGCAGAAGCCGGTGAAGTACAAATTCACGTTGCTCACCGACACGACGCCGATCACGATCAATGCGGCGCTGGCGCTTCCGGACACCATTCGCCGCTACTATGCGCCCATCGCATGGGCAGGCTGGGACTCGACCTCAAGCGACACGACATTCGCGTCCTTCACAGGACTTACGCCGTTCCAAAACTACCTGTTCGTGGTCACTGCGTTTGACGAAGCCGGCGACTACGATCCGGTCTTCAGCCTCACCAAGAACATGTTGCACTTCAGTGTGCGCCTAGCGGAGGTGAACGGCCCCAGGATTACACTGTGGGGCGACAATTTCCATTACGACTATCAGTCTGGAGGCTGGTTCGACATTCCAGCGCGGGCGGTGAATGTCGAGGTTCCTTCAGCCACACCCCTTACCTTCTCCTGGTCCGCCGAACCTCCGCCGGGTAATGCCATCAGAAGCTACCGCTGGGTTCTGGATCCCCTGGATCTTCGCGACGGGACGCCGCGCACTGATGAAGTCACGGACACCGGGCACTGGAGCCAACCGAGCCCTAACGTCACGTCGGTCACGCTCGGCCCATTCACGCGCCCCAACTTCAAGCGCGAGGAGCACAAGCTCTACATCGAGGCTCGAAGCATCCCCGGCGGCTGTGGCGTGCCCGGCAACGAGTTCGTAAGCTTGGGGATCGTCCACTTCGTGGTCGTGCGCCCGACCGCGAACAACTCGCTGCTGATCGTGGACGACACCCGACTCCAACCGGACAGGTTCAGCGCTCCTGGTTGCCCGAATAACTACAGCGGGCTCTGGCCAAGTGCCGCCGAGTTGGACACGTTCCTCTACGCGCGAGGTGGCGTGCCGTGGCAGTGCACCAAGAACCCCACGTCAGGTGTCATCAGCACACCCGGGCTGTTCGCGGGCTACGACTTCGACACCCTCGGGACACGCGGGCTGTTGTCCGGGCTCCTCCAAGCGCAAGGACCGGGAGGATTCCCGAGCCAGAACCACACCGTTCCGCTCTCGGTGCTCGCCGAGTACCGTCACGTCATCTGGATCACCGACGGCGTCAGCGCACAGTCGTCGGGCGCACCTCAGGATCCTCTCAACCCCATGCCCGCACTCCGACATATGAGCCAACCCGGCCAGGTGAGCGTGCTCTCCACCTACGTCGGCATGGGCGGAAAGCTGTGGCTTGTCGGGGGTGGCCCCCTAGCGGCGATGTTGCTCCCGTGGGACCGTGTGACGAACAACTCCGGCGGAATCACGCGGTTCTCGAGCGCCTCCCCGTACTTCGAGATCGGGCCTGGCCGCATGCCATGGGAGAACCTGCATCTGCGCTCGGAGGTCTCGCTCAACCAGGCGTCAATCGCGACGCGGTCGCTCGGAAGGTTCGCCTCGGCTCCTGGCCCATACGCTTCGTTGCCCACGGCGCTCCAGTCCAAGACCGTCGGAACCGATCCGTTGCCGCCGACTCGCCTGGCGTCGCAGGGGAGCACGTTCTACGTCCCGAATCATCGGGTCGAGTACCTGTCGCAACCAAACGCGATTGTCGAGGACGTGAACCCGGACCCTGACATCTACGACGCAGAGTCCACGCTCGACACGCTCTTCGCGGTGACGGGTTCGCTGATTCCCAACTCCGGGCTGACCACTGCCGCGATGACGCTCTACCACGGGCCCGAGAACGCACAGGTCGTGTGGTCGGGGTTCGACATCTGGACCTACCGGCGGTCACAGTGCATCGCGCTCGTGGACTGGGTGCTCCAGGATCTTTGGGGCCTGTCGCGGGCAGCCGTTCCCCGCGGCCCGGCAGCGGCGCCTGCCGCCTCCACTCGCGATGCGGGGCCACCACGGCCGTGGGCGCGCCTGATCCGGCCGGGAACACCACAGCCGCCGCGCTGAGCGCGGGCGCTCCGGGCCTTGCGTTCGCCTCACGCTCGGGTGCCCCCCCGTACCGCTTCATGTAATATCCCCGCGCTTCGGCATACCCGGCACCGTCCATACCGGCTGCGGCCCGCCTTGCCTACGCGAGGTCTTGCCGCGCCGTCCCTTGTGAGGCAAACCTGATGTCCAGCACTCCTGACGTGTTCATCGTGGGCGCGGCTCGCACGCCCATCGGCAAGTTCCTCGGCGGCCTCTCGACGCTCAAGGCGTCCGACCTGGGCGCTGCCGCGATCAAGGAAGCGCTCGTGCGCGCGAACGTGACCGGCACGCAGGTGGACGAGGTCTTGATGGGCCATGTGGTGCAGGCTGGGCAGGGGCAGGCCCCCGCGCGCCAGGCGCAGATCAAGGCCGGCATCGACCCGCGCGTGGGCGCGGTCACGATCAACAAGGTGTGCGGCTCGGGCTTGAAGGCGGTGATGCTGGGCGCGCAGGCCATCAAGGCGGGCGACGCCGACTGCATCGTGGCCGGCGGCCAGGAGAGCATGAGTACCGCCCCCCACTACCTGTTCACCGGCCGGCTCGGCCAGCGGCTGGGCGACACGACGCTCCGTGACGGCGTGGTGCTCGACGGTCTGTGGTGCTCTTTCAACGACTGCCACATGATCGAGCTGGCGCAGTACACGGCCGAGAAGGCCAAGCTCTCGCGCCAGCGCATCGACGAGTTCTCGGTCGGTAGCCAGCAGAAGGCCGCGGCCGCACAGACCGAGTGCCGCTTCTCCAAGGAGATCGTGACGGTGTCCATCCCGCAGCGGAAGGGCGATCCGCTGGTGATCTCCAAGGACGAGAGCGTGCGCGGGGACACGACGTTGGAAGGCCTCGCGAAGCTCGTCCCGGTGACGCGCGACAAGAGTGGGATGATCACGGCGGGCAACGCACCGGGCTTGAACGACGCAGGCGCCGCACTCGTGCTGATGAGTGGCGCGCGCGTCAAGGAGACCGGCGCCAAGCCGCTCGCGCGCGTGGTCGCCTACGCCACTGGAGGTGGCGAACCCAAAGACCTGTTCTTCGCACCCATCGACGCCGTGCAACGGCTCATGCAGAAGATGAGCGTCAAGATCGACCACTTCGACCTGATCGAGGCGAACGAGGCGTTCGCGGCACAGGCGTTGGCGGACGGCGACGCTTTGGGCTGGGACTGGGATCGCGTCAACGTGAATGGCGGCGCCGTGGCGCTGGGGCACCCGATCGGCGCCTCGGGCGCGCGCGTGCTGGTCACGCTGCTGCATGCGATGGAAGCGCGCGGCAAGAAGACCGGCCTCGCCACGCTGTGCCTGGGCGGCGGCAACGCCGTGGCCCTCGCCGTGGAGCGTGCATGATGGCAGCACCAGCCACCGAGACCGTGTCCACGCTGAGCGCCCACGTGAAGAAGGTGGCGGTCGTGGGCGGCGGCACCATGGGCAACGGCATCGCGCAGGTGTTCGCCACCAGCGGCTTTGACGTGGAGCTGGTGGACGCGAAACCTGAATTCGTCGAGCGCGCGCTCGGCACGATCGGCAAGAACCTGGACCGCGGGGCGAAGAAGCAGGGCTGGGACGAGGCGAAGGTCAAGACCGTCCTCGC
>CAYQNV010000025.1:0-31587 GCA_964418975.1 uncultured bacterium | reverse complement strand
ATGCCGGGGCCGCTGGTGCTTCGCCAGGTCGCGGGGATGATCGCCCGGCGGATCATCTGCCATGCCAAGCTAGACGACCACTTGGCGATCGGCGAGCGCTTCGGCATGATCAAATTCGGCTCGCGCACGGAATTAATCATTCCCCGGCGGGCAAACACCGAGATACTGGTGAAGATCGGCGATATGGTGCGCGGGGGGCTTACTATCGTCGCCCGGCAACCGATCGAGCCGGCGAAGTTTAGCGCCGGCACATCTGGTGCGGAGGATCGTCGCGTGCTTCGACTTCGCCGGCCATGCGCACGGTGAACAGCGCCGCGACTCGGGGCAGCCCTACTTCACGCACGTCGTCGAGGTGTGCCGCATCCTGCTCGACTTGCTCGAGAACCGCATGGACACCACGCTCGCCTGCGCCACGCTGCTGCACGATGTGGTCGAGGACACCGTGGTCAGCCTCGCCGACGTCGAGAAGCACTTCGGTCGCGAAGTGGCGTCGTTGGTGGAGGGCGTCACCAAGCTCTCCAGCCTGCATTTCGACAGCCGCGAGGCGGCGCAGGCCGAGAACTTCCGCAAGATGCTGCTGTCCATGTCGCGCGACCTGCGCGTCATCTTCATCAAGCTCGCGGACCGACTGCACAACATGCGCACGATCGAATTCCTCAAGGTCGAACGCGCGCGCCGCATCGCCGAGGAGACGCGCGACATCTACGCCCCGCTCGCGCACCGCCTCGGCATGGCGGGGATCAAGCGCGAGCTCGAGGACCGCAGTCTCAAGGTGCTCGACCCCGAGGCGTACCAGGCGCTGTCGCAGCGCATCCAGGCACGTCGCCAGGAGCGTGAGGTCTTCCTCGAGCGGGTGAGCGAGCAACTGCGCGAGTCGCTCAAGGCCACCGGGCTCAAGGCCGAGGTGTTCGGCCGGCCGAAGCATTTCTATTCCATCTACACGAAGATGCAGGCCGGCCGGCCGCTCGAGGAGATCTACGACCTGTTCGGACTGCGCATCGTCACGCACTCACGCAACGACTGCTACCGCGCACTCGGCGTGGTGCACGACGCGTTCAGCCCCGTGCCCGAGCGCTTCAAGGACTACATCGCGACGCCGAAGAGCAATCTGTACCAGTCGCTGCATACCACCGTGCTCACCGAGGGCGGCGAGATGGTCGAGGTGCAGATTCGCACCTGGGAGATGCACCGCACCGCCGAGACGGGCGTGGCCGCGCACTACGTGTACAAGCAGGGTGGCCGGGTGGACGAGGAGATCGACCGGCAGCTCGGCGGCTTCGTCACCCAGATCGCCGGCTGGCAGAACGAAGCCGAGGACGCCGAGTACATGGACTACCTCCGCACCGCGCTCCACCAGGAGGAGGTGTTCGTGTACACGCCGCGGCGAGAGTTGAAACGGCTTGCCAAAGGCGCCACGCCAATCGACTTCGCGTTCCTCGTCCACACGCGGGTCGGCGAGCGAACGGTGGGAGCACGCGTGAATGGCGAGCTCGTGCCGCTGCGCCACGTGCTGCGGAACGGCGACACGGTGGAGATCATCACGTCGCCGCAGGCCCAGCCGCACGAGGACTGGCTGAAGATCGCGCGCACGACGCAGGCCAAGGCGAAAATACGTCACTGGTTGCGCCTCAAGCGCCTCACGGACTCGGTGAAGCTCGGCGAGGAGATGCTGCAGCGCGAGTTGAAGCGCCTGCGCGTCAAGGCGGGCGACGCCGAACTGGAGCCGATCGCGAAGGACCTGGGCTGCGACACGCTCGACATGCTGTACGCGCGGCTCGCTGAAGGCCAGCTGTCGGTGGGCTCGGTGACGCGGCGTTTCACGCCCGAGAAGGAAGGCCTGGCCGAGCGCCTGGTGAAGGGGCCGTTGGAAGCACTCGGCGTGGGCCGCAAGCCCACGGGTGGCGTGCGCATCCAGGGCATCGACAACGTCATGGTGCAGTACGCGCGCTGTTGCCAGCCGGTGCCGGGCGACCCGGTCGTGGGCATCGTCACCATTGGCCGCGGCGTGTCGGTGCACCGTCAGGACTGCCCGAACACGTTCGGCGACAAGGTGCAGGCCGAGCGCCGCGTGGCAGTGGAGTGGGACTCGCGCCCGAGCGACACGTTTCCGGTTCGCCTGGTCATCTCCGGTCAGGACCGTCCGTCGCTGCTCGCCGACATCGCCAAGGTGCTAGCCGCAAACAGCGTGAACGTGCGCACCGCAGGGATGCAATCGGAGGATCGGGTCGTGCGCGGCGTGTTCGTGATCGAGGTGCCGAATGCCGCGCGACTCGCCGACGTCATGGGAGCGCTGCGCAAGCTCCCGGGCGTCGCGCGCGTGGAGCGGCGCCTGCGATTGCTGAAACCCCAGCGTCGCGCCGGAGGCGAAGCCGAGTGAGGGCGCTGGTGCAACGCGTGGTGCGCGCGCGGGTCACCGTGGACGCCGCCGTCACGGGGGAGATCGCGGGTGGCCTGCTCGTGCTGGTGGGCGCCACGCACGGTGACGGCGAAGCCACCGCGCGCTGGCTGGCCGCGAAAATCGCGGGCCTGCGTGTGTTCGCCGACGACGTGGGGCGCATGAATCGCGACGTGCGCGCGAGCGGCGGCGCCTGCCTGGTGGTGCCGCAGTTCACGCTCTACGGCGACGCGCGTCATGGCCGCCGCCCCGATTTCACGGCAGCGGCGCGGCCGGAGCAGGCCGAGCCGTTGCTGGAGGTGTTCTGCGCCGAGCTGGCGTCCGCCGGCGTACGCGTGGAGCGCGGCGTTTTCCGTGCGCACATGCAGGTCGAGCTCGTGAACGACGGACCCGTCACACTGCTGATCGAATCGCCGGGCGAGCCCGAGCCGTGAGTGCTCCGCGCGCGAAACTGTTCTGGCGGGGTCGCGCCCCGCTCGTGCTGGCCTCGGCGTCGCCTCGGCGCGTGGCGCTCTTGCGCCAGGCCGGCGCCGAGTTCGCGGTGGTGGATCCGGGTCCGGATCGGGCCTGGCCGGGCAAGGCCGAGCCGCGGCACGGCGTGCGGGCGTTGGCACTCGACAAGGCCCGCCGCGTCGCCGTCCGGCGGCCGGAGGCGGTGGTGGTGGGCGCCGACACCGTGGTGGTCTCGCGCGGCGTGCGGCTCGGCAAGCCCGCGAACATCGAAGAGGCACGCGCGATGCTTCGCCGACTGCACGGCCGTAAGCACGAGGTGTGGACCGGGCTCGCGGTCGTGCATCGTGGCGAGCAGCGCACCGGCTCGGAGTGCACGGTGGTGCGCATGGCGAAGCTGAGCGACCGGGATCTCGAGGACTACCTCGCCGCCGGCGAGTCGCTCGACAAGGCCGGGGCGTACGGCATCCAGGGGCTCGCGGGCCAGTTCGTGCGATCGCTCGAAGGTGACTACACGAACGTGGTCGGCCTGCCGCTCGCCCGGCTGCGTGCACTGCTCGAGGAATTCGCGTAGCCGCATGGGCTTGGCGCCACCGCCGCGGTCTTGACAGCGCCGGGCCGGCGGCAGTACTTTCCAGCGCTTCCTTCACTGTGCCCAGGGCGCTCGTCCCTGCGCATCACGGCCGCGTGCGCCCTGCTAAGGCGTTCGCGCGCGGCCGTTTCGGCCATCATCGGAGGACGGATGAAGACGTATTCCGCCCGCGAGGGTGACATCCAGCGGCGCTGGCTACTCGTGGACGCCGAGGGCAAGACCCTCGGTCGTCTGGCGACCCAGATCGCGATGGCACTCAGGGGCAAGCACAAGCCGATCTACACCCCGCACATGGACACGGGTGACTTCGTCATCGTGATCAATGCGGAAAAGGTCCGGCTGACCGGCACCAAGCCGGAGAAGAAGAAGTACTTCCATCACACGATGTATCCGGGTGGCGCCACGTGGACCCAGCTGGCTGTGCTGCTCGCGAAGCATCCGGAACGGATCATCGAGAAGGCCGTGAAGGGCATGGTGCCCCGCAACCGTCTCGGTCGCGCGATGGTGAAGAAGCTCAAGGTGTACGCGGGACCGCAGCACCCGCACATCGCTCAGCAGCCCGAACCCTGGATCCTCGAGGCCTGAAAGGGGAAACGATGACGACGACGACGACGACGACGAAGCCCCTGACCGGCCGGAGGAAGGAAGCAGTCGCGCGCGTGCGCCTGCTTCCGGGCACGGGTCAGACGCTGGTGAACGGCAAGACGGCTATGGACTACCTGCGCCGCGAATCCCTGGTGCTGCACGCGATGCAGCCGCTGGTCGCCACGAACCTGCGCGACAAGTACGACGTCCACGCTCGTGTCTCGGGCGGCGGGCTGTCCGGGCAGGCCGGGGCGATCCGCATGGCGGTCGCGCGTGCGCTCCTGCGCCAGGACGAGGCCTTGAAGGGCCTGCTCGGTCGCGAGGGATTCCTGACGCGCGATTCGCGCATGGTCGAACGCAAGAAGTACGGACAGCCCGGCGCCCGCAAGCGGTTCCAGTTCAGCAAGCGCTAGGCCGGTTTCGAACATATCTCACACGCCCCGCCGCCGCGCCGGGGTCCCGCCCCTGGCGGGAAGGCGCGACGAGCACGGTGGGGCGGAGGCAGAACCCCTGAGGAGGTCATCCGTGGCCGAGATCACGATGAAGGAATTGCTCGAGGCGGGTGTGCATTTCGGGCACCAGACTCGACGCTGGAATCCGCAGATGAAGAGATTCATCTTCATGGAGCGGAACGGCATCTACATCATCGACCTGCAAAAGACGCTCAAGTGCATCCAAGACGCGCGCGCGGTGATCACGCGCGTGGTGCGCAACGGCGGGCACGTATTGTTCGTGGGCACGAAGAAGCAGGCGAAGCAGATGGTCGCCGAGGACGCCGCGCGCTGCGCACAGTTTCATGTGACCGAGCGCTGGCTGGGCGGCATGCTCACGAACTTCAAGACGATCCGCACCAGCATCAAGCGGCTCAAGGACCTGGACGCCATGGTCGCCGACGGCACCATGGAGAAGCTCGCGAAGAAGGAAGTCTCGCGCCTGTCGCGTGAGCGCGAGCGGCTGCAGTTCGCGTTCGCCGGTATCAAGGACATGCCGGGCCTGCCGTCGCTGGTGTTCATCGTGGACACGAAGAAGGAGAAGATCGCGGTGGCCGAGGCGAATCGCCTGGGCATCCCGATCGTCGGCGTCGTCGACACGAACTGCGACCCCACGCTCATCCATTTCCCGATTCCCGGAAACGACGACGCGCTGCGGGCGATCAAGCTGTTCACTGGCATGGTGTCGGGCGCCGTGCTCGAGGCGCGCTCCATGGCCCTGGAAGGCGCCGATCAGGAGACCGTGTCGTTCGGGGGCGACTCCGCCGAAGTCGATGCCGGAGTGATGCCCGCGCGAGCCTGATCCGTTCCATTCACGTCCATGCGCGCCCGTCCGCACCGAGTGCTGCGGGCGGGCGTTCCAACGAGCAGGGGAGTTCCATGATGATCACCGCGGATCAGGTCAAGCAGCTCCGGGAGATGACCGGGGCGGGGATGATGGAGTGCAAGAAAGCGCTGGCCGAGGCGGGTGGCGACCTGGACAAGGCGGTGGACCTGCTGCGCACGTCCGGCATCGCCAAGGCCGAGCGGCGCTCCGACCGTGCCGCTTCGCAGGGCCGCGTCGAGGCCTACGTGCATGACAACCGCATCGGCGTGCTCATCGAGGTGAACTGCGAGACGGACTTCGTCGCGCGCACGGACGACTTCAAGGCGCTTTGCAAGGACCTCGCCATGCAGGCGGCGGCCGCGGGCGCGGACTACGTGCGTCGCGAACAGGTGCCGGCCGAGCGCATCGCGCGCGAGCGGGCGATCTACGTGGAGCAGGTGAAGAACGAGGGCAAGCCGGCCGCGATCGCGGACAAGATCGTGGACGGGAAGCTCAACAAGTTCTACTCCGAGGTCTGCCTCATGGAGCAGGCGTTCATCAAGGACGACAAGAAGAGCGTCGGCGACCTGGTGAAGGAGACGTCCTCACGGACGGGCGAGAACCTCGTCGTGCGGCGGTTCGTGCGCTTCCGCCTGGGCGCGGAGTGACCGTTTGAAGACCCGGCCGCAGCGCATCCTCCTCAAGCTCTCCGGCGAGCTCCTCGCCGGGGAGGCGGGCCACGGCATCGACGAGCACGTGCTGTCGGGACTCGCCGAGGAAGTGCGCGACGTGCACGCCCTGGGCGTGCAGGTCGGCATCGTGCTCGGCGGTGGCAACATCTTTCGCGGACTCGCCGGGAGCGCGCGCGGTATGGACCGGGTGGCCGCGGACCACATGGGCATGCTCGCGACCGTCATCAACAGCGTGTCGCTCCAGCATTCGCTCGAGCGGCTTGGACTGTTCACGCGCGTGCTGTCCGCGATCCAGATGGACCAGGTGTGCGAACCTTGGATCCGGCGGCGAGCCGTGCGACACCTCGAGAAGGGCCGCATCGTGGTCATGGCGGCAGGCACCGGCAATCCCTACTTCACCACGGACACGGCCGCGGTGTTGCGGGCCATCGAGGTCGGAGCCGACGTCGTGCTGAAGGGCACGAAGGTGGATGGAGTCTACTCCGGTGACCCCAAGAAGGATCCGTCGGCGACGTTCTTCCCTCGCATCGGCTACATGGATATCCTGAACAAGGACCTCAAGGTGATGGACTCGACAGCGATCTCACTGTGTCGCGACAACCGCCTGCCGTTGATCGTGTTCAATGTGGGCGTGCGTGGCAACCTCGTGAAGATTGTGAATGGCGAGTCGGTGGGCACCGTCGTAGGAGAGTGACGCGATGCAATCCAAGACGCTGCACGACGCCGAAGAGCGCATGAAGAAGGCGGTCGAGTTCGTCCGCCACGAGCTGAACGGGATCCGCACGGGCAAGGCGAGTCCGCAATTGCTCGACACGGTGAAGGTCGAGGCCTACGGCACACACGTGCCGCTCCAGCAGGTGGGCTCGGTGAGTGCCCCGGAGGCGCGGCTACTCGTGATCCAGCCGTGGGACAAGAGCCTGATCAAGGCCATTTGCAAGGGTGTCAACGAGGCACAGCTCGGCGTGAATCCCACCGACGACGGCAGCGTGGTGCGTATCCCGATCCCCACGCTCACCGAGGAGCGGCGCAAGGACCTGGTGAAGCTGATCTCCAAGTTCGCCGAAGAGGGCCGCGTGGCGATCCGCCAGGTGCGCCACGACGCGAACAAGGACCTCAAGCACCAGGAAGATGCCGGCACGCTGCCCGCGGACGACGCGAAGCGGCAGACCGCCGATGTCCAGAAGATGACGGACCGCTATATCGGGAGCATCGACGAGATGCTCAAGAAGAAGTCGGCGGAGGTCATGGAGGTCTAGCCGGCCCGCCCGCCGCACGCGGCCCGGTTCCGCACCTTCCGGAGACGCCTTGCCCACGCGAACGCCCAGTTCCGCCAGTCCCGAGGCGCTGATCGCGCGCGGGAACATCCCGCGCCACGTCGCGATCATCATGGACGGCAATGGTCGCTGGGCGAAGGCACGAGGCGTGCCGCGCCTGATGGGCCACCGCGCCGGACGCGAGTCGGTGCGCGAGGCGGTGAAGGGCTGTGCCGCGCTCGGCGTCGAGGTGCTGACGCTGTACACGTTCTCGATCGAGAACTGGCAGCGGCCGGTGCGCGAGGTGAATGCGCTCATGACCATTCTGAGACAGACGCTGCGCGCCGAGCGTAAGGAGCTCAAGGCGAACAACGTCCGACTTCACGTCCTCGGCCGCCTCGCCGACCTGCCGGCCGCGGTGCGCGAGGAGATCGCGGCCACGCAGCGCTATCTCGAGCCCTGCACCGGCATGCAGCTGAACCTGGCGCTGTCGTATAGCGGTCGGACCGAGCTGGTGGATGCCGTGCGTCGCCTGGTGTCCGATGCTCGCGATCTGCGGCTCGATCCGACGAGCATCGACGACGAGTTCCTCGCCAGCTACCTGTACACGGCCGGCCTGCCGGACCCGGACCTGCTCATCCGCACGAGCGGCGAAATGCGGCTGTCGAACTTCATGCTGTGGCAGCTCGCTTACACCGAGCTGTGGATCACCGACACGCTGTGGCCGGACTTCCGCCGCCGTCACCTCCACGAGGCCGTCGCCGCCTACCAGGGGCGTGAGCGGCGCTTCGGTCGGTCCGATTGAGCGCGCCACCCCTGGATCCCGACGCCGCTCCCTCCGCCGCTCCCTCCACCGGTCTCACCAGCCACGCCCCGAAGCGCGGGCGGTGGTCCCTGGGATTGCGTGTGGGCAGCAGCCTGCTGTTCGTGCCACTGCTGCTGCTGCTGTCGCGCGCAGGCGGCATGGCATGGCTGGCGTTCGTCGCGCTCCAGACGCTGTTCGGCCTGGAGGAGTTCTACCGCATGGCACGCGCCAAGGGGCTCGAGCCGGTGCGCTGGCTCGGCTTCGCCACGGCCCTGGCGCTGCTGGGCCTCGCGTATCGGCCGCAGACCCCGAACGCCGCGTTGCTTGCCACCGCCGCGTTGCTGTTGCTGCTCGCGCTGGCGCTGCGTCGCGGCGGGCGGCCGCGCGTGCTCGAGAGCGCAGCGGTGACCGCGTTCGGCGTGCTGTACGTGGGCTGGCTCTCGGCGCACTTCGTGTTGCTTCGCGAACTGCCGTGGCGCGCCGGGCTCGCGTACGCCGACGGTTCCTCACTCGTGCTGTTCGCGTTCCTGGTCACCTGGAGCTGCGACACGGGCGCCTACTTGACCGGCCGCGTGTTCGGGCGCACCCGGCCGTGGGCCACGATCTCGCCGCGCAAGACGCTGGAGGGTTCGCTCGGCGGCTTCGTTTTCGCCGTGATCGCTTCGCTCGCCGGCGCCGCCACGTTCCTGCGGCCCGAGGGCGGTGGGCCATTGCTCAGCTGGCCGCACGCTCTCGCCGTGGGCGCGCTGGTGGGCATCTGCGGCCAGGTCGGGGACCTGGTGGAGTCGCTGTTCAAGCGCGACGCCGCAAGCGGGGACTCCTCGGACCTGATCCCCGGGCACGGCGGCGTGCTGGACCGGTTCGATAGCCTCTATTTCGGAGCGCCCATCGTGTACCACTATCTGCGCGCCGTGATCTTCCAGGTGCCGTGATCCCTCCGCGCGAGCTGGCGATCCTCGGCTCGACCGGCTCGATCGGCGAGCAGACGCTGGACGTGGCCGAACGCGAGTCGGGCCACCTGCACGTGGTCGCACTTGCGGCCGGACGTTCGTTGGAGCGACTGTGCGAGCAGGCCGCGCGCTGGCGCCCGCTGCATCTGGCGCTGGAACAGGCCGCCGACCCGGCTGCGGCGCGCGAGCAGTTGCGCGCGGCAGCCCCCGGCGCCGACGTCGAGGTGGGCCCGGGTGCGGCCGCGCGCCTGGCCGCCCGCTGCGGCGCCCCGCTGGTGGTGAACGGCATCGTCGGCGCCGCCGGCCTCGCCGCCTCGCTCGCCACGCTCGACCGCGGCGCGCGCCTGGCACTCGCGAACAAGGAGACGCTGGTCATCGGCGCGCCGCTCGTCGCCGCCTCGCTCAAGCGAGCCGGAGGCTCGCTGCTTCCCATCGACAGCGAGCATTCGGCCGCGCTCCAGTGCCTGCACGGCCGCCCGCCGGCGGAGGTGCTCCGGTTGACGCTCACCGCCTCGGGGGGGCCGCTCCGGGCTCACCCCGACTGGCGCCGCGCCACCGCTCCCGAGGTGCTGGCGCACCCGGTGTGGAGGATGGGGCCGCGCATCACCACCGATTCGGCGACGCTCTTCAACAAGGGCCTCGAGATCCTCGAGGCGCGCGCACTGTTCGAGCTGGAGTGGGAGCAACTGGACGCGGTGATTCATCCGCGCGCGGTGCTGCACGCCATCGCCACGTTTCGGGACGGTTCGCTGGTGGCGCAGGCCGCTCACGCCGACATGCGCCTGCCGATCCAGCTGGCGCTGTCGTGGCCCGCGCGCTGGGGCGCGGCTGTTCCGGCGCTGCCGGTCACGGCGCTCGCCGGCCTCGAGATCGAGCCGATCGAGCCCGAGCGCTATCCCGCGTTTCAGTGCGCGCTGGCCGCGGGCCGCGCGGGCGGCACGGCGCCGTGCGTGGTGAACGCCGCCGACGAGGTGGCGGTGCAGGCTTTCCTGGACGGTGCGATCGCGCTGGGCCGGCTTCCGGAAGTGCTCGAGCGCGTGCTCGCGGAACACCGCCCGGAGCGCGTGGAGTCACTGGATCAGCTGCGCGGCGTCGATGCCTGGGCGCGCACGGCCGCGCGTCGCGTGGTGGAGGCGTGAACCTGCCGATCGTGGCCGTGCGCCTGCGCGCGCTCGGCGACGTCACGCTGTCCACGGTCGCATTCCGCTCACTCGCGGCCGGGCACCCGGGCTCCCCGCTGCACGTGGTGACCGAGGCGCGCTTCGCGCCGCTGCTCGAGGGGCAGCCCGGAATCGCCCGCGTCTGGCCACTCGAGCGCACGATCCGCTCGACGCTGTCGATGATGTTCGCGCTGCGCGCGCTCAAGCCCGCGCTCGCGGTGGACCTGTTCGGCAATGCGCGCAGTGCGCTGATCGCGCGTGGCTCGGGTGCCCGGCACGTGTGGGGCTTCGACGTGCGCGGGCGCCGCGCGCTCTACCATCACACGCTGGCGCGCGTGGCGCACCCGGGCGAGGACCGGCGCGAGTACGCCGCGGCCTCGCTGTTGCGGCTGGCGCGCGCGGCGGGCGGTGCGGACGTGCCGGTGCGGCCGCAGCTCGTGCTCTCCGAGCCCGCGCGGCGCGCGGGCGCCGCACTGCTCGCGACGGCCGGGGTCGCCGACCCGCCGCACACCGTGGCGCTGGTGCCGGCGGGCTCGTGGCCCACCAAGACCTGGCCGCTCTCCCATTCGGCGCGGCTCGCACGTCGGCTCCTCGCGGCGGGGCACGGCGTGGTGGGGATCGGCGGGCCGGGGGAGGAGGGATCCCTCGCGCGACTCGCGGCACTCGCCCCGGGCACGCGCACGCTGCGTGCGCCGGACGTGGGAGCGCTCGCCGGCGCCATCGCCTCGCTGCGCGCGCTGGTCGGCACCGACAGCGGTCCGCGCCATCTCGCGGTGGCGTTCGATGTACCCACCTACACCTGGTTCGGGCCTGCCCACCCCGACGCGTGGACGCCCGACGACCGGCGTCACGGTTGGTGGCGGACGAGCTTGCCGTGCCGTGCGTGCGAGCGCACCGTGTGCCCGCACTGGAACTGCCTGCCCGCGCTCTCGCCCGATGCGGCCGCCGAGCGCGTGCTCGACCACTTGGGACGCCATGGACGACCAAGCCCCAATCTCGGTATTGCTGCTGGCGCGTGACGAGACGCGCGACCTCGAGGTACTGATCCCCGCGCTGGCCTTCGCCCGCGAGGTGGTGGTGGTGTGGGATCCGCGCGGGGATCGTGCCACGCGTGCGGCAGCCGAACGACTCGGTGCGCGGGTGCACGAGCGTGCGTTCGACGGCTTCGGCCCGCAGCGCGCGTTCGCGCTGTCGCGCTGTAGCGAGCCGTGGGTGCTGTGGCTGGACGCCGACGAGCGCCTGGACGCGCCGGCGGTGGCTGCGCTGCGCACGGCTGCCGCAACCGCGGACGGCGGCGCCACGCACTTCCGGCTGGCGCGAGTGACCTGGTTCCTCGGGCGGCGCATCCGCTGGTGCGGCTGGCAGGGCGAGAGCGTCGTGCGGCTCTTCCGCCGGGACCGCGCCCGGTTCGACGCCGCCGAGGTGCACGAGCAGGTTCAGGTCCAGGGCCCGGGTCCAGCCCGCCTCGCGGGCGTGCTCGAGCACCACAGCTATCGCACGCTCGAGGACTGCACCTCGAAGTGCGTGCGCTACGCACGCGCCGGCGCCGAGAAGGCGTGGCGGCGCGGCCGACGCGCGACGGCGCTCGACGTGGTCGTGCGGCCGCCGCTGCGATTCCTGCGGCAGTACGTGCTGCAACTGGGCGTCCTGGACGGCGCGCACGGACTCGTGCTGTGCGGCTTCGCCGCGGCGCAGGTGTTCTTGAAATACGCCGAGCTCTGGCAGCGCACACGAGACGGGTCGCGCACGTGAGCACGCTGTGCTGCTTCGGGGCCTGGGATCCCGGCTATCCGCGCAATCGCATCCTGCGCGCCGGGCTCGAGTCGGCCGGTCACCGCGTGGTCGAGGCGCGCGCACGCGGCCGGCGCGCGTGGCTGCGCTATCCGGCGCTGGTACTGGCGTGGTCACGCGTGGCGAAGGTGTCGGACGTGCTGTGGGTGCCGGAGTTTCGCCACAAGGATGTGCCGCTCGCGGCGAGGCTCCGGGGGAAGCGGCCGCTGGTGTTCGATCCGCTCGTTTCGCGCTGGGACACGCTGGTCGGGGACTGGCAGTTGCACGCGCGGGACTCCGGGCAGGCGCGCTGGAACCGAAGCATCGACCGCTGGGCGTTCCGGGCCGCCGACCTGCTCCTGTGCGACACGTGGGCGCACGGTGAGTTGTTCGTGTCGTTGGGCGCCGAGCGCTCGCGGCTGCGGCGCGTGCTGGTCGGAGCCGAGCAGCGGTTTTTTACAGTTCCGCCGCCTCCGGCGGCGGGCCCGGTGCGGGTGACCTATGTGGGTGGGTTCCTGCCGCTGCACGGCGTGCGCACGTTGCTCGAGGCCGTGGCGGCGCTCGAGGCGCGTGCAGGAAGCTTGCCGCCGTTCGTGGTGCAACTGGTCGGCGACGGCATCCAGTACGAGGACGCGCGCAAGTTCGCGCGCGAACGGAAGCTGACGCGGGTGGAGTTCACCGGACGGCTGGCCTATGCCGACGCGCCGCGCGTGCTCGAGGCGTCGCACATCGCACTGGGCGCGTTCGGCGCGGGCGAGAAGACCGGCCGCGTCATCCCGCACAAGCTGTGGCAGGGGCTCGCCGCGGGGCGGGCCGTCGTCACCGGCGACGGGGACGGGCCCCGCGAGGTGTTCGAGGACGGCGTGCACCTACGCCTGGTGCCGCGCGCCGAGCCACAAGCCCTCGCCGCAGCGTTGGCCGAACTCATCGCGTCGCCCGAGCGTCGCGAGCGCCTGGGTACTGCGGGGCAGGCGCGCGCTCGCGAGCTCGGCACGCCGCAGGCGGTGGGACGACAGTTCGCTCAGGCGTTGGCGGAAGTCGGCGCATGAGGATCGCCCATCTGGACACGGGCAGGACCTGGCGTGGCGGCCAGGCCCAGGCGCTGCTGCTCATGCGCGAGTTCGCCCGACTCGGACACGAGCAATGGCTACTAGCGCCGCCGGGACCGCTGCTCGAACGCGCGACGTCCGAGGGCTTCCGGACCGTGCGGTGGGACGCGCGCGGCGAGCTGGACCCGTTCGCCGTGTGGGCCGCCCGGCGCGCGCTGCGGGAGGCGAAGCCCGAGGTGACGCACTGCCACAGCGCGCACGCGCACGCGCTCGGCGTACCGGCTGCGCGCTGGGCCGGCGTCCCCGCGGTTTTCGTGTCGCGGCGTGTGGACTTTCGCGTGCGCACGAACCCGTTCAGCCGGATCAAGTACGCGCTGCCCGTGGACCGCTACCTGTGCATCAGCGAAGGCGTGCGCCAGGCCATGCTCGCCTCGGGCGTGCCGGCGGATCGCATGCGGTTAGTGCCGAGCGGTGTGGATATTTCCGAAGTCCGCGCCTCTGGCGCGGAACCGGCCCCGGATCTACGGGAGTTGGCGGAACTGCCCGCGGACGCCGAGGTGTTGGGCACGGTGGCGTCGCTGGCGCCGCACAAGAACCATGCGCTGCTGCTCGAGGCCGCGCGCGACGTGGTGGCAGCACGGCCGCGCGCCCACTTCGTGTGGCTCGGCGAGGGCGAGTGTCGCCCAGCGCTCGAACGCCGCCGCGCGGAACTCCAGCTCGAATCGCGCGTGCACCTGCTCGGGTTCCGGCCCGAGGCGCGCGCGCTCATGCGTCAGTTCGACGTGTTCGTGTTGTCCAGCTATCTCGAGGGACTGTGCACGTCGCTGCTCGACGCGCAGGTGCTGGGCGTGCCGATCGTGGCCACCGCAGTCGGCGGGGTGCCCGAGGTGGTGCGTGACGGCGTCAACGGGCGATTGGTACAGGGTCTATTGCCGGCGCCGCTGGCGCACGCCCTTGTCGAGGCGCTCGCGCGCCCCGACCTGCGTGCGGCCTGGGTGGAGCGGGCGCGCGGCACGGTCGAGGCGTTCGGCATCGCCCACACGGCGGAACGCACGCTCGCGGCCTATCGCGAAGTGCTCGAGGAGCGATCGCACCACGCTTGACGGTTTCGTGTCTCGGGAAATTCCGTCAACGGGCCGATGCATGATGCGACGCTTGACGCTTCAGAAGTCACGAGAGTAGCTTCGCGCAACTTCCCGTGGGACAAGGAGGAGCCGTGGGTATCGGTGGTTTCCTGCCAGGCATCCTGCTGCTCGGCATCGTCATTTTCGTGCACGAACTGGGCCATTTCCTCGCGGCCAAGTGGCGCGGAGTCACGGTGCTCAAGTTCTCGCTTGGCATGGGCCCCGAGATGATCGGGTTCTCGCGCGGCGGCACGCGCTACTGCCTGTCGTGGATCCCGTTGGGTGGCTTCGTCCAGATGGCCGGGGACCACTTGAACGACGACGGCACCATGCCCGAGGGCGGTCCCGAGAAGTTCCTCACCCATCCGTGGTCCGGCCGCGTGATCATCGCCGTGGCGGGCCCGGCTGCTAACCTCGTCACAGCATTCGTCGTGCTCGTGCTCACGTTCTTGGTGGGCGTGCACCAGCCCGATTGGTCCAACCAGCTCGGGCCCCTGCCGGATTCCACCGTGGCGTGGGCCGAGGGCCTGCGAGCGGGCGACACGTTCACGCGCTTCGACGGCAAGCCGCTCGCCACGTGGCACGACCTCGAACTCGCCGCGCGCGGCCTCGAGACGCGGCCGAGTGCCAAGCTGGAGCTGTCGCGTGCCGGTCAGCCGCTCGTGGTGACGCTGCCTGCCGAGCGCATGAAGCGCGTACTCGGGGACCTGCAGCCGCCGCCGCCACCCGCCGTTGTGGGTGGCGTGGGGACCGGCATGCCGGCCTACCGGGCGGGCGTTAAGGAGGGCGACCGTGTGCTCGAGGTGGGCGGCCGCCCGGTGCAGACGTTCACGGACATCGCGCGGGCGCTCAAGGGTCGTGCGGACCAACCGATCGTGTTCCGCCTCGAACGCGACGGCAAGGCGTTCGACTTGAGCATCACGCCGATGCGCGTGGACGGCACCGGGGAGGGCGCGCTCATCGGCATCGAAGCCCCCCGCGGCATGGAGTGGACCGAGCGCCTGTCGCTCGCCGAGGCGGTGCCCGCCGCGTTCCGGGGCACGCAGCGCGTCATCGTCGACGTCTACGGCAGCCTGTGGCTCACGCTCACCCGGCCGGCCTATTACCGCGAGTCCGTGGGTGGACCCATCTTCATCGGGCAGATGGCGCGCGACTCCGCGCAGCGTGGTCTCGACCGGTGGCTCTACCTCATGGCGCTCATCAACATCGCGATCATGGCGTTCAACCTGCTCCCGGTGCCGCTGCTGGACGGCGGACACGTCACGCTGGCGGTGCTCGAGGGGCTGCGGCGGCGGGCGGTGTCCGGACGAACCTACATGAACTTCCAGAAGGTGGGACTGGTACTGGTGGGGACGCTGTTCGTGTTCATCATCTCCAAGGATCTCATGCGCCCGTTCCAGCGCCTGCGTGCCATCGACAAGGCTCCCCGGGAGACGACCACGGTTGAGCCCTCCCACCGCTAGCCGGGTTCGCGCGACACTCGCGGTCCTGCTCGCGGCACTGGCGCTGCTGTCCCCGGGGGTACTGCTCGCACAGTCGAGCGGCGAGCTGCCGGACGAGTTGCGCGTCATCGCCAGCGTGCGCTTCCAGGGGATGCGCCGCCTCGGCGGGCGTGAACTCAAGGCGGCAAACCTGAAAACCCGCCGGCCCTCGCGCCTGCCGTGGCGCGAGCGGCCGTCGCTGCGGCTGGACTACCTGCGCGCCGACACCTCGTCCATCGCCGCGCTCTATCGCCACTACGGCTACCTCGACGCGCGCGTCCACTGGGTGCTCGAATCCACGCGCGATCCGTCCGCGGCGCGCGTGTTGTTCGTCGTGGACGAGGGCGCGCGCTCGCGCGTCGCGCACGTCGAACTCACGGGCGTGCACGCGTTCCACGACCGCGAGATCCGGCGCGCGTTGCTCGCGCGGCCGGGGCGGGAGTACGACCCATCGTTCCTCGGACTCGACACGCTGCAGATCTCCAGGGCTTACCAGGAGCGGGGCTACCGGCCGCACACGCGGGCCTCGGCCGAGCGGGGTGTCCCGGATCCGCTCGCCATCCTCGTCCACTACGCGGTCCGCGAGGGACCTCGCTACACGATCGGCCGCATCGACTACGAGGGCTCAGGCCGGCTGCAGGAATCGCTTGCGCGACGGGAGCTGCTCGTGCGACCGGGCGACGTGTACCGCCGCTCGCGGCTCGAACGGTCGGTGGAGCGGCTGTACGACACCGGGCTCTACAGCCAGGTGCAGGTCTCGTCCGTGACCGACTCGAGCGGCGGGCAGTTGGACCTGCTGCTGCGCGTCACCGAGCGCAGGCCGCGCTGGGTGGACCTGGGCGTGGGCAGCGGCTCCGCCGACCTGTTCCGCTTCTCCGGCGCGTGGGGACATCGCAACCTGGACCGCAAGGCGTTGCTGGGCTCGTTGAACGGCGACCTGGCGCTCGACCGGCAGCGAACGAGCGCGCAGGACGAGTCGCAGGTGCTGCGCCTGCGGCACGGCCGCGGCAGCGCGAGCCTGGTGGAGCCGTGGCTGCTCGGACTGCGACTGCAGGGCCAGGCGGCCGTGTTCTACGAGGACGGCCGGGACGACCGCGACTCGCGTTTCCTGCAGCGGCGCGACAGCCGTGGGCTGGAGCTGGGCATGCTGCGCGAGTTCTCTCGCATCTTCCGCGGCGGACTCACCGGGCACACGGCGCTCGTCCACCAGAGCTACGATATCCTGCTCGACACCGACCAGGCCACGAAGGACTCGCTCGCGACCGTGCTGCAGCGCTACTGGGACAACGGCATCGCCCTGTCGCTGTTCCGCGACACCCGCGACGATCGCATCACGCCCTCGCGCGGCTCGCTGCAGACGGTGGTGGCCGAGATGGCCGGCGGGCCGCTGCGAGGTGCCAGCAGTTACCAGAAACTCCAGCTTATCTCGAGCTGGTATTCGCCTCGAGCGAACGGCTGGTCGCTCGCCGCGCGCGGATCCGGCGGCGTCATGGGACCCATCGGCGATGGCTCGAACGCATTCGCCCCGGGCTCCCAGGACGAACGTGTCGCGCGTGTCCCGAAAGAGCGCCGTTTCTTCGTCGGGGGCGTGAACTCATTGCGCGGCTGGGGCGAGAACTCCATCCCGGGTGACGGCGGGCTTGCCATGTTGCTCGGCAACCTCGAGCTCCGCATTCCCGTCTGGGGCCCGCTCGGCGCCGAGGTGTTCCTGGACGCCGGCAACGTGTGGGCACGGCCTGAACATTTGAGGATCGCGAACTTCGTCGGACCCTGGGACGCTCGCCGGGGCGCTCCGGGCGATCTGCGCTACTCCTACGGGGTCGGGGCACGGCTCCTGCTACCTTTTGGTCCGCTGCGCCTGGACCTGGCCTGGAGCCGACATCCCGAGTTCCGGGGCGCGGAGGTGGGCGGCCGACAGCAGCCATTCGCCTACCAGTTCGCCATCGGTCCGAGCTTCTGACCCGAACGACACATGAGCGACGAGCGACCCACCCCGGACGACGCCCCCGAACATCACGGCGTCGTGGAGACCCTCCGCGAGGAGATCGAGGAGGTCGTCGAGCATGTCCCGCAGCCGGTGCGCTGGACCGTCGGCAAGCTCACGCGCCTGGCGCTGCTCGTGTTGGCGGGCGTGCTCGTGTTGGGTATCGCGAGCGCCATCCTGTTCTTCATGAACCGCACCGAGCTCGTCGCGCGCGAGCTGTCGCTGCTCCTGAATCGCACGCTGCGCGAGCACAGTGACCTCGTGCTGGAGATGCGGGACATCCGCGGGAATCCCTTCACCGGTTTCCGCGCTGTGGAGCCCCGCGTGCGCTTCCGCGACGGCGAGACGTTGCTCGAGGCGAAAGAGATGCGCGTGGACTACTCGGCGTGGTCGCTGTTGCGCGGCCAGTTTGGCGTGATCGATGTGACGCTCGATCGGCCGCGCGTACGACTCGTGGGCGCGGATGGCGGGTGGCGCTTGCCGGTGTGGCGCTCGGATCCGAGCCGGCGCCGGGGCGCGCCGCGACCGGTGCAGGTGCAATTGCACGTTCGTGGTGCCGACGTGGTGACCCCCGTGCCGTACGGCACGGTGTCCGATGTGGACGGTGACGTCGTCGCCAACCTGGGCGCGGAGACCCGAGTACGGCTCGAACGCCTCAAATGGGAGCACGGGCCGTGGGATAGCAAACTGGAGAAGCTGGTGGCCGACTTGAGTGCCGACACCAGCGGCGTGCGCGTACGCGTCACCGAGCTCCGCATGACCGATCTCGAGATGCGCGCCGAGGCCAACTGGCGAGGCGGCGACCCGGTGCGGCACGCCCACATCACCGTGGGCCGCGTGCGGTGGAGTTGGCTGGCGAAGGTGTTCGACAACCGGTCGTTCGACGTGCCGGGCGAAGGAGCGTTCGTGCTCGATGCGCAGGGTGGCAAGGACTGGCGCGGCCGCTTCCGCTCCACGTTGGAATGGGATGGACTCGCCGCCGAGGGCAGCGGCATCGCGAGCTGGAACGGAACGGAGCTGGCGCTCGATTCGCTGCGCGCGCTCTCGGGCGCGGGCGACCTCGTGGGCGCGCTGCGCTGGTCGCGAGCCGGCTGGCAGATCCTCGGCGACGCGCAGCGCGCCGACCCGGCGCAATGGCAATTCCTCCAGCTCGACGGCTGGCCGAAGGGAGCACTGAACGGTTGGTTCCGCTACTAGGTGGACACGCGCGGAGCCCCTAGGGCGCTGCTCGAGGCGCGCCTCGCCGCCTCGGAGTGGCAGGGTTGGCGCGTGGATAGTGCGCTCGTCCGCGTGGATTTCCCGGCCAACGCCCCGGATTCGTTCCGCGTGCAGGGGCAGCGCCGCGGCGGGCGTTTCACGCTGAACGGCCGCACCGAGCGAAACGGCACCTGGAGCGGGCCGTGGACGGTGCGCGACCTGCCGCTCGAGGAGTGGCCCGACGGCCGGGCCACGGGGCTCACGGGGCTGCTCGAGAGTGCCGAGGGCACGGTGGAGAGCCGTGCCGGCGCGCTGTGGGTGACGGGCAAGCTCGCCGGCGCCGACACGCGTTGGGCTTCGGCCACGTTCTCGCGCTGGACACTCGGCGACCTGCGCGGGCGACTACTGCCCACGCCGCAGCTGACCGCACGCGCCGAGGCCCAAGACGGCACGTTTCTGGGGTTGCACCTGGACCGCGCGGCGGCGCCGATCACGCTCGGTGACCAGGTGGTGCACTTCATGCCGCTCACGGCGCAGGCCGGGGACACGACCATCGCCATGACCGGGCAGGCGACGTGGAAAGAGGCCGCGTGGGGGATGACGCTCACGTCGGCCGAGATGGTCAGCGAGCAGTTTCATTTCGTGGCCGAACCTCCGGTTCGGCTCGCCGGCGACGCGAACGGGGTTGTGTTCGAACGACTCGCCGCCAACGACCGCGACGCGCACGTCGAGGCGCGGGGTCGCTGGGCGGCGCCGGGCGGGCCCTACGACTTCGAGTTCACCGGCGCGCGGCTGGACCTGGCACGGGTGGGCTTCCCGCGTAACTGGGGACTGGGAGGTCGGGCGAACGTGAGGCTCACGGTGCAGGGCCGCTCGGGTGATCCGCGCTGGCGCTTCGAGGGCCGCGCCGGCCGCCCGGTGTTCGATGGGCACGCGGCGGATTCGGTTTCGTTCGTGCTGGCAGGAGCACCCCACCGGCTGGAACTGGAAGACGGACGCTTCGCGCTCGGCGGCGGCACGTTTCGCGCTGCGGGCGCGGTGGAACGCGCGCCGGCGCCGTTTCCGGATTCGCTCTCGCCGACGGCGCTGGTGCGCTGGTTGCGCGACGCCGCGTCGTGCCGCGGGCATGCCACGGCCGCCGCGTTCCCGGTGGCCCCACTCGCGGGGCTGTCCCCGAGTGGCCTCGGCTGGGACGGCGCGGTCTCCGGCACGCTCTCGCTCTCGGGACGGCCCGCCGCTCCCGTGCTCGACGTGCAGGCGCGTGCCGACCGGTTCGGCTGGCGTGACATCCGCGCCGAACGGGTGGACGTGCGCGCGCGCTACGCCAATGGCCGGCTCGAAGCACAGGACGTGACCGCGCGCATGCAGAACGTGGAGTCCAAGGCGCGCCTGAGCCTGCCACTCGACCTGGCGCTCGGCCGACCGCCCCGCGTGCCTGACGCCGAGGTGCGTGGCCGCATCGACATCCCGGCCGGAGATCTGCAAGTGCTGCCGATCCTCCTGCCGCAGCTGCAGTCCGCGCGCGGCAAATTCGAGCTCGGCGCCGACATCGGCGGCACGACACGCTCCCCGCGCCTCTCCGGCCGCGCCAGCATCCGCGACGGCGTGGTGCGGCCGATCAACCGCAGCGAGGTCATCGAGGGCCTCGGTGCCAACCTCCACTTCGATCAGTCGCGCATCACGCTCGACACGCTGTGGGCGCGGCAGGGGCGCACCGGGCGACTGTCGTCCAGGGGCACGGTGCAACTGGATCGCGGCCGACTCCAGAACTACCGCTTCGGGCTGACCATGCGCGACTTCGCCGCGTCGGAGGAGGGACTCTACGCGGTGCTGTTCGATGGCGACTTCGTGGTGAGCGATGGCCCGCTCGTGGGCGGCGAACGCCTTCCACAGGTCACCGGGCAGGCACACCTCAAGCGCGGCGTCATCGAGTTCGACTTCGCGAAGCAGAGCGAGGTGCAGAAGCGGGCCGCCACGACGCAACCCCTGTATTGGACCTATCGCATCCAGGCCGACGCCACGAACAACCTGCGCTGGCGCACGCCCGAAGCCGACATGGAGTTCGACGTGGACCTGGACCTGCAGCAGACGGCGGACTCGCTCATCATCTACGGCGAGATGCATGCGCTGCGCGGCACCTACCAGTTCCTCAGCAACCGCTTCCGCATCTTGAACGCCGACCTCACGTTCGACAACCAACAGGGCGTGGACCCGCTGCTCGACATCGCCGCCGAGACCAAGCTCAGGCCCGTCGTGGCCGTCGGCCAGGGGCAAGCGCCGATCGAGACCATCACGGCGCAGCTCACCGGCCGCTCGAGCAAGCCGGTGATCTCGTTGACCAGCAGCAACAGCGAAGCGGACCAGCGCAGCATCCTCGACGGTTTGACACGCGGCAGCTATCTCGATGCCGCCGGCAAGGTCTCGGCGTCGCCGCTACTGGACGATTACTTCACGCGGCAGCTGAACGCACAGCTGTCGGCGGGGCTCTCGGAGTTCTTCCGTGGCGCCATCACCGACTGGGAGGTCCAGCGGGATCGCGGCGGCGTGCTGTCCGGGGAGGGTGAGTTGGTGGTGGGCGTGGGCTCGCAGGTCACCGATCGGCTGGCACTCCGTTACCGCCAACGCGTGCCGGGTCTGGGCAAGACCCACAACAGTTCGATTCGTTTCGACCCCACCGACCTGTTCGAGCAGAACGTCGAGGCGGAGTACCGCGTCAATCGTTTCATCTTCGTGACGAGTGGCGTGTCGCGGCGTCGCACGATCAGCAATGCGGTGCAGCCCAACACCGACTTCAACGTCAACCTCAAGGCGCGCTGGGAGTACTGATCACGGCGACGGTGGCGGGAATGGGAACGGAATCGGGGAGCACGGTGTACATTGGGGAAGCCGTACCAAGAGCGGCGACCCGGGAAGAAAGGAACCGCAGCATGATGTCTCGTCGGAACCGTCTCGCGTGCGCGGCCCTGTGGCTGCTGGGGCTCGTGGTGTTCGCGGGCGTGGCGCACGCCCAGTATTTCGGCCAGAACAAGGTGCAGTATCGCGGCCATGACTGGCACTCTATCACCTCGGACCATTTCGAGGTGTACTTCGACTCCGGCGCCGACAGCCTGGCGATGCGCACGCTGGACCTGGCCGAGAAGACCCAGGCCGTGTTCACGAAACGCACCGGGCACACGCTCAGCAAGCGCATCCCCATCATCCTGTACGCCTCGCACCACGAGTTCAGCCAGACAAACGTCACCAGCGGCCTGATCGACGGTTCCACCGGCGGCTTCACCGAGGCGCTGCGTGACCGCGTCGTGGTTCCGTTCACGGGCTCGTACGAGGACTTCCGCCACGTGCTCGTGCACGAGCTGGTGCACGCGTTCCAGTTCGACATCTTCTACAACGCCCCGGGCGTGTCGCTGCTTTCGGGCCAGGGCCTGTTCCAGATCCCGCTGTGGTTCGCCGAGGGCATGGCCGAGTACTTCTCGCTCGGCATGGAGCCGGTGGCGGAGATGTTCGTGCGCGACGGCACGCTCACCGGCTACCTGCCCCCACTCGAGTACGCGGGTGGCTATCTCGTCTACAAGATGGGCCAGTCCGCGGTGGAATACTTGATCGTGCGGCACGGCGAGGAGCGGTTCCGAGACCTGCTGCGGCGCGCGCGCCAGATGCACAACTTCGAGCGGGCGTTCCAGCGCACCTACGGGCTGTCCCCGCGCCGATTCGACCAGCAGTGGCGGGAGATGCTGCGCAAGCGCTACTGGCCCACACTGGCGCGGTTGGATCATCCCGAGGCGTTCGGTCGCCGGCTCACCGATCACCGACGCGACGCGAGTGCGTTGAACTTCTGGCCCTCGGTCTCGCCGCAGGGCGACCGCGTGGCCTGGTTCAGCGACCGCCGCCAGTACACCGACGTGTTCCTGATGTCAGCGTTCGATGGCCGGGTGCTGCGTCGCGTGGTGCGCGGCGAGCGCAGCGTAGCGTTCGAGGCGTTCCCGTTGTTGCGTACTTCGATCGCCTGGTCGCCGGACGGCAACCGGCTCGCGTTCGTGGCCGGGAGCCAGGGGCGTGACCGGCTCTACGTCGTGGATTCCAACGATGGGAAGGTGCTGCAACGCTTGGACGTGCCGTGCGACCAGGTGTCGTTCCCGGCGTGGTCGCCGGTCTCGGATTCCATCGTCGTGCTGGGCTTGACGCGCGGCCGCTCGGACCTGTGGCTCGTGCATGCCCGGACGGGCGAGGCGACGCGGCTCACGGACGATGCGTGGGACGAGAAGGAACCCACGTGGACGCCGGACGGCAAGCGCATCACGTTCGCCTCGGATCGGCTGGCTCCCGTAGTGCTGCAGCCGGAGCGCCCGCACACCGGCTTCGGCCGCTATGGGCTCTACGAGTACGATGTGGATTCACGCGCGACGCGTTTCCTGCTCGACACCGCCGGGGACGACCACGGACCGGCTTGGTCGCCGGACGGCCGCCGGCTCGTGTTCATCACGGATCGTAGTGGCTCACCGAACCTGGCGCTCTACGACGTGGCGGACAGCAGCATCACGCAGCTCACCGATCTCACGGGCGGGGTGCAGTCCGTGTCGTGGTCGCGACAGAACGATCGGCTGGTGTTCGCGGCGTTCGACCGCGGCGGCTACGACATCTTCTCCGTGCAGGAGCCGCTCACGCTGGACCCGGTGGTGAAGCGGTTGCGCAAGAACGCGCCCGCCTCCGTGCTGACGCTGGATCAGGCCCGCTCGGAGCCGCCCGCGGCCCCCAGCGAAGACTCGCCGCGCGCGGCGCTCACGGCCGCCTGGCCGGACTCGGTCACCACACCCGACACCACCGCCGCGTTCGGCGGTCGACACGGCACGCGGCCGGGTGGACCGCGCGGCCCGCTCCGGCCGGTCGCCGCGGAGCCCCCGCCGTGGGACGGCGGCGGGTTCCCCCCACCCGCTTCACTGCCGCTGCCGACCGACACGCTGCGGGCGATACGTCCGGCCCTCACGCCGCTCCGCGAGCGCGGCGGCCCGTTCGCACTCTCCGACAGCGTGCTGGGGCAGAAGCCGGCACCCTATCGCTGGCGACTGGCCCCCGAGGCGGTCCAGGTCGGGGCGCTGGCGGCGAGCAGCTTTGGGTTCGCCGGCTCCACGCAGATCGTGTTCAGTGATTTCCTCGGCGACCACAACCTGTACTTCGCGGGCGACGTGTTCTCCAACTCCATCTCGGACGCCAACGCGCTGCTGCTCTACAACGTCCTGCCCCGCCGACTCGACTGGAGCGTGGGCGTGTTCCACTTCAAGAACTACTTCGAGTCCCGCGTCACCACGCTGGGCGAGCAATTGGGCAGCGCCGAGCTGTTCTCGGAGCGCACGTTCGGCGCGCTGGCCGGATGGAGCTACCCGTTCGATCGCTTCCGTCGCGTGGAGGCGCAGTTCACACAGATGTTCGTGGACGAACAGTTCTTCGAGCAGCGCGGCGACGGCAGCATCGTGGCCACAAACCGCGAGTATCGCTCGGCCTCGTCGCCGTCCCTGTCGCTGGTGGGGGACAACTCGCTGTTCGGGTCGAGCGGGCCGGTGAATGGTCGGCGCTGGAACCTCACCTACAGCCCGTCGTTCGCGTGGTTCCGGAACGGGCTCGCGTATCACACCGGTACGTTCGACGTGCGGCGCTATGCGGACCTCTCGCACGGATACTCGTTCGCGTCGCGCCTGCTGGGTGGCGCGAGCGGTGGCCGCGACCCGCAGGCGTTCCGCGTCGGCGGGTTCTCCACGCTGCGGGGCTTCCCGGATTTCGACCTGATCGGGACGCGGCTCGCCATGGTCAATGTCGAGTTGCGCTTCCCGTTCGTGGAGGACCTCGGCGTGGTGGGGCCACTCCCTCTCGGCAACATGCGGTTCCGCGGTGCGCTGTTCGCGGACCTTGGCACGATCTGGAACGAAGGCACGACACCGCGGTTCTGGCTGCGGGACGAGCGCGGCCGTCACCTGCGCGATCCCTACTTCGCGTTCGGCACGGGTGTGCGCTCATGGCTGCTCGGGTTGCCCATGAAACTCGATGTGGCGTGGGCCACCGACCTCGACCGTATCGCGCGGCCCCGCTGGCACTTCAGCATCGGTCCGGAGTTCTGAGGCGAGGTCCTGGGGGGAGCAGCCCCGGCACACGGGGTCAAGTCCCGCTTGGCCAAGCCGATAACGGATGCGCTAGGATGCCGCACACGGAGGGGGTCGCGCGCAGGGTCGCTTGAGCGCCTTGCGGTGGCTCCATGCCCCTCAACCGATCGCGACGGGTTCGGCTCGTCGTGGTCTTCCACGGGAGTCCCGTATGACCTCGCCTCGCAACCTGGCGCGGCTCGATGTGAGCGCGCGCCAACCTCGCACGTTCGACGCCCCGCGCCTCCCGGACGGCCATCGCGCCCCGGTGAGCAGTTACTTCGGGCGGCACGTCCTCGACCTGATCAAACTTCGCGAAAGGCTGCCGCGCGAGGTGTACAACGCGCTGCTGTCCACGCTGCGGCACGGCTCGCCGCTCACGCGCGAGGTCGCCGAAACGGTGGCCTCCGTGGCGCGTGACTGGGCGGTCTCGCACGGTGCGACGCACTTCACGCACTGGTTCCAGCCCATGACCGGGCTGACGGCCGAGAAGCACGACAGCTTCGCGGACCTGAACGTGCAGCTCGCCGGGGAGCTGCGCGTGCTGGAGAAGTTCTCCGGGTCGCAGCTGTGGCAGAGCGAGCCGGACGCCAGCTCTTTCCCGTCGGGTGGCATGCGCAGCACGTTCGAGGCGCGCGGCTACACCGCGTGGGACCCGAGCTCGCCCATGTTCCTCGTGGAGAGCGCCAACGGTCGCACACTGTGCATCCCATCCGCCTACATCAGCTATCACGGGCACTCGCTCGACCACAAGACGCCGCTGCTGCGTTCGCTCGAGGTGTTGTCCAAGAACGCCACGGCGTTCCTCAAGCTGCTGGGCGACGTGGACGTGAAGGCGGTCTCGGCCACGCTCGGCTGCGAGCAGGAGTACTTCCTGGTGGATCGCGCGCACCACGCGCTGCGGCCGGACCTGGTGCTGTCCGAACGCACGCTGCTCGGGGCCGGCTCGGCGCGCCACCAACAGTTCGAGGACCACTACTTCGGCACCATCCCGGCGCGCGTGCTCGCGTTCATGGAGGAGATGGAGTACGAGCTCTACCTGCTCGGCATTCCCATCCGCACCCGGCACAACGAGGTCGCGCCGATGCAGTTCGAGATGGCGCCCATCTTCGAGGACGTGAACCTCGGCAACGACCACAACGTCCTGACCATGGACGTGGCGAGGCGCGTGGCGTTGCGCCACGATTTCGTGTGCGTGCTTCATGAAAAGCCCTACGCCGGCATCAACGGCAGCGGCAAACACTGCAACTGGTCCATGTCCACGGATCGGGGCGAGAACCTGCTCGAGCCAGGCAAGACCCCGCACCAGAACCTGCGCTTCCTCGCGTTTCTCGCGGTGTGCCTCAAAGCCGTGCACGACCGCGCGGTGGCGCTGCGCTGGTCGGTGTCGGGCGCGAACAACGACCTGCGCCTGGGTGCGAACGAGGCTCCTCCGGCGATCCTTTCGGCGTTCGTGGGTGAGCAGCTCACCGGGATCCTCGAGCGTCTCATGAAGGGCGAAGCGTCGAAGGATCCAGAACATTTCCTGATCGAGATGGGCGTCGGGAAGTTGCCGTCGGTGGCCAAGGACAACACCGACCGCAATCGCACCTCGCCGTTCGCGTTCACCGGGAACAAGTTCGAGTTCCGGGCGGTGGGCAGCTCCATGAACTGCGCCGTGCCCATGACCGTGCTGAACGCAGCCGCCTCGGCGGCGCTGCACGAGATGACCGAGCGGCTCAAGCTAAAGCTCGGCGCGGACCCGAAGCACCGCGACCAGGCCGTGGCGGAGCTGCTGCGCGAGGTGTTCACCGAAACGGCCGCCGTGCGCTTCGAGGGGAACGGCTACTCGGACGAGTGGAAGACCGAGGCGGCTCGCCGCGGCCTGCCGAACCTGGCGGACACCCCGGCAGCGCTGACCGAGGTGATGAAGCCGGAACATCACGCCTTCCTCGTCGAGACGGGCGTGCTGTCGCAGCTCGAGGTGGACGCGCGCTTCAACGTGTCGGCCGAGCGCTACCTGAAGCAAGTCACACTCGAGGCCGAGACGCTGGCCGACGTGTTGAGCACCGCGGTGGTGCCCGCGGCGGAACGTCAGCTCGCGGCCACCGGCGCGGCCTGGCGCGTGATGAGCGAAGCCTCGGGCACGGCGAAGGGCTCGGCCTACGGCAGGCGGGTCACCGCACTCGCCGCGGGACTCGAGGCCGTGCAGGACGGCGTGGCGCGCATCCACGCGTCGCTGGGCGAATCGCACGGCGGTCACGACGAGCTGGCGGCGTGTCACGTGCTGGGCGCCACGCTGCGTCCGCTCATGCAGGAGGTGCGCGAGGCGGCCGACCGGCTCGAGTCGCTCATCGACGACGAGGCGTGGCCGCTGCCCAAGTACCGCGAGATGCTGTTCGTGAAGTGATCTCCCGGCCCTGTGAGGGGCCGGAGGCACTCTTGCGCACACCTGCGACTCACGCAGGGCGAGGGGGCATTCGCCGACGGCGAATACCCGCCCTCGCCCTGCCGGCATGCTGGCGAGGGCGAGCACTCGAAGCCCTGGCCGCGCGGGTTGGAGCCTTCGCGAGCGCTGCGATAGATTGCGTTGGTTCCGCCCTGTCGCGCCCCCTCGCGTGGAGTGTCCGTTGGCTGTCGCCACCTTGAATCCCGCCCAGCAGGAAGCCGTCGAACACGAACGGGGTCCGGCGCTGGTGATCGCCGGGGCCGGCTCGGGCAAGACGCGCGTCCTGACCGGGCGCGTCGCGCGCCTGCTCCAGCGCGGCGTGCCGCCCGAGGCGGTGCTGGCGTTCACGTTCACGAATCGCGCCGCGCGCGAGATGCGCGGCCGCATCGAATCGGACCTGGGCGCCGTGGCGCGGCGGCTGTGGATCGGCACGTTCCACGCGACGGCGCTGCGCATCCTGCGGCGCGAGGCCGGCACGCTGGGGCTGCGGCCGGGCTTCAGCATCTACGATCGCGACGATCAGGAGTCGGTGATCCGCGAACTCGTGCGGGCCGCGGGGTTGCCCGACACGGCCTACCGCACCGGGGTGGTGCTGGGCCGGATCTCGGACGCGAAGAACGCGTTGGTGCGACCCGCCGAGGCCGAGCGCGCGGCCATGGGCGACTTCGACCGCCACATCGCGGCGCTCTATGCGGGCTATCAGGCGGCACTGCGGCGCGCGGGCGCACTCGATTTCGACGACCTGATCGGCGAGACCGTGCGGCTTTGGCTCGAGCATCCCGAGGCGGGCGCCCGCTGGTCGCGGCGCTTTCAGCACGTACTCGTTGACGAGTACCAGGACACGAACCACGCCCAGTTCCGCTTGGTCCAGGCGCTGGGCGGTGTGCATGGCAACGTGTTCGTGGTGGGAGATGACGACCAGAGCATCTACGGCTGGCGTGGCGCCGACCTGGCGAACGTGCTCGACTTCGAACAGACGTTCCCCGGTGCCGTGACGCTGCGGCTGGAGCAGAACTATCGCAGCACGCGCAACATCCTCGACGCCGCGAACGCCGTGATCGCGAACAACGTGGCGCGCAAGGGCAAGACGCTATGGAGCGAGCGCGAGGCCGGCGCCTTGCTCGTGTTCGCGCTGGCACCCGACGAGCTGTTCGAGGCGCGACGCGTGCGACAGTGGCTCCAGCGCCAGCAAACGCGCGGTCGTCGGCTGGCGGACTGCGCCGTGCTCTACCGGACAAACGCCCAGTCGCGCGCGCTCGAGACCGAGTTGCGCCAGTCGGGGATGGCCTACGAGATCGTGGGCGGCGTATCGTTCTTCCAGCGGCGCGAGGTGAAGGACGTGCTGGCTTACCTGCGCCTTGCCGTGAACCCGCTCGACACGGCAGCGTTCTTCCGCGCCTGGAACACGCCGCGCCGCGGCCTCGGCCCGGCCGTCGAGGCGCAGGTGCGCGAACGACTCGCGGCACCCGGCGCCGAGCCGGTGGAAGCACTCCGCGCGCTCGCGCAAGTGGGCGCGCTGCGCGGTGCGGCGCGGGCGGGCGCGGCGCAGTTCGTGACGCTGCTGGATGACCTGCGCGCCCGGCTCGACGAACCGGTGGACCGGGTGTTCGCGCTGCTGATGGAGCGGAGCGGCTACCTCGAGCATCTCGACGCCTCGGGCGAGCAGGACCTGGCGGAGCGTCGCGCGAACGTGCACGAGCTGGGCGTCGCGGCGGCGCACTTCGCCGCGCAGCAGGTGGGCCGCGACGACGACGCGGCGGCTGGCGGCCTACTCGGCTGGCTGTCCGAGTGCTCGCTCCTGACCGACGCCGACCGCACCACCGACGGCGATCGCGTGCTGCTGCTCACCGTGCACAACGCGAAGGGCCTCGAGTTCGATGCCGTGGCCGTGGCCGGCCTCGAGGAGGGCCTCATGCCGCACGCCTCGTCACTCGACGCCAGCGAACAGCTCGAGGAGGAGCGACGGTTGTTCTACGTGGCGCTCACGCGAGCGCGTGACGAAGTGTTACTCACCGCAGCCGCCTATCGCCGACGCTACGATGGCGCCTGGGGCACGGCGATCTCGCGCTTCGTGGGCGAGATCCCCGACCACTTGCTCGAACGCGAGGAGTCCGCGCGCGGTGGGGCGGACCGCGGCGGCGCGCGCTGGGGAGGCGGCGAGTTCCGGGGCGCCGTGCGCGGGACACGGACCGCGCCGCGCGACGACGACGGCGAGCCGGTGGAAGCGGCCGACGACGGCGACGCCTCGTTCGGGATCCCGCGCGTGGGTGGCGGACGCAGCGCGAACGCGCGACGAGCGGTGGGGCGTCGTGTCCTGCACGAGAAGTTCGGGTCCGGCACCGTGGTCGAAGCCGACGGCGACGGCCCGGACATGAAGCTCACCGTGCGCTTCACCGGTACCCTGAAGAAGGTGCTGGCGCGGTTCGTGACCGGGGTGGGTGATGGCGATTGATCGCGCCGAGGCGGCGCGTATCGCCGAGCTGGCCCGACTCACGCTGAGTGAGGCGGAACTGGACCGCGCCGCGCTCCAGCTCTCGCGGGTGCTGGAGTTCGTCGCGATGTTGGACCAACTGGACCTCGCGGGCAGCGAGCCGACCGCGTTCGCCCCGACAGACGCTCCGCTGCGCGCAGACGCACCCGACGGGCGCACGTTCGCGGCCGGCGTGGCGACCGCTGGGGCGCCCGAGGCGGAGCACGGCTTCTTCCTGGTGCCACCCGTTGTGGAGAATCTCGAACCGTGAGTGAGACGGCTTTGTGGACGCGGTCGGCGCGCGCGATCGCCAGCGACGTACGGAGCGGCGCGCTCGAGCCCGGTGAGGCCGCCGAGGCGGGCTTCGCGGATCCGGCGGAACGCTGGGAGCGTGACGTCCACGCGGTGCTCTCGACCGACACGCAAGCGCGCCGCGAGGCCGCCCACGCGGCACCTCGCAACGGTCCGCTTGCCGGCGTGCCGGTGTTGGTCAAGGACAACCTGTGCACCACGGACCACCCCACCACGTGCGGTTCGCGCATCCTCGAAGGCTGGCGCTCGCCCTATGACGCCACCGTCGTGCGACGACTGCGCGAGGCGGGCGCGGTGGTGGTGGGCAAGGGGAACATGGACGAGTTCGCGATGGGCTCGTCCACCGAATTCAGCGCCTACGGCCCGACGCGCAATCCCTATGACCTCGCGCGCGTACCGGGTGGCTCCTCGGGCGGCCCCGCGGCGGCGGTGGCGTACGGGCTCGTCCCGGTGGCATTGGGCAGCGACACGGGTGGCTCCGTGCGCCAGCCCGCGGCGTTCTGCGGCGTGTATGGGCTCAAGCCCACCTACGGTCGGCTGTCGCGATACGGCCTGGTGGCGTTCGGCTCGTCGTTCGACCAAGTGGGAGTGTTCGCGCGCCACGTGGGCGACGTGGCCGAGGTGTACGGCGCGCTCGCCGGCCCCGACCCGTTCGACGCGAGCGCACGCACCGGGCCCGCGCCGGACGTGCGCGGCTGGACCGACGGCGTGCGCGGCATGCGCTTCGGCTGGCCGGCGAACCTGTGGCGCGAGGGCGTGGACGCAGCGCTCGTCCAGGCGCTCGAGCGCGCGGCCGCTTCGCTGGAACGCGCCGGCGCCGTGCGCGTGCCGTTCGAGTTCCTGCCGGGTGCGTTCGGTGTGGCCATCTACTACCTGCTCGCCACCGCCGAGGCCAGCAGCAACCTCGCGCGCTTCGATGGCGTGCGCTACGGCGCCCGCCGGGGTTCGGGCGATCTGGTCGAGCTCTACGGCAATACGCGCGGCGAGGGCTTCGGCCCCGAGGTGCGCCGCCGCATACTGCTCGGCACGTACGCGCTCTCGGCCGGATATCACGACCAGTACTACCTCCGGGCTCAGCGCGCGCGCGCGCGCGTGGTGAGCGAGTACCGCGCCGCGTTCGCTCGCTGCGACTTCATGCTGCTCCCCGCCGCACCGACGCTGCCGTTCCGGCTGGGTGAGAAGACGGACGACCCGCTCGCCATGTACCTGTCCGACGTGTTCACGATTGGCGCCAACCTCGCTGGCATCCCCGGGCTCACCGTGCCCATGGGGCTCGAGCCGGGCGGCCTGCCCGTGGCCGTGCAGCTGCTCGGGCCCGAAGACGGCGAGCCGACGCTGTTGCGCGCCGCTCGCGCGCTCGAGGCCGAGGGGGACGCCGAGCGCATCGCCCCGGGATACGAAAAGGAGTTCGCATGGCCTGGGAGCCGGTGATCGGCCTGGAGTGCCACGTCCAGTTGCGGACGCGG